>JAYTSN010000128.1:0-1791 GCA_043745625.1 Aestuariivirga sp. | reverse complement strand
TCCCTGCCCTCTGCCACCAGATCATCAGCACGGCTTGAGAGGCTGCGGTGGTTAATCGTGGAGTGCTGCTCCATGCGACGCATGGCAGTGAGGCGGCTGGCCGATTTCAAGCCCAACAGATCTTTGAGGCTGTATAAAAATGCAGCAGCCAGCAAAACCAAAACAACGAGATCAACCCACTTTGGAAACCAATCGAGCACCCCTGATGCAATAACGGCAATTGATACGCCCGCTACAATCAATGGCTTTTGAATGCGGAGCCACAGGTTTTCCCACAACAACAAAGCGCGTTGCAGGTAGATTTTTCGGTCCAGTTGGTCGGGCTGCTCAGAATTCATCGGTTCTAACTATAACACGATTCCACCAAAATCATGGCATTATTGCCAAGGGGCAAGCTTGTCTAATCCGATCAATTCTTCATAAGTCTGCCTAGGGCGGACAATGGCAAATTGATCATCTTTAACCAAGATTTCAGGGATCAGCGGCCTCGTGTTATAAGTGCCCGATTGAACCGCGCCATAAGCACCTGCCGTCATAATCGCAATAAGGTCGCCCTGCTGAAATTTGGGCAGACGGCGCGATTTGGCGAAATAATCTCCGGTTTCACAAACCGGGCCAACCACATCGGCTTCTAGCGTTGTTTCGTTGCGGCTTTCTTCGACGGCCAAAATTTCATGATAAGCGTCATAAAGCGTGGGGCGGATCAAATCATTCATCGCTGCATCTTGCACAACGAAAGTCTTGCCCTCATTTTCCTTCACATAAATCACCCGGGACACCATGATACCGGCATTGCCCACGATCATACGGCCAGGCTCCATCATGTATTTAAGGCCCAAATGACCGAGCGTGCGTTTCACCATCGCTGCGTATTCATCGGGATGCGGAGGAATATCATTATCACCACGGTAAGGCACGCCAAGCCCACCACCTAAATCGACATGACGAATATTATGGCCTTCAGATTTTAATCGCACCACCAGTTCGCCCATCAGTTTGAAAGCTTGTTCAAATGGAGCCAGTTCGGTGATTTGACTGCCGATATGCATGTCAACGCCCGCCACATCAATATTGGGCAACACTGCAGCGCGGGCGTAAACTTCTGACGCGCGAAGATAAGTGATCCCGAATTTATTATCGGCCTTGCCCGTCGAAATTTTGGCATGGGTTTTGGCGTCAACATCAGGATTTACCCGAATAGAAACCGAAGCACGCTGGCCCACGCGCTGCGCTATGGTTGAAAGCAGTTCTAATTCCGGTTCAGACTCGACATTAAAACAGGCAATGCCTTCGCGCAAAGCATAAGCCATTTCTTTGGCTGTCTTGCCCACGCCTGAAAAAACGATTTTGCGGGCGGGCACACCAGCGGCCAGCGCGCGGCGAAGTTCGCCTTCAGACACCACATCCATGCCTGCACCCAAAGCCGCCATGGTTTTGATGACAGCTTGGTTGGAATTGGCTTTCATGGCGTAGCACAGCAAATGATCGGTATCTTTAAACGCGCCGTCCATCACCCGGAAATGGCGCTCTAAAGTGGCCGTAGAATAACAATAAAACGGCGTGCCCACTTCTTCCGCAAGAGCTTGCAAATTTACATCTTCGGCATGCAGCACGCCTTCTTTATAGGCAAAGTGGCGCATTTATTTTGTCACAGTGGTAGGGGCTGTATAAACAGGATCGTTGCGAATGCCACAGCCGGTAAGGGTGGAGACGATGATGGCCAAAAATATGGCGTTTCTTAAGTAATACACCATCGCTCACTTTCCTTTCGGGAACTTTAGCCAGCGTTTG
>JAYTSN010000127.1:0-5421 GCA_043745625.1 Aestuariivirga sp. | reverse complement strand
GGGAATTGGCGCGCATCGTTAACGAAACCAAGGGCTGCCAGCTTTCGGGCGGGCTTGAGGCGCCGGGATCGCCTCATGTGGGCGCTGACTATGGCGCGTTGCTGGGAATTGGCAAGAACGGCATCATCATTTCGGATAAGCCCGAAACTGTATTGAAGGCTTGCGACGGCATTATTGATTTCACCATTGCGCCTGCGACCATGGCGTTGGTGAAGCTGACTTCGGCAATGAAAAAAATCCATGTCATCGGCACCACGGGGATAAGCGCTGATGAAGACGCCGAGATCAAAGCTGCAGCCGCAAACACCGTTATCATGAAGACTGGTAATTATTCGCTGGGTGTTAATTTGTTGGCAGCACTTGTTAAAAAAGCCGCGGCTGCTTTGGGCGAAGAGTTTGATATTGAGATTTTGGAAATGCACCACCGCAATAAAGTGGATGCGCCCTCAGGGACCGCTTATCTGCTGGGCAAAGCTGCAGCCGATGGTCGCGCTATTTCACTGAAAGATAAATCGGTTCGGTCTCGTGATGGGATTACGGGTGCACGAAATTTCGGTGATATTGGTTTTGCCACCTTGCGCGGTGGATCTGTGGTCGGTGATCACACGGTCATTTTTGCAGGCGCTGGCGAGCGTTTGGAACTCCGTCACGTGGCTGAAAATCGCGAGCTGTTTGCGCGTGGCGCTGTGAAGGCTGCCCTCTGGTGCGACGGAAAAAAGCCCGGCCTTTATAATATGTTTGATGTTTTAGGATTGGAATAAATATGAGTGGAACTCTCGTTTTAGTGCGTCACGGTCAAAGTGATTGGAATTTGAAAAATCTGTTTACTGGTTGGAAAGACCCTGATTTGTCGCCCCAAGGTGTGGGTGAAGCCAAGGCCGCCGGACAACGCTTGAAGGCCAAAGGGTTGAAATTTGATTTGTGCTTCACCAGCGCTTTAATCCGCGCCCAACACACATTGAAGTTGATTTTGAATGAACTTGGCCAAACCGGTTTGGCTGAAACCCGCGATCAAGCGTTGAATGAGCGTGACTATGGTGAGCTGACAGGCCTCAACAAGGATGATGCGCGTGCTAAATGGGGCGAAGAGCAAGTGCTGGTCTGGCGTCGCAGCTATGATGTGCCGCCTCCAGGTGGTGAGTCACTCAAAGACACACTGGCACGTTCATTGCCATATTATGTGCATATGATTCAGCCGCATGTTTTGGAAGGCAAAACCGTATTGGTTGCGGCCCACGGCAATTCATTGCGCTCGCTTATCATGGCGATTGAAGGCCTGACGCCTGAGCAGATTTTGAAGCGCGAATTGGAAACCGGTGTTCCTGTTGTTTATAAATTGGGTGCCAATTCGCGCCCTGAAAAAATTGAGACACTGTACGCATGAGTTCTAGAATTTGCATTGACGATGCGGCGGCGTTTGAACAACGCATTCCTCGTCTTGCAGAAATTTTAAGCGATGCGGTTGCAGGTGGTGGTGGTGTTTCTTTCATGCATCCGCTTTCGCAGAAAGATGCGGAAATTTTTTGGCGTGGGCAGTTAGCTGGGATTAAAGCTGGCCAGACATTTCCGGTGATTGCCGAACATGAAGGCGAAACCGTTGGTATTGTTTTACTGATGAAAGCATGGGCCCCTAATCAGACGCACCGTGCTGACATTGCAAAAATGCTCGTGCACAGCAAACATAGGCGTCATGGGTTTGCCACGCATTTGATTAGGGCGCTTGAAGATAAAGCTCGTTCTTTGGGTTTAACGCTGCTCACCTTCGATGCTGTTGCGGGAAGTGGCGCTGCAAAATTCTATGAGCGTTTGGGCTTTACCAGTGTTGGCGAAATTCCGGGCTATGCTTATTCCGGAACCGGCAAGCTGGATGGAACAGCGTTTTTCTATAAAAAACTGTAATCAAACCTTCCCCGCTTCCCATCCTAAAATGGCCCGCTTTCTCGTCAGCCCCCAGTGATAACCTGTGATATTGCCTGACTTTCCAATCACCCGGTGACAGGGTACAACGAATGAGATCGGATTGCGGCCAACGGCTGCCCCTACTGCTCGTGCGGCTTTGGGCTTTTCGATGGAAAGCGCGATATCTCCGTAAGTGACGGCGCGGCCCACAGGGATTTTCAAAAGCGATTCCCAGACGCGAATTTCAAAATCACTCCCTATAAAAGTGATGCGCAAGGGTTGGCCATCTTTCCATTTGTCAGGTGCAAAAATTCGTGCGGCATAAGGTGCGGTTTTTGCTGAATCTTCCGTGTACTGAGCATTATACCAGCGCTTCTTCATATCAGCGAGCGCTGCGGCTTGTTCGCCTTGATCTGCGAAAGCCAAACCGCATAAGCCATAATCAGTAACCATTGCCAACGCCAAACCGAAGGGAGAGGGGTGAAAGCCATAACAAATATTGAGGCCTTGTCCCTTGGTTTTGTAAGCACCTGGTGACATGCCCTCATGCACCACGAAGAGATCATGCAAGCGCCCGGGGCCAGAAAGGCCAACTTCAAGCGAAGTTTCCAATATGCTGGCTGAATCTTTCAACATGGCGCGGGCGTGATCTAACGTCAGCGCTTGCAGAAATGCCTTCGGCGTGAGGCCAGCCCAACGGGTGAATACCCGCTGCAACTGTTCGGCATTCATGCCAACTGGGCCTGCCAACTCATCCAACGAGGGTTGATCGCGCCAATTCTGCGTGAGGTTCGATAAAACGCTGCGCACTTTTTCATAATCGTCGAGATTTGAATGTTCCATTTGGCGAAACTAGGATAGAGCGTGGAGAGAAGCCACCCGTTTTCTGGATAGATCAATAAAATGCCACGCCGCCTTAAAGCTCCTGAGATTGAAGAGATTTTTACGCGTTTTAAAAACGCCGTTGCCGAACCCCAAGGCGAATTGCACTCCGTGAATGATTTCACGTTTTTGATTGCGGTGGTTCTATCTGCCCAAGCAACTGATGCTGGTGTGAACCGCGCCACCATTCCACTATTTAAAATCGCCGATACGCCTGAAAAGATTGTGGCGCTTGGTGATGAAAAACTGCGTGATGCTGTGAAATCGATTGGCCTTTACCGCACCAAGGCTGTGAATGTTATGGCCTTATCGAAAATTCTAATCGCCGAACATGGCTCGAATTTACCCAACACACGCGAGGCTTTAGAGGCCTTGCCTGGCGTTGGTCGCAAGACTGCTAATGTGGTTTTGAACCATGTGTTTGGCGAAGCCACCATTGCAGTTGATACGCATCTGTTTCGCTTAGGCAACCGCATTGGCTTTGCCCAAGGCAAAACGCCGTTAGAAGTTGAAACCAAATTAATGAAAGTGGTGCCCGCTGCCTATGCCAAGAACGCGCATCATTGGTTAATCCTGCACGGTCGCTATGTGTGCAAGGCCAAGCGGCCCGAATGTTGGAAATGTTTGATCAACGATTTGTGCCAGTTCAAACCGAAGACACCGAAACCTTCTTGAAGATGTGCACGAAGTAAGACGTGGCAAACAGTGGCACTATAAGATTAACAATTGGGATAAGCGATAGACCAGCAGGCACAAGACCAGCAAAAAATATTATGCGGCCATTTTTTTGGCGAAGCGCACTGGCCGCTGCTGGCGACATAAAGCGAGTGGCGGCCATTTCAAAATATTCGCGTGAAATTAGATAGGCGTTTACGAAAAGCAGCAGGATCACGCCGAAGCCGAAGAAAAATATGAGCGGCAAAGTGATGATGTTCAAAACCAGCGCCACGCTCGCAAACTTAAGACCAAAGAAAAAAGCTGGGATTATCGGCAGTGATTTGCCCATAGCATCGCGGGGGTAGTGCCGCGCTTCAACCTTTGCTGCGATACTGTCGAGAAATAATCCAGCGAACAAGGCAATCACCGGGCCTACCAAGAAAAAGAACGCGGCCAACAATCCAAGCCCTGTTCCAAGCGCTATGGTGGTTTGCAACCACGGCCACGGAACCAATGTAACGAAAGATAACAGTGTCTCAATGCCTACTAAGATCGCGATGAACAACACGGAGGTAAGGCCAATTGATTTCCACAACACGCTGCGAAACTCAGGCGAAGTGACATCGTTTATGGCGCTGAAGAAGGCTTTAAACATGCGAGCAGAGGTAATGGCTCGCTCTTGTTTCTGCAAGTGGCTTGGGTTAGTTGGCTTGCAAACAATTCAGGGATTTTCATGACGCACGCTAATTTTGACGTTCTTACAATAGGCAACGCCATTGTGGATGTGATTGCCAAGGTCGATGAGGCCTTTGTGCAAAAGGAACAGTTGGTCAAAGGCTCAATGAATTTAATCGACGAAGATCGTGCGGAACATCTTTATCAAGCGATGGGGCCAGCTACAGAAATTTCAGGTGGTTCGGCTGGAAACACGGCAGCGGGCGTTGCAAGCTTTGGCGGCAAAGCGGCTTATTTTGGCAAAGTGCGCGCTGACCAATTAGGTGAAATTTACCGCCACGATATGCGTTCAACGGGTGTGGCGTTTGATACGGCTTCTGCAACATCAGGCCCTGCCACGGCGCGTTCATTTATTTTGGTAACGCCTGATGGCGAGCGCACCATGAACACCTATCTGGGTGCATGTGTGAATTTGGGCGCAGGCGATGTTGACAAAGCAATCGTTGAAGCATCTCAAGTGACTTATATGGAAGGCTATCTCTGGGATAAGTCGGAAGCAAAAGAAGCATTTCGTTTGGCATCGAAAATCGCCCGCGCTGCGGGTCGCCTCACGTCGATCACGCTTTCAGATTCGTTCTGCGTCGAACGCCACCGCGAGAGCTTTATTGATCTGATCAAAGGCTCGATTGATATTGTGTTCGCGAATGAAAGCGAAATTACTTCACTTTATAAAACCCAGAATTTTGACGGCGCGGTTCAAGCCATCCGGAACGATTGCCCAATGGCGGTTTTGACGCGTTCAGAAAAGGGCTCGATGGTTGTGCGTGGGACAGAAACAATCGAAGTAAAGGCTCATGGTGTTTCTCAAGTTGTCGACGTGACAGGTGCTGGTGATCTTTATGCCGCAGGGTTTTTATTTGGCTACACCCGCACCATGCCGTTAGCAAAATGTGCAGCGCTTGGAAGCCTCGCTGCGGCTGAAATTATTTCACATACAGGTGCAAGGCCCGAAGTGAATTTGGGCGCGTATGCTAAAAAACTTGGGTTGCTCTAAGAGACTTTACTTATTTTGAAACTTGGGCGGACGCTTTTCTAAGAACGCCGTCATGCCTTCTTTTTGATCTTCAAGCGCAAACATAGAATGAAACAATCTGCGCTCTTGGTATGAGCCTTCGCTCAACGACGTTTCGAATGCGGTCCGAACCGCCTGTTTGGCCGCCTTGATAACCGGTTGAGAAAGGCTGGCGATTTTTGTGGCCAGTGTCAGAGCTTCTTCTTGAAGTTTTTCAGTGGGAACGATGCGCGCAA
>JAYTSN010000126.1:0-14914 GCA_043745625.1 Aestuariivirga sp. | reverse complement strand
ACGGTGCGCAGTTTAAATTGAACGCGACGTGGGCCAATGTGATTTGGCTGGCCATCGGCAATTTTATGATTGTGTTGATTGCTATTCTAATTGGCATGGGTTTCATTTCAGCTTTGCTGTTTGGTTTGGCCAATTCAGGTTTGGAAAAATCAACCGTGGCGGTCATTTTAGCCGCTTTCTCTGTCCTGATTGTTTACCAGGGTGTTTGGGCGCTAAGCCGCCCGCTGATCACCCAGCGCAATATTGCTTTCATCATAAAACGATTGAAGCTTGATGGCGCAATTGATCTGGCGCGCATCCGTCAATCAGTCGCAGCCCAACCAAAACGCGGTGAAGGTTTGGCAGATGCATTTGATTTGGGGGCTTGGTGATGGGTGTTTCAGGACGGTATTTTGATGGTCAATCAGCCCGCAGCTATGACGTTGATGTGCGTGAAAATGGTTCACTGATTACATTTTCAGGGATTGACACACCTTACACATCGTGGAGCATCAAAGGCCTGCATGCCATTGATCCACCTGTCTCTGGCCAACCGTTTCGGTTGACGCATGAGGATAAACCAGGTGCCAGGCTTATTGTGCTTGATACCGGTTTCATCAAAACCCTCACATCGCGTTCTTCGCATTTGAAAGGTGGATATTCGGCCCGCGATATTTCGCACATTTTCGGATGGACGATTGGGGGAATATTGGCTGTAGTTGCACTTGGCTATTTTGTCATGAATTTTCTACCCGACAAAGTGGCGCATGTTTTGCCTAATGAATGGCGCAACCGTGTTGGCAAGCAGATGGAACAAGCCATGGTGGAAAATGCGCGTGTGTGTCACACGCCAGCGGGTGATGCCGCTTTGAGTGCCATGATTGCGAGGTTGGCTGAAGGCACGCCAGACCTGCCGGCAATTGCGGTTCATATTTATGATATGCCCATTTTAAACGCGTTTGCGGTTTCGGGCGGCAGCATTATTCTAACCCGCGAGTTGATCGACAAGGCCGATACGCCTGATGAATTGGCTGGTGTTTTGTCTCACGAAATTGGCCATGTTGCGCATTTGCACCCCGAAGCGCAATTGGTGCGGCTGACGGGCATGCAAGTTCTAGCCTCGGTGTTTACGGGTTCCAACGGCGGCGACATGACCACCAACCTCGCCTTCATTGCAACGGTCTTGAGATTTTCGCGGGCTGCTGAAGCCGAAGCTGATGCTTATGCAAGAGAGACGATGGTCAAAGCGGCCATTGATCCTATCGGTTTGAAGACGTTTTTTGAAAAGCTTTTGAAGATTCAGGGCAGCCACAAAGACGGCGGCTCAAGTGCTTTGTCAGAACTGGGTGGATTGTTTTCAACGCATCCGGGAACGCAAGACCGGATGAAGTTGATTGAGCCCCTTCCCGCTGGTGTGGTGGCCAAGCCATCGTTGACGAATGAACAGTGGTTGGCACTCAAGACTATTTGCAAGGGCTGAGGATTACTCCTCGCCCTCGCCACCTTCATCTTCACTGATCCGCTCAACTGATACAACATGTTCGTTTTCAGCTGTATCAATCAACGTGACACCTTGGGTGCTGCGGCCGGCTTTACGGATGTCGTGGACCGGGCAACGGATCAACTGGCCGCCATCAGTAACAAGCATCAGCTCATCGCTTTCCTCAACTGGGAAGGATGCAACGAGCGGACCGTTGCGGCCATTGACCACCATGGCGGTGATGCCTTTACCGCCGCGGCCTGAGATGCGGTATTCATAAGACGACGTGCGCTTGCCATAACCATTGGCTGACACGGTCAGAACCACCTGTTCGGCAGCGCCCATTTCGGCGTAGCGTTCTTGGCTGATGCTTGCATCGCCTGTGACTTCTTCGTCTGATGGCCCAGCTTCGGTTTCTTCACCTGCAACGGCACGCGACATCTTGATAAAGGCAGCGCGTTCTTCAGTTGTTGCTTCAACATGGCGCAGGATCGACATTGAAATCACATGATCTTCTGATGCCAGCTTGATGCCACGAACCCCCGTTGAGCCACGGCTTTGGAACACGCGCAGATCAGCCACAGCAAAGCGAATGCATTGGCCGAGCTTGGTTGTCAGCATCACATCATCTGCATCCGTACAGATTTCAACACCCGCAATCATATCGCCATATTCAAGCTTCATGGCGATCTTGCCACCCTTGTTGATGGTTTCAAATTCAGTGAGTTCGTTGCGCCGCACGTCACCCGAACGCGTGGCGAACATGATATTCATGGTGGCCCAAGTGGCCGGATCTTCTGGCATGGGCATGATGGTGGTGATGCGTTCGCCCTGCGCCAGTGGCAAAAGATTGATCATGGCCTTGCCGCGCGATTGCGGACTGCCAATGGGTAAGCGCCAAGTTTTGAGGCGGTAGACCATGCCCAAAGATGAGAAGAACAAAATTGGCGTGTGCGTGTTCGCGACGAAAAGCTTGGTGACGAAATCTTCGTCCTTCATCTGCACGCCAGCCCTGCCCTTGCCGCCACGGCGCTGGGCACGGTAAGTTGAAAGCGGAACGCGTTTGACATATCCAGAGTGCGACACGGTAACAACCATATCTTCGCGCTGAATCAAATCTTCATCATCAACTTCGCCTTCATTTTCGATAATCTCGGTGCGGCGTGGTGTGGCGAAATTGGTTTTGACGTCGGTGAGCTCTTCTCTGATAATGGAACGCACACGGGCACGGGACCCCAGGATTTCGAGATAATCTTTGATTTCAACTGCGAGCTTTTCAAGCTCAGCCGAAATTTCTTCGAGGCCTAATTGTGTAAGGCGTTGGAGACGCAAATCGAGAATAGCGCGGGTTTGCTCTTCTGAGAGACGGTAGGTTCCGTCTGGATTTAACTTGTGACGCGGGTCAGCGATCAGCTGGATCAAGGGCTCCAACATCTTTGCCGGCCAATCGCGGCCCATCAATGCGGCGCGAGCTTCGGCAGCATCACGCGAGGCGCGGATCAGGCGAATGACTTCATCAATGTTAGCAACAGCAATAGCAAGGCCGACCAAAACATGCGCCCGGTCACGTGCCTTTTTCAGCAGGAACTTGGTGCGGCGGGTGATGACTTCTTCACGGAAGGAAATGAAAGTCGTGAGCAAATCAAGCAATGTGAGTTGTTCAGGCTTGCCGCGACTGAGCGCAATGTTGTTGACGCTGAACGAGCTTTGAAGCTGTGAGAACCGCCAGAGCTGATTGAGCACAATTTCAGGCTCGGCATCACGCTTCAGTTCGATGACCACGCGCATGCCTTCACGCGAGCTTTCATCGCGAATATCAGAAATGCCTTCGATCTTTTTATCGCGCACCATCTCTGCGATTTTTTCGATCATGGTAGATTTATTGGTCTGATATGGAATTTCGGTAACGATAAGTGCTTGGCGATCTTTGCGGATCGTTTCAACTTCCACCCGGCTGCGCATAATGATGGAGCCACGGCCTGTGCTGAAAGCACTTTTTATTCCAGCACGGCCAAGGATGATCGCACCTGTTGGAAAATCTGGGCCCGGAATGATTGGAAGCAACTCTTCCATGGTAATCGATGGGTTTTCAATGACGGCCAATGTGGCGTCTATCACTTCGCCCAAATTATGCGGCGCCATGTTGGTGGCCATGCCCACGGCAATGCCGCCTGCACCATTCACCAGAAGGTTAGGAAACTTGGCGGGCAAAACTGAAGGTTCGCGGAATTCGTTGGAATAGTTGAGCGTGTAATCAACCGTGTCGCTCTCAAGATCATCAAGCAGCGGCATTGCCGATTTAGCAAGGCGCGATTCAGTATAACGATCAGCAGCTGGCGGATCACCATCCACAGAGCCGAAATTGCCCTGGCCATCAATGAGGGGCAATCGCAGAGAGAAATCTTGCGCCATACGAACCATGGCATCATAGATCGCGAGATTGCCGTGCGGATGATATTTGCCCATCACGTCACCGACGATACGGGCAGATTTTTTGTATGGCTTGTCGGGTGTGAAGCCGTTTTCATACATGGTGTAGAGAATGCGGCGGTGCACTGGTTTCAGGCCGTCGCGCACGTCGGGCAGCGCGCGCGACACAATTACGCTCATGGCATAATCAAGGTATGATTTACGCATTTCCTCTTCGATGGAAATGGGCGAAATCTCATTGGGGTTGGCGGGCGGAAGGCCCTTAGTGTTGTTATCTTTATCGGCCACGGAAGCTATTGAAATTCCAATGAAATTAAAACTGAAAGGGAAACGCGATTTTCGCTGCTAAAACGACTCGTGCGACCTGTCACATTCTAGTCTCTAAGCGCCATAAGAGCAACCCAAACGGCGCTAAAATGAGCCGATTTTCAGTTCATTTTCGCCGCGCTGTAAAGCCGTTACCGCGAATGGCACCACCATCATTTACCAGTGACGAGCAGTTGCTTTTATGATCCAGCAAGCGTCTAAATTGCACGCAGACTTTGTTACCAGAAAAACTCCAGCGTCCAGTGTCTTTCTCGCCCTTGTTAGTGGTTACAGAAATCCCCCCACCGGGTGTAAACACTGCAATGGCCGACACGCTATCGGCCACGCTGACATGATAGGTGCCGATGAGCAGTTTGCGAATTTGGGCAGGGGTTAGCTTGTCTGCGGCCAAAGCTGTGGCAGCCCAAAAAAATACAAAACAGCCTGCGCAGAGGTATTTAAAAGTAAAACCAAAAAAGGACATGTTTTTGCTCACTCAATTGTTAAATGGCTTTAGCACGATTTGCCCGTTTGAAAATACCGAGATTGAATTTTGTTCTTCATCGTAGGTGGCATCAACGTCATACGTCTGCAGCAAAAACTGCCCATCTTTAAAAACCCAAGTTCCATTCGAAGATGCATCGCCGATGCCGCGCCATTTCGCGAATGAAGAAATTGAAGTTGTTTTTTCATCATACTCGGCATTCGTCAGATCAATTGAAGCAGTAAAACCATCGACTTTTATCGATTTCAGTTTTTTGCTGTCTTCATCTGCATATTTGATATCAAGATGCGGCTCAGAAAAACTCAATAAGTGCAGTTCTTTTCCCGAGCTGTCGCTGAGATAGAACACCTTATTTTCATTGTAAGCGGCCAACATGCAAACAAAAGAAAACAGCTGGACTTCGGTAAGCGGATCAGTGGCCAATGCACCCGCTTGAGCGTATTTTATTTTGTAGACCTGTGGCTCACTCAGGCCCGCTAATGTTTCTTGTACCTTGGGGCAATGGACGTTTTGATCAGCAGCAAAGCGCGCTTTGGCAACTTCAATAGTTGCCAACTCATTATTTACTTCAGAAGCGGAACCTTCGCATTTTGGCAAACTGTAAACGTTAAAATCATCCAGTTTGGCAGGCTTTAAAGCGGCACTGTGAATTTGTAATGGACGATAAGGTGGCTCTTGAACTGCACCGTTCACTTGACTGACAACGTAACAACCAACAAAAACTTTTGCGACACCTTTATCATCAATTGCTTTGATCGCGGTGGGCACCGAAAAGAAAATCGAACCCGCAGCACCATCGCCTGTTACGTCTCCAGTTATCACGTCCACCTTAGACGTATGCGCATAACCTGCCTGGAATGCTGCAAAGTCCTTCGCAGGCGGCGTCGTAAAATAGTCGTAAGCACGGGCATAATCATGGGCGTTCACGGCGTTGTAAAGTGAGCGAACCAATGTTTCGGCCGAACTGCGATTATCAAGATAAGCTGGTTCGGCCCATGTGGTGGTCTGGGCAAAGCCGAGTAAAACGATCGTGAGGATTATCCGTAGCAGCATTGGTCTTCTCCAAAAGAACCTTAGAACGGCACTTCGTCATCCAGATCGCGGTTAAAGCTTGCTGGCTTTGCCGATGTACGTGGCCGCTCCATCGGGCCTGAAGAACCAAACTCATCACCACCGCCATAACTGGAGCCAGCACTATCACCACCACCCGGCCTGCCGCCGATCATGGTCATCACGCCGCTGTAGTTTTGCAAAACGATTTCAGTTGAATATTTTTCAGCACCGTCCTTGTCCGTCCATTTGCGGGTTTGCAATTGACCTTCAATATAAACAGTCGTGCCCTTTTTCAAATATTGCTCTGCAACTTTGGCCAAGCCTTCATTGAAAATGACGACGCGGTGCCATTCGGTTTTTTCTTTCTTTTCACCAGAAGTTTTATCACGCCAAGTATCGGAGGTCGCGATGCTTAAATTTACAATTGGTTTACCATCTTGGGTGTGGCGCACTTCAGGGTCTTTACCCAAATTGCCGACTAAAATAACTTTATTGACTGACCCTGCCATAATACTCATCTCCCATTTCAACTGACGTTTAGCGCTTTTAAATGTATGATGCGATGTTTGGCTTTCAACCATCCACAACCCATTTGTTCCATATATGTTCTATATTTAAGCAAAAAACAAGGCCCAGAGTACGCTGAGCCTTGATCAATCTCGTTTCCGAAGTTTATGCGCGGCGGAGCAACTTTACCAACGAGCTAAAACGGCTTTCCTTGGTCTTGTTAGCAACTGCAACAAACGCAGCAGGCTTCACATTCTGCATCATAGCAGTGCTATAAACGCTTGAATAAGCAGTTAAAATTGTATTGTTCATGATCGGTCTCCTTGGTCTTCAATCTCTTGTACTCTATGTATATCTCGCAGCTGCAAACCACAAACGGCATTAAGTGACATGACGTGTAACAAAATGTTATATGTGTTTGCGTTAAGATGATTCATGTCCAGACGACTTCCATCGCTCAACGCCCTCAAAGCCTTTGAGGCCGCAGCCCGCAACAAAAGCTTCACAGACGGAGCGGCGGAGTTGTTTGTGACCCATGCCGCAATCAGCAGGCATATCCGCGAGCTTGAGGAATATCTGGGCACGCAATTGTTCAATCGCACTGGACGTGGTGTTGAATTAACCGAAGCTGGAACAAGATTTGGTAGCCAGTTGACCCCCCTGTTTGACCGGCTGGCCGAAGCCTCACTTGAGGCCGCTGCGGTGGGCGACGTTAGAACTTTAAAGGTTTCGGTAGAGCCAACTCTGGCGTCGCGCTGGTTGATCGGGCGCATGGGCCGATTTAACGCGCTTCATCCTGACATTGAATTGAGCATTGATCCGGCGACCAAGCTTATCGATTTTTACGCCGAAGATATTGATTTAGGACTTCGGTACGGTCTTGGTCGATGGGATGATGTGGAGGCTGTAAAGCTTTCTGACGTGGTTGTGTTTCCGGTTTGCGCGCCATCGCTCATTAAAGATCGCCCGAATTTAAAGCCCGCTGATCTTGCTGACTTCACTTTGCTCCATATGGATTTGAAACAATGGTGGGGTGAGTATTTAGCCGAGGCTGGCGTTCAAGGCGTTGATGATCGCCGTGGCCCCGTCTTGCAAAATCAATTGGCATTAGAGGCTGCCGAAGCGGGCCAAGGCTTTGCGCTGGGTGACCAAATTCTGTGTACGGACTGGTTGCTGGAGGGTTGGTTGGTGCGGCCTTTCGATTTCGACATGAAGGACCATGGCTCTTATTGGGTGGTGCGCAAGAAGGGTTCAAAGGAATCCGCCCCTGCCCGCGTGTTTCGCGAATGGTTGATGGGAGAAGTTGTGGAAACCAACAAAAAGTTTGCAGCTTTAAAGGCCCAAGGCTTGAAGGTCCGTGCAAAGTAAGCCACGAACGACGCAACTGATTTAAAGTGAGTCTAAGATGGCGAAATACAATTGTTTGAAGTGCCCGGGCTATTGCTGCTCATACCCCGTAATCGAGGTGAAGGATAAAGATGCGGCGCGCATCGCCAAGCATTTCGATTTGCCATTAGCTAAAGCCGAAAAAAAATATTTCAAATCAGTCCATGGCTACAAGCGCATTATGCGCCGCAAGGCGGATGTTCACTTTGGTAAGATTTGCCAGTTCTTCGACACTGACGCGCGCCGCTGCACAATCTATGCCGCGCGCCCTTCCACATGTCGGATTTTTCCAGGCAATTCCTGCGGCTATTATGATTTCCTGAAATTCGAACGTTCTGGCCAAGAAGACGCAGAATTTATATCAACGACTGACCATAGCGAGAATTGAGAAAATTCTCAGCTAGCGCGTGATTGGTCGATATATCCCCACTCCTAATAAAACGTCATTCCCGCGCAGGCGGGAATGACGGGACTGGGGTGAAATAATTGCAATCCATCACCAGTTTGAACCGAAATGCTATTTGAATATTGATGGGGTTCGTCAAATGATGAAAATTATTGGTTCAATATTGCTGCTGATTGCCTTTGTTGGCGTGACCGAATGTGAGATAAAAACCAAGCCACCCATGAAAAAACAAGTGGCGCGAGTTCGCTGCCAACCGGGATATATGTTTGAACGTGGAAAATGCGTCATTATACCCGACATGGAAAACACTTCGATTAGACATAAAAACTGAACACGCACCTATCATCTATTTGTGATTGGCACCTTGTGAGTGTTGACCACAGTTCTTGTTTGAATCGGGCTAACTTCCGAGATGTTAAATCTAACAACCTCAGGAAGGAATATATTATGATTAAGACAACTCTGGCAGCACTCCTCGTTCTCTCAGCCTTCGCCGGCGGCGCTGAAGCCGCTATGATGAAGAAGATGGACAAGATGTCGATGATGAAGAAGTGCGGCAAAGGCATGATGATGATGCACGGCAAGTGCGCCATGGACAAAATGCATATGATGAAGAAGAAGTAATTCTTCGGAGTTTTGAATAGAGAAACCGATGTAGGAAACTGCGTCGGTTTATGTATTCAAACGATTAGCCCCGCTGCGACGAAATTGCGCCAGCGGGGCCCTCGGGAGGATCGAGTTTTAGCTTGAAATGATCCGGCAGATGCCGAACCGAATACAAGAATGCAATAAGCATCTCGTCAATGTATTAAACGTTTTGGCAATTCGGTTTGGAACGGTCGATATTCAATCGAGAGACGAAACCGAAAAGTGATCATAAGTCCTGCTATGATCCGATTTGGGAATTTGGTGGAGTCATGGCCCCTCCAGAATTGTTAGACTTTGAGTTTTAACATCAGCGCCAATCACTGCAGCTGATATACGAAGTCTGCGCTTGTTATGAAAAATGTCAAGCATGTTTTTATTACGATCATTAAGAAAATATTATCGCCCTTGCACGAATGATTTTATCTCATCCAAAAATATTTCACCAAACTGTTCAAGCTTCGCTTCACCCACACCTTGCACTTCAGCAAAATCCCATTTGGTGAGTGGAACTTTTTGCGCCATGTCAATCAAGGTGCGATCAGGGAAAATAACATAGGCAGGCACGCGCCGTTTGGTTGCGAGCTTCAAACGCAATGCCTTCAACACTTGCAATAAATCTTGCGCGCGCGGATCACTGTTGGCAACGAGTGCGGCCTTCTTATCTTTACGCGTTATGCGAATGGTTTCAGCGCGATATTTGAATTCGCCGTCACCCTTGGCCAAGAGTTGCCCGCGCGGCGTTAAACTGATGCCACCATAACCATCGTCATTTTTCTTGAGCAGACCAGCACCCAACATTTGACGCACCATGGATTGCCAATGAGTGCGGCTGTGATCACTGCCCAAACCGAATACGATCAGTTTTGAATGACCAGTGGTCTGCACTTTATCAGTGTGTTGACCGAGCAACATATCGGCCAGATAGCCCGCACCAAAACGACTGCCGGTTTGTTGGATTGCTTCAATCACCTTGCGAGCATGACCAGTGCCATCAATCATTTCAGACGGATCAAGGCACACATCGCAATTGCCACAAGGTTCAGACTCTTCGCCAAAATATGTAAGCAACGCTTGTCTGCGACAACTCGGTGCATCGGCATAAGCCACCAAACAATCGAGCCGCTGCAATTCGCGCTTACGCCGTTCATCGCCACTGCCTTCACCTTCGATAAATCGACGGCGCATCATGATGTCTTGCTGACCATAAAACATTTGGGCGTGGGCTGGCTCACCATCACGGCCCGCACGACCGATCTCTTGATAGTAAGCATCAAGTGATGATGGCAAATCCGCATGGATTACAAAGCGAACGTCGGGTTTATCAATGCCCATGCCGAAGGCGATCGTTGCGCAGACGATCACGGCTGGCTCCGTCATAAATGTGTTTTGATTATCAGACCGTGCGTCAGGTGACATGCCTGCATGATAAGCGATGGCTTTGAATTTTTTGCCCCTCAGAAATTCCGCCCACTCTTCAGTGCTCTTGCGCGACAGCGAATAAATAATGCCGCTTTCATTTTTGTGATCTTCCAGAAATTCGAGAATCTGTTTTTTGGTTTCGTTCTTTGGCGCAACGCTGAGCTGAATATTAGGCCGATCAAACCCTGCCACATATTCATCTGCTTTGCCGCCAAACATTTTCTTCACAATCTCATCGCGGGTGGATTGATCAGCCGTTGCCGTGAACGCCCCTATCGGCACGCCTGGAAATTCCCGCGCGATGTTTTGTAGCGCATCATATTCGGGCCGGAACGATGCGCCCCATTGCGAAATGCAATGCGCTTCATCAACTGCAATCAGGCGCACATCCAGCTTCTTGAGCGCAGAAATCATTTGCGCCGTCATCAAGCGCTCAGGCGCCAGATATAAAATCTTTACGATCCCAGCCGCCACGCGCCGCCAGATTTCAACATTGTCTTCACGCGAGGCTGATGAGTTAATAGTCTCCGCCTCCACACCAGCCAGTTTCAACGCCGCCACTTGATCTTGCATCAGGGCCACCAATGGCGAAACCACCACGGCCAGTCCGCCCATTGCCAAGGCCGGCACTTGATAACACAGCGACTTTCCAGAACCCGTCGGCATCACCGCCAACACATTCCGCCCCGCCATCAAACTATCGACAACTTCCTTTTGTCCCGGCCTGAAATCTTCAAAGCCAAAAACCTGTGAAAGAACCGCTCGCGTACCCATATCACTCTTCATCCCGCCTGCTCATGAAGAATCACTGTGGACATCCTCAAACTGCTGTCACCTGTTCGCCGTATCTGCTGTCATAATACAATAGAAATTGATTTTGTTCACGTTATATTCTAGTTGAGAACCCATGTCATACAAACGAGTCATCTCCGTTCAGGGTGCCAGAGAGCACAATCTGAAAAATATCTCCGTCGATCTGCCGCGCGATAAGTTGATCGTGTTCACGGGACTTTCCGGCTCTGGCAAGTCTTCTCTGGCATTCGATACCATCTATGCCGAAGGCCAGCGCCGTTATGTGGAGTCGCTTTCGGCTTATGCGCGTCAATTCTTGGAGATGATGCAGAAGCCCGATGTCGATCAGATTGACGGCTTGTCACCCGCAATCTCCATCGAGCAAAAAACCACCAGCCGCAATCCGCGCTCAACCGTGGGCACGGTGACGGAGATTTATGACTATATGCGCTTGCTGTTTGCGCGCATCGGTGTTCCTTATTCGCCAGCAACGGGTCTGCCGATTGAAGCGCAGACGGTGACGCAAATGGTTGATCGCACTTTGGCGCTGCCGGAAGGTTCCAGGCTTTACTTGCTGGCCCCCGTGGTGCGTGGCCGGAAGGGCGAATACAAAAAAGAATTTGCTGATTTTCAAAAGAAGGGCTTTCAGCGGGTGAAGGTTGATGGCGTGTTCTATGAGATCGACGCCGTTCCGACCCTCGATAAGAAATTCAAGCATGATATTGATGTGGTGGTAGACCGCCTTGTGGTGAAGCCTGACTTGGCCACCCGCTTGGCCGACAGCTTTGAAACCGCGCTGAAACTTGCGGATGGGTTAGCCATTGCTGAATTTGCCGATAAGCCCCTGCCCACCTCGCAGACTTCCGAAGACAGTGCTAACAAATCCAAAAACGAAACTCATGAGCGCGTGATTTTTTCGCAGCGTTTTGCGTGTCCGGTTTCGGGCTTTACCATCGATGAAATTGAACCGCGCATTTTTTCTTTCAACAATCCGTTCGGCGCCTGCCCTGCTTGTGATGGCCTAGGAACTGAATTAAAATTTGAACCTGATATGGTGGTGCCCGATACAAACTTATCGTTGCGCGAAGGAGCCATTGCACCTTGGGCCAAGACCGGGGCCACATCTCCCTATTATACCCAGACGCTAGAGGCTCTGGCCAAGCATTATAAATTCTCCATGACCACGCCGTGGAAAGACATTCCAAAAAAATCCCGCGATGTTGTTTTAAACGGCACGGGCGAAGAAGAAGTGACCATCACTTATGATGATGGTCTGCGCTCCTACAAAACCAAAAAAGTTTTCGAGGGTGTGATCGGCAATATTGAACGGCGCTGGCGCGAAACGGATTCGGAATGGATGCGCGAGGAATTGGCGCAATATCAATCTGATCATCAATGCTCGGTGTGCAATGGTTATCGGTTGAAGCCGCAAACACTGGCCATTAAAATTGATAAGCTGCACATTGCTCAAGTGTCGCTGTTCTCAATCAGACAAGCTGACGCATGGTTCCGCGAACTGGAAGGCAAACTGAAACCCAAGGACAAAGAAATCGCCGCGCGCATTTTGAAAGAAATTCGGGAGCGTTTAAAATTCTTGGTTGATGTGGGCTTGGACTATCTTTCCATGTCGCGCGTATCTGGCACGCTATCAGGTGGCGAAAGCCAGCGCATTCGCTTGGCCTCGCAAATCGGTTCTGGTTTAACTGGCGTTCTCTATGTGCTCGATGAACCTTCCATCGGTTTGCACCAGCGCGACAATGAACGCCTGCTCAAAACACTCATTCATCTGCGCGACATTGGCAACACCGTAATTGTGGTGGAGCATGATGAAGACGCAATTATGCAGGCCGATTACGTTCTCGACATTGGGCCAGGGGCTGGTGTGAATGGTGGACGCATTGTGGCGCAAGGAACGCCTGCTGAGGTGATGGCCAATCCGGATAGTTTGACGGGGCAATACCTGACCGGCTTCCAACAAGTGCCCATTCCAACCACGCGCCGAAAATGGGAAAAAGGCCGCAGTATTCGCGTGAAGAATGCCAGAGCTAACAATCTTAAAAACGTTGATGCTGAAATTCCGTTGGGCGTGTTCACCTGTGTGACAGGCGTTTCCGGCGGCGGCAAATCAACCCTTGTCGTTGATACAATATACCGAGCACTTGCCCGCAAACTGATGGGATCGCGTGAACCGCCTTTGGCGCATGATGATATTAAAGGCGTTGAACATCTCGATAAGATTATCGAGATTGATCAATCGGCCATCGGACGCACACCACGCTCCAACCCCGCCACTTATACGGGTGCGTTTACGTTCATTCGTGATTGGTTCTCAGGCCTGCCGGAAGCAAAGGCCCGTGGTTATGGGCCGGGGCGCTTTTCGTTCAACGTCAAAGGCGGACGCTGCGAAACGTGTCAGGGTGATGGTCTGATTAAAATTGAAATGCATTTCTTGCCCGATGTTTATGTAACCTGCGATGAATGCCACGGTAAGCGCTATAACCGCGAAACGCTGGAGATTAAGTTCAAGGATAAATCAATCTCCGACGTGCTCGATATGACAGTGGCCGAAGCCGCGGATTTCTTCCGCGCTGTGCCGTCAGTGCGCGATAAAATGACCACGTTGGAGCGCGTGGGCCTTGGCTATATCAAGGTGGGCCAACAAGCGACGACCTTGTCTGGTGGCGAAGCGCAGCGCGTGAAGCTGGCCAAAGAACTGGCCAAACGCGCCACGGGCCGCACGTTATATCTGCTCGACGAACCAACCACAGGCCTGCATTTCCATGACGTGCGCAAATTGCTCGAAGTGCTCCACGAATTGGTGGACCAAGGCAATTCCATGGTGGTGATTGAGCACAATTTAGAAGTGATCAAAACCGCCGACTGGGTGATCGACCTTGGTCCCGAAGGCGGCGACGGCGGCGGCGAGATCGTGGCGGTGGGAACGCCGGAGGATGTGGCGAAGGAGAAGCGCAGTTATACGGGGCTGTATTTGAAGCATGTGCTGAAGAGGCCAAGGAAAGAGGCGGCGGAGTGAGTTAGCGTCAAACTTTCTGTTCAATTTGTTCTAGGACATCGGAACAGTCGGCGCTTTTTTCTGTGCAGTAGTTGCTATTTTTTAGAGCAGACATCGCCCAGAATTTCCGAATCTTCAGAATGTTTGCTTCAGTTGCCCCTAATTTTGCCAAATCTTCGCTTAGGGTGTCCTCCATTTGCCCATGCGTGGGGTTACGCATCAAGTAGTAGCCCAAGTAAAATTTCATGTGAGTCGTAATTTGGAGCGCAAATTGGCGATAACGCAATATTGCAAAAAACAGACCGACCTCAGAAAACTTTCCAATATCAAAAATACGAAGCGTAGAGTCTGGCTCTCTATCCGAATGCTTCACGAAATTGCTATGCAGCTTGAATAGGCTTCTTACATTTTCCTTTTGCCCGGCTTTCACGATACTACTATCCAACAACACGTCATCGATTCCATAGTATGCGGTCAAGTCAGTGAGAACTTGGTTGGCAGACTGGACCAACAGATTTACTGCTAGCGCATCTTCGCTTTCATAAACCATCCTTGTTGCCGCATGTATAAGTCGACGAGCGCCTTCGATTTTGGAAATTTCAGACTTATATTCATCAATTACGTGCATCTTGTCTTCAAAAACCTTTCTAAGAATTATAGCAGATAGATTCACTCCGCCCACAGGGCAACGAGTCCAGGTTAACAGGGATTGAGTTGAAGCGCTGATTTCAAATAGTCTGCATCCCAAGTTGCGAGTTTTCGTTTGCTTTTGATTGATATTTTGCCGGGGGCAGCGCGAATGAGGTTGAGGGCGAGATGGCGGACGCGAGCCATATTTTTTGCGCCATGGCCTTGGCGCAGGCGCGACTGGTCTTCCTTGAACTCGACATCGAGCACCCAATGCAGTCCGTTTTCAATGGCCCAATGGGCGCGCGCGGCCAAGGCCAGGGCCTTGGCTGTCAAAGCCCGCGAAGAGATGTAGCAGCGCCG
>JAYTSN010000125.1:0-14914 GCA_043745625.1 Aestuariivirga sp. | reverse complement strand
GTCAACAAATTGGTTCAAATAACGGGTTTTGAACTCAATTTCAGAAAGTTGGGGGCTAGGCATGCCTTCGCGCGGCGTTACTGATTTATTTGTGTTGTATAAATTGGCCACGTTTCCTCGCTTTGCCAATCAAATTAATAAATTGGCCTTAATGCAAAACGAGGCACAACCTACAAAGTTCCCAATCGGAAAGCGCCACGGCTCGGGATGCAAACGTATGCCGTAGATCATGAATGCGAACATCAAATGGTTTGGAATGTACTTAGTAATAAAGCGCTCACCCCGTTCAGCGATTTGGATGTATGTTCGGGCAAACAATATTCACCCTCTGTGACCCATCCAAGCTGAATTATAACCTGAAGGTCGTCAGTTCCAATCTGGCTCCCTCAGCCCAATTAGAGCCCGTTATGTCAATGCAATTGTGGTTTTTTTTGTTTGGGCGTAGCGGTTTATGAAGAAGGGGCTCAGAACGCCGCAGCACTATCAGAATGCCGCATGTTGCGTAATATGATCGCAGGAACCCAAATTGGGTATCAAACGTTTAATCGCCTGAACCCGATTTTCAAAGGCGTTTTAAGTCATCCACTATGATTGAAAATCGAGTTTGCGTTATAGGCTCCGGCGCCACTGCTATCTATGTATTGAAAAATTTTATTGGGTCCCCAAAGCTTCTTGATTTGACCGTTTTAGAGTCGAGCACTGAAGTGGGCAAGGGTATGCCTTACCGGGTGGATATGAATGCAGACTAAATGTTGTGCAACGCTTTCAGTCGCGAAATTCCTCGCATCACGCGCTCACTTATAGAATGGCTGGAAGAATTTCCGAAATATGAATTGGATGAATGGGAATTGTCTTCGCATGAATTAAGTCCACGCGCTTTTTATCCTCGCTTGCTTATCGGCGAATTTCTATCAGATGAATTTTCAAAACTATGTGAGCTTTTAAAACAGCAAGGTCATCAGATAACAGTTAAAATGAGCGAGCATGTCGTAGATTTAATTGGTTCTGAAAACGGCTCGACAAACGTCACAACCGAGGGCGGAGTTTATGAGTTTGACCATGTCATAATTGCCAGGGCCATTCATGGCCGACAATGCCAAAAATAGATGGGGCCGATCTTATTTCACCATGGCCTTATACAAATGTTACAGCGCTCCGACGTCTTAACCCAGAAGATTCGAAATCCTTTTCCGAATTTTTGGTGCCGGTTTTTTCAGACAGTTATGCGGCAGTGCCACATCTTTCACTGGCGCGCATTATCGCCATGTTCAATGCTGGCCTATTGAATCTTAAAGCGACTGGTAACGATGCTGACTTTGCAAATAATTCTCATCATGGTGTAACTATAACAACTGGCGATGAGATTCTAAATTTTGATGTTATGGTCGATGCGAGTGGTCAGGCATCGGCATCCCTCGACAAATTGCCGTTTCCATCTTTGCTCAAAATCATTTCTGATAATGATGAGCCTCTTGAAGCCCCATTTAAAATTGAAACATCTTTAGGAAAACAGACCTCAGTAAACTGCCTCGCCCTGCCGCAAATTCTACAACGGCATCCCTTTTCTCAAGATCTGGCCAACTGCGCAGAGAATGGGAAAATTGTCGCCAGCGATGTATTGAAACAACTCTAACAGCTAGCTTTGACGGTTAACTGCTTCACCAGCGCTTCCACCATGCGTGGCAAGTCATAGGGAAAACGAGCTGTAATAAGATTGCCGTCGACCACGCATGGTTCGTCCAACACAATGGCACCTGCATTTTCTAAATCGATTTGAATGTTCCAAACAGCAGTTGCTTTTTTACCTTTCAGCATTTTCGCACTCACCATCACCCATTGCCCATGACAAATGGCGCATGTGGGTTTACCTGCGGCATGCATGGCCCTTGTGAAATCTTGCGCGTGCTTATCCATTCTCAATGCGTCAGGATTCCACGCACCACCTGGCAAGATCACCGCGTCGTAGTCTTCGACTTTTGCTTCATCCATGTATTTATCGATTTTCAACCAGCCAGCATTTTCCATCAAGCGGATGGCCAGCACATGGGTTTTAGTTTGCGGAGGAAAACGCAGGCCTAAAGTTGGATCGAATTCGCCAATGCGCGGCGAGACGATGTGAACTGTTGCACCATGCTCGGTGAGCCAGCGTTGCGCACCCAGAATTTCAACTTCCTCCACACCATTGGTGCAGCCGATGGCAATGCGTTTTCCTTGCAGCAGGTTCGGGTTTGAAGGTGGGTCAATTAAAAAATGATAGAGTTCACGGTTCAATTCGCCGTCTGCCGTGATCAATAATTCAGTTGAGATCGAGGGCACCGGAGATGTGGACATTAGGTTCTGCAATCGGAGCAGAAGTGCTCCTGAAGCATCAGTGGGTGTGAATGGCTTGTTCATTTAAACCTCCCTTTATGTTTTTCTGACTTTCAAGCTTTTATCTTCCAACGTCCAGCATAATCGCGTTGGCGATTGACAATGGTTCAAATCCGGATTGATCTATTCAAAACAAATGGGAGGTTGGGATGAAGTTTGGCTTCAATCTTTTGCTGTGGACACCACATGTTACCAAAGAGCATCTGCCCATCATTAAAGCGCTGAAGAAGGCGGGTTACGACGGGGTTGAAATCCCCATGTTTGAAGGAACGCCAGAACATTACGTATGGCTTGGCAACGAACTTGATAGGCTGGGTTTGAGCCGGACAACAGTTAGTGTTATGGGTGCGGGCAATAATCCGCTTTCGCCTGATGCTTCAGAACGCAAGGCTGCTTTTATGCGCGCCAAGTGGGCGATAGATTGCAATGCAGCTTTGGGCTCGTCTATCCTTGGAGGGCCGATGCATTCGGAGCTTGGATATTTCTCAGGAACGGGGGCCACAGCGCAGGAGCGCAAACGGGGTATTTCTTTTCATAGTCGTGCGGGCGATTATGCGGCAAAGAAGAATGTGTGCTTTGCGTTGGAAGCGCTCAATCGCTTTGAAGTCTATTTTTTGAATACGATGGAGCAGCTGGCAGATTATCTTGATGAAGTTGATCACCCAGCCGTGAAAGCGATGTATGATACGTTTCATTCCAACATCGAAGAAAAAGACCCAGTGGCCGCAATCAAAACCATCAAGCGCCATATGATCCATGTACATATTTCAGAAAATGATCGCGGCACACCTGGGCGCGGGCATGTGCCTTGGGCAGAGACTTACAAGGGGTTGAAGGCTGCAAAATATGATGGCTGTATGACGATTGAAGCATTTGGTCGCTCTATGCCAGCACTTGCTGCAGCCACGCGCGTTTGGCGCGATTTTGCGCCGAATAAAGAGCAGGTTTATAAAGAAGGTCTGAAGAACATGAAACAAGGCTGGGCCAAGGCTTAGATGGTAAAACTTGTTTATGTCATCGGCACTTTTGATACCAAGGGTGATGAACTCTTTTATGCGGCAGACCGCGTCAAAGCGGCGGGCGCAAAGGCAATCACAGTCGATGTTTCGACGACACCCAGCTCGGCAAATTGTGATGTGCCGGCAGGGCAAGTGGCGGCGTATCATCTTCATGGTACAGCTGCTGTATTAGGATCGTCAGATCGCGGCGCTGCCGTTTTGGCGATGGCCGAGGCGTTGACACAATTCATGTTGTCACAAAAAAACATAGGCGCAGTGTTGGGCTTGGGCGGTTCAGGCAACACGGCAATCGTCACAACAGCCATGCGCGCGCTGCCCGTGGGACTACCCAAAATTATGGTTTCGACTCTTGCTTCGGGAAATGTGGCACCCTTTGTCGGCTCCAGCGATATCATGATGATGCACTCAGTTGCAGATATTGCAGGACTTAACGGCATCACCCGCGTAGTGATCGGCAATGCAGCCCATGCAGCGGCGGGCATGGTGTTGAACAAGGTGCCCCAAACTCAAAAATCGAAGCCAGCTGTTGGCCTGACAATGTTTGGTGTCACAACCGCTGCCATCAGCCAAATTCGTGAACGGATTGAAAATGAAAATGAGTGTTTCGTGTTTCATGCCACGGGCACGGGCGGGCAATGTTTTGAAAAGTTAATTGACTCCGGGTTTTTATCCAGCGCCATTGATCTCACGACGACTGAAGTGGCCGATTATTTATTTGGCGGTATACTTCCCTGCAATGATGATCGCTTTGGATCCATCATCCGCAAAAAGATCCCTTATGTGGGTTCAGTGGGCGCATTAGATATGATCAATTTCGGGGGGCATGACACCGTGCCGCCCACATTTTCGGATCGCAATCTTTATGTGCATAATGCTTTTGTAACTTTGATGCGCACCACGCCAGAAGAAAATTCGGCGATCGGCAAATGGATCGTTGAACGCTTGAATCAGATGAACGGGCCCGTGCGGTTCCTTCTGCCACTCAAAGGCGTTTCAGCGATTGATGCAGAGGGCAAACCGTTTCATGATCCGATTGCTGATGCCGCTTTGTTCGGTGCAATCACCAAGAACTGGCGTTCGGCACCCAACCGCAAACTGATTGAAATTGATGCGCATATCAATGATGCTGCGTTTGCTGATGCGGTGGTTTCGGCATTTGATGAGATAAGGAATTAAACTATGGCGCGCTTTGAACGCAAAAACTTGCTGGCTAAATTTAACGACATGATCGCCAAGCGCCAACCCATCATTGGTGGTGGTGCGGGCACGGGATTGTCGGCCAAATGCGAGGAAGCAGGCGGCATTGATCTGATCGTTATTTATAATTCTGGCCGATACCGCATGGCAGGGCGTGGCTCGCTTGCCGGTCTTCTCGCCTACGGCAACGCCAATGAAATCGTTGTTGATATGGCGCGCGAGGTTTTACCAGTTGTCAATCACACACCAGTGCTGGCTGGTGTGAACGGAACTGATCCTTTTATGATCCGTGATCACTTTCTTGATCAACTGCAAGCACTTGGCTTTTCTGGTATTCAGAATTTTCCAACTGTCGGATTATTTGATGGTGTGTTTCGCCGGAACTTAGAGGAAACCGGCATGGGATATGGCCTTGAGGTTGATCTTGTTAAAGCCGCTCATGAAAAAGACATGCTGACCACACCTTATGTTTTTTCAGTTGAAGAAGCCGTGGCAATGACCAAGGCTGGTGCTGATATCATCGTTCCGCATATGGGGCTTACCACAGGCGGAGCCATTGGTGCAGAGACAGCCTTAAAACTTAAAGACTGTCCAGCAATTGTCGGTGCCATGGCTGAGGCAGCGCGAAAAATTCGTAAAGATGTGATCGTACTATGCCATGGCGGGCCAATTTCATCGCCGGAAGATGCCGCTTATATGTTGCATAACACCAGCGGCATTCATGGTTTTTATGGTGCAAGTTCGATGGAACGGCTGCCAACAGAACAAGCTCTCACGGCACAAACCAAAAGTTTTAAATCCATTTCATTTTGAGGTGACCAGATGGCCCGCGCCTATGCCAGCATAATCTTAAAAGCTCCGGTGCAAACGTCATGGAGCTTGGTGCGCGATTTCAACGGCCTGCCCAATTGGGCGCCCGCTGTTGAGAAGTCCAAAATCGAAGATGGATTGGACGCCGATGTGGTGGGATGCGTGCGTTCTTTCCATACTCATGATGGCGGACATATTCGCGAACGATTGTTAGCGCTGAATGATGCCAACTATACGTTCACTTATAATTTTGAAAAGCCAGCTTTCCCGGTCAAAAACTATGTTGCAACGCTGAGACTCTATCCTGTCACACACAGCAACGAAACCTTTGCTGAATGGACTGCGACATTTGATGAAGCGCCGGGTGATGAAGGCAAGTATGAGCGAATTGTTTCGCGCGATGTGTTTGCCGCGAATTGGAAATCACTTGCAGGCATCATCAAAACCAAGAAGCCTGCCGCAATCGATTTACCGCGCTGGAAAGGTGGCGCGCCCAATAGGGTATGGACATCACGCGTTATAAAAGCGCCAGTTGAAGGCGTGTGGAACATCATGCGTGATTTTTCTGGTATGGGTGCATGGCATAGCGACATCACGAAGATGCATATGATGAATAAGCATCGCTCCGACAAAGTTTCTGGTGTCCGCGATTTCTATTTTGGTGCAGGACATTTGAATGAAGAGCTGCTGCACATGAATGACATCGAGCGCTCATTTTCTTACCGGATCACGAAATCAGAACTGCCATGGATCAACTATGTTTCCGGCGCAAGGCTTTGGCCTGTCACCGCAAACAATACGACGTTTGCCGTTTGGACGGGTGATTGGGATGCAAGTGTGCAGGATGATTTAACGTTGATGCCGAACACCGAGATGAACGTTTATCAACGCGCGTTTGCAGAACTGGAACGTAATTTTTTTAAGAAAAAGAACTAGATGATCATAAAAAATATGGAGGAATGCGATGTCGGAATGGTTGAAAAGATTTAGTCTTGAGGGCAAGCGCGCATTGGTGACGGGTGCCACCAAAGGCATTGGCTTTGAGGCTTGCAGGGTTCTTGCAGATGCGGGCGCTGATCTGGTTGTGGTCGGCCGCGACGCGCAAGGGTTGCGGGATGTTTCCGAAGCGGTCAAAAAAGCCGGGCGCAAATGTTTAGCTGTGGCGGCCGATATGAGCACGGTTGACGGTCCGCGTGATGCGGCCAAAGCAGCACTCGCGGAATTTGGCACTATTGATATTCTGGTCAACAATGCAGGCATCGCACTCAATCAACCTTTGCTGGAGATCACGATGGACAGTTGGGACACGACTATCAATGTGAATTTGCGCGCTCCGTTTTTGTTGGCGCAGGCATTGGTGCCAAACATGATCAAGCAGCGCATGGGCAAAATTATTAATGTGTCTTCACAATCTGGTGTGATGGCGCTGGCTGATCATGGATCTTATGGCGCATCTAAGGGTGGACTTAACATGCTGACCAAGGTGATGACGATTGAATGGGCAAAGCATAATATTCAATCCAATACTGTGTGCCCCACCGTGATCTTAACGCCGATGGGCGAGATGGTTTGGGGCAAACCCGAAAAGGGCGATCCCATGAAAGCTAAGATTCCGCTCGGACGTTTTGGAACGACGACGGAAGTGGCCGATTTGATTTTGTATCTTTCGTCGTCGGCTTCGGATTTAATTACAGGGCAAGACATCCTTATTGATGGCGGTTTTACCGCTCAATAAGTGGCACGCCCGCCCGACACATCAAACACTGCACCAGTGGAGAACGAACATTCTTCCGAGGCCAACCAACACACAAGGTTGGCCACTTCATCCACCGTGCCAAAGCGTGCCTTCGGAATTTTCGCGAGCATAAAATCAATATGCGCTTGTGGCATTTGGTCGAAGATTGGCGTGCGCACAGCAGCGGGGGTCACGGCATTTACCGTAATATTGGTCTTTGCCAGTTCCTTAGCTAGCGATTTTGTAAAGCCAATAACGCCAGCTTTTGAAGCGGAATAAGCCGATGCATTCGGGTTGCCTTCTTTGCCTGCAATCGAAGCAATATTGACGATGCGGCCATAATTCTGCGCGATCATATGTGGAACAACAGCTTTGTTGGTGAAGAATGTTCCGGTCAGATTAATTGCAATGGTCTGTTCCCAGCCTTCAACCGAAAACTCGGTGACAGGAACTGTGGGGCCAGTGATGCCAGCACTGTTCACCAGAATATCAATGCCGCCAATCTGCTTGATGGTTTGTTCGGCTGCACTCATCACTGAATTGAAATCGGCAATATTGGTTTTAATGCCGCCGTTGATATCCCAGATCGCAACTTTGCCGCCTTCGGACTCGATGCGTTTGACCACTGCTTCGCCAATTCCAGAAAGACCGCCTGTAACGACGGCGCGTTTGCCTGTAAACCTCATTTCTTGGTTCGCCACCAAATAAGCAGCGCCAATACAGCGGCAATGCCCGCCACACTCCAAACAAACGGGTGCATGTAAAAAGGTGTGGCTGCGAGCATCACTTTGCCTGCCGTTGTGTTCGGATCGGGCGCATTTAGAAAAAATTTGCCATAGAGATAGGCCGCCCAAATAGACACCAGCAACACAATGCAAAAAATCATCGCCACGACCATCGCAGTTGTGATGACAGAGCTCACCTTCACACCCGGTTGCGCCATTGGTAAAATATTGTTCACTAATCCGGCCAACACCACCAACAAGCAACCGATTGAAAACAACCCGATACTGAAAGGTTGAAAAATTAATACGAGCGCAAAAAGCCCGAGTGCAATAATGGCATATTCCATTTTGAAGGCCTGCTTTGAAGTCATGCCTTTTTCTTGTTCGATACTCATATCCGCACGGCCTTTCCATCTTCACCAAACACATGGGTCTGTGCCGGGTCGGGCCGCAGATGAAGCGCTTCTCCCACTTTCACGCGTTTTTCACGCGGCACCACAACGCGAATATCATTGCCACCTTTGGTTCGCGCGTGAACCAGAGTCTCAGGCCCCATTGGTTCAATTAGTTCGGCAACGGCCTGGATATTTTCTGTGCTGGCTTTGGATTCCACAACAAATGCGCGCGGGCGGATACCCATGGTAATTTTGGGAGAACTTAATTTTCCGACCAATTCATTGGTTGAAATTTCTATGTCGTGACCATTGAAATTGACTGAGGCTTTGCCTTTGCTAAAATTTTTCAATTGCGCTTCCACCAAATTCATCTGTGGTGTTCCGATAAAACTGCCGACGAAAACATTGGCCGGTTTTGCAAACACTTCATGGGGCGTGCCCACTTGTTCGATGATGCCGTCTTTCATAATGGCGATGCGGTCTGCCATTGTTAGCGCTTCCAGCTGATCATGTGTCACAATCACTGTGGCCTTGGAAAGATTTGATAACACCTGCTTGATTTGGCCGCGCATCGAATGGCGCAGTTCCACATCAAGGCGCGACAGCGGTTCGTCAAACAAGAAGCAATTGGGATCGCGGACAATGGCACGCGCGACTGCAACACGTTGCTTTTCACCTTCGGATACTTGACCGGGCAAGCGGTTCAACACCGAACCTAGATGCAAAATTTCAGCAACCTTATCAACACGCCTTTTAATTTCAGCGTCGTTGATTTTTTCATAGTGCAGCGGCATGGCGATGTTTTGGCCAACGGTCAGTGCTGGATAAAGCGCATAGAATTGAAATACCATCGCGATGTCGCGCTTCTCGGGCGGCAGGTCATTCATGCGTTGGCCAGCCACAATAACTTCGCCAGATGTGATGCGCTCAAGCCCTGCAATCATTCGCAGTGTGGTTGTTTTCCCGCAACCTGATGGGCCAAGAAGACAAACGACTTCACCCTTTTTTACGGAAAGATCAACATCCCGCGCGGCAACAAAATCGCCATATTTTTTGGTCGCTTGTTTAAGTTCAATCGTAGACATCAGCGCTTTACCGTTCCGAATGTAACACCGCGCAAGAGATGATCTTGCAAGAAGAAGGTGACGAAGAAAACAGGGATCAGAAACAACGTTTCAATTGCGGCCAGCAATCCCCACAACACACCAATGCCGCCGCCTGCCACAGCTTGGCTCATGGCAACGGGAACAGTTCGCGTATCAATGCCAGTGAGCAACAATGCAAAGAGGAATTCGTTCCATGTCAAAATTAAGCCGAACACAAAGGTTGCGGCAAGGCCTGCGAAAACTTGTGGCAAGCAGATTTTAAAAAACACCTTCATGCCCGAGGAGCCATCAAGGCGCGCTGCGTCTTCCACATCGAGCGACAATTCATCAAAGAAGCTCTTCATCATCCAAATCGTGAAGGGCAAATTGAAGGCGGTGTAGAGCAAAATGATGCCGAGGTAAGAGCCTGAAAGGCCAGTTACGCGGAACATCAAGATCACCGGAATGATGACGACGATAGCGGGCAACATGCGGGTTGTGAGGATGACGAACAAATAGGTGTCATTGCCTTTGAGTGGATAGCGCGAGAAGCCGAAAGCTGCCAGAGTTCCGATGACGAGAGCCAGCAATACAGAAACGCTAGCAATCATGATGGAGTTGAAGAAATATTTGTCAAAGCCGGTGTTTTCGGCAGCGCCGCCGGTTGTCATTGAACGTGAAAACACTGATGTGTAATTTTCAAGCGTTGGGCTGAACACATATGCATCAGGGATCAAACCGAATAAATTAGTCGGCATGAATTTTGGTGGAATAGACAAGGCTTCCGTTTGCAATTTGAAGCTGGTGATAATGATCAGCAGGACTGGCAAAAAATAGATCAGGCTGATGATGCCCGCAAACAGCGTTTGTCCCCAGCCTGCTTCGCTCACACCGGAAGCTTTGCGAAAGCCCAGTTTTTCCCAGATCGATGTTACGTCACTCATGGGCAGGCTCCGCTGTGCGCCGATTGGCGATGTAAAGATAAAGATTAGTAAGCACGATAACGATGAAGAGCATCACATAAGAAATTGCTGCGCCTTCGCTGGTTTTGTTTTGCTCGTTTGCAATCCGGATCAGATGATATGAAATCGTCATGGTGCCGTTGCCGCCTTTGGTGAGCAAGATAACGAGATCGGCCATCTTAAATGCTTCAATCGTGCGGAACAAAAGTGCGAGCATCAGAAGGCCGCGAATATACGGGAAGGTGATCGACCAGAAGCGCCTCCAGCCCGATACACGGTCGATGGCTGCGGCTTCGTATAAATATTTTGGTACTGATACGAGGCCTGCCAACACCAACAACATCACGAACGGCGACCACATCCAGGCATCAGCAAACACGATGCCCGCAACAGCACCCGCTTTGTTATCCATCAAAATATATTGCTCACCTGAGAAGATCCGCACGAAATAGCTGAGCAGACCGAAAGTGGGATCATAGTAGTAAGAAAAGAACACGCCCGCTGCGACAACGGATAACATCATCGGCGTAAGCACAAGAATGAGCAAGTATTTGCGCAGTGGAAATTGTTTGGAAAACATGAGCGCAAGCAAGAAGCCAACGATCATTTGCGCTGTGACCGTTAAAACTACGAACATCGCAGTATTGGTAAGGTTCGCCCAATTTTCGGGGGCTTTCAAGCTGTCGGTCAACACTTTGATATAGTTGGTAAGGCCAACGAAGCGGATGGTTTGCTGGTTGCTTTGATAGGCGAAAAACGAAAGGCCTAAAGACCACAGCAACGGAAAAATGTTCATCACGAATAATACAGCGATGGCCGGAGCCACAAGCAGGCCACCATAATAATGGCGGCGATAAGCGTTGACGGCAAATGCGGCTGCCACAGTTGCGACCATGGCGCCGGTGATCCAGAATGATGCTTCTGGTGGCAATGCAAACATTGATAAAATGGAGACAATCAAGCCGACGAGAATGGCGAGTTTCCAGTTATGTGCCTTTACTTCGAATAGGGCCGGAGGGGGTGTTTTAAGCGTTATGGCACTCATGGGGAAAGGCGGGCTCTCTGCTTTTTTACTTTTTGTTGCTGAAACTCCCAAACATCCGTCATGCCAGCGGAGGCTGGCATCCCGCGTTACTCCAAGCACTTAGCTTGAATGAAGCGAGATCCCAGCCTTCGCTGGGGTGACGGCTATTGGGTTGGGTGCGCCACTCATTAATGGCGCACCGCTTTTTGTTACTTAATCAAACCAGCAGTCGACAACAGATCTTGTTGGAACTTCGCAACATTATCCAAAGTCGTCTTGGCGTCTTGCTTGCCAGTGATGGCAAGGTCGAACTGGTCTTGTTGTTGGGTCAGCAATTCAAAGAATTGTGGAACATGCCACACGTCTTTTTGCCAATCGAGCGAGGCAGCCCAAGCGCGGTTCCAAGGACGATAAGTCACATATTTTGGATCCGAGTAAACTGACTTCATGGCTGATTGACCGCCAGACGCAGCGAACTTATTCTGGATTTCAGGCGACAGCCACCACTTCACAAAGCCCATGGCTTCGGTCAATTGCTTTGGGGTTGTCCATGTTGTCAAAACGAATGGCTGGCCGCCGATATTTGACCAACGCACCATCTTGCCATCTTTGCCCATTGTGCCGGGCATTTGGCCGAACACAAGCTTGTCAGACACCTTCGAGGTCTTAGGATCAAGAGATGCTTCACCCAAGCCAATCCAGTCAATGTTCATGGCCACCTTGCCTTCACGGAACAGTTCGTCCGATTTGAAAATGTCCATGGTGCCAGTTTTAGCTACAGGCGGCATATATTGAATGAAGCTGAGATATTTTTCGAGAGCGCCCACAGCTTCCTTCGAATTTACAACACCTTCTGCTTGGCCGCCGGGTTGCTTGGTTTCATCCCAAACATTACCGCCTGCTTGCCAGATGAAGCCGTTGATCTGCATCGATGAGAAGTCATAGCCTTTGCCCGCTTGGAAGGCGATGCCGTAGAAATCATCATCAGCAGGTTTTCCTGCCAGCATTTCGCCCTTCTTGCGTTGGAAGAATTTTCCGACATTTTCGAAATCATCCCATGTCATGGCGTCCATTTCTTCGCCTGTGCATGGAAGCTTCTTATTGAACTTTGCCATGAAGCCCTTTTGCTCTTCTTCGTTGCAAAGAATATCTTTGCGGCCAAAGTTGACCAACACGTCAGGGAATTGTGGGAAGCCATAATAGTTTGGTGTGGAGTTTGGATAGGTAGAATAGGCATTCAACGGAGCAGGATGCATATCCTTCATTGTGGCTTGGAGTTCAGGATCAGCATCGATCAGATCGTTTACTTTGCGGAAGTAACCGCCTTCAACGAAAGCACCGAGCCATTGTGAATCCGATACCGCGAAATTATATTTCTTTTCGCCCGATGTAAGCGAGGCGTTTACGCGGGTATAGAAATCTGGCCATGGAATGAAATCCACCTCCAGCTTCACGTTATTGCCTGTTTTCGATTTATATTGTTCGTCGAACATTTTCTTCATAATGCGTGTGGGCGGCCAATCTGGCACGGCCATCGTTAAAGTCACGTCTTCGGCGCTGGCGTAAGTTGCGCCACCGACGAACAAAGTCAAAGCAATGCCAGCAGCTGTTGCAAGGCCTTGTATTTTTGTCATCGCAGTCATCTTAGGTTTCCTCCTATTTTCTACGTTTTTTAACTTCTGTCTTCGAGTTTCAGGTCATGACCTGTCCGCTCGAAGCGCGGAAGATGTGGAACTTTTTATGGTCGATAAAAATTGATGCAGCTTGGCCGGGCTTAATGGATGTGGCAGCTGATTCCGGAACCACCATGCGTAGGGTTTCGGCACCCGTGTTAACTGAGACTACGGTGACATCGCCCAAAGGTTCAAGCATTTGCACCGTGGATTTGATGCCGGCCTCGCCTTTGGCCGCAAAACGAATATCACTTGGCCTGATGCCCAACATTGCAGCCTCGCCCGTTTCAGCCGATTTGATTTTTGCTTTTGAAATTATCTTCCCGAGCGATGTTTCAAACACCGAGTTGTCGCTGCTCGCTTTCGCCTTGATCATGTTCATGTGCGGCGAGCCGATTTTCCCAGCTACATACATATCCACCGGATTTTCATAAAGCTCGTCAGGTGTTCCGCGTTGAACCACAGCGCCATCGCGCATCACCGCGATTTCTTCACCCATTGACAAAGCTTCAAGTTCATCAGGCGTTGCGTAAACAATGGTCATGCCAAATTGGCGGTGCAGGCGCTTTAATTCCGCGCGCATATCGTGGCGCAATTTTGCATCGAGATTTGTTAGTGGCTCATCTAGCAATAAAATTTTTGGGCGGCGGATAAGCGAACGGCCAAGTGCTACACGTTGTTGCTCCCCGCCTGACAGCGTGTTGGGCTTGCGCTCCAACCGGTGCGAAAGCTTCAGCATCGTGGCTGTTTCTTTCACACGTTTATCAATCTCTTCCCTGCCGACTTTGCTTTCGCGCAATGGATAAGCAAAATTCTCATAAACGGTCAGGTGTGGATAGAGCGCAAAGGATTGGAACACCATTGAAACACCGCGCCCGGTGATTGGTGCATTGGTGACGTCAGTGCCGCTAATTTCGACGCGGCCTGAATCAGGTTTCACCAAGCCTGCAATGGTGCGCAATGCTGTGGTTTTGCCAACCGAGCTTGGGCCGAACAAAGCAAAGAAGCGACCTTCGACAACATCAAAGGAAAGACCTGCAAGGGCTCGAACAGCATCATAGGATTTAGAAACCCCATTTAAACGCAGAGCATATTTTAACGCTTCGGACATCTCACTCCCATTTCACTTTCGGCGGCCTTTTCGGCTCTGCTCTAAAATCAGACTATCGCTCTTTAAAAATAATACAAGATGGTAACTGCTAATTCGCTTTTTCCCACTGGCCAGATTTGGCAGATTTAAGAACCGCATCTGTCACAAGATCAGTTGCATAAGCTTCACGGAAGGTTGGCGATGCCGGTTTACCACTCACCAGACCATCCACAAAATCAGCAGCTTGGTGCACGAAGGTGTGTTCATAGCCAATCTGTGTTCCGGGCACCCACCACTTGTTCATATAAGGATGATCGCCATCGGTTACATGGATCGAGCGCCAACCACGGGTGCGGCTTTCATCACGGTGATCGAAATATTGTAAGCGGTGCAAGTCATGCAAATCCCAGGCAATCGAAGCGTGTTCGCCGTTGATTTCAAACGTGTTGAGCGCCTTGTGGCCGCGCGCATAACGTGTGGCTTCAAAATTTGCGAGCGACCCATTGCTAAATTTTGCAAGAAAAAGACAGGCATCATCAATGCCCACTTTTTCACTTTTGCCGGTGATGTTGTGATGGCGCTCTTTCACAAAAGTTTCAGTCATGCCAGTCACTCGTTCAATGGGGCCATTCAACCACATGGCCGTATCAATGCAATGCGCCAGCAGATCTCCGGTAACGCCACTGCCCGCCACGTTCACATCGAGCCGCCATAGGCCAGCGCCACCTTGTGGAAGGTCGGCACTGATGGTCCAATCTTGCAAAAACTTTGCACGGTAATGAAAAATCTTGCCCAGCTTGCCTTCTTCAATCATTTGCTTGGCAAGTGT
>JAYTSN010000124.1:0-14951 GCA_043745625.1 Aestuariivirga sp. | reverse complement strand
GTCGCTCGTTGTGGACGCTTACAATGGCGGCAATTTGATTCATCACCTTGTTATTGGATCTAATGAGGGTGGTGACGACGATAAACACCACAGTAACCAGCCTACGGTAAATTTTTTCAGTCTGTTGCCTAACTATCGAGCTTGGAACAACCTGACTAAAGTTTCTTTTAAACTCAACGATGAAGGTAACGCACGGATTGACAGCATTGTGTTGAGCGCCTCCAATGGTACTAATCCAAGTCCGGTTCCGGTTCCGGGTGCCTTGCCATTGTTGCTCACAGGTATGGTTGGAATGGGTATTCTGGGCCGCAAGCTTAAGCGCGCGATCTGATCTCTCTTGCTTTTAAGGGATTTTGAACTCTGCAGGGAACTGCATAGTTTTTTCTGGCTTGACCGAGTGTATGAAGTGGCCTTCAATTTCTTAAAATTGATTAATTTTCCATTGTGCAATCTTTGGTATACATATCCGATTCTGATATTGTAACTATTCAGGCAGATCAATTGAAGATGGCTTATGATGGAATGGCATGTTTCTAAGGTTGCAAAGGCAAGCTCAACGGCTAAGAAATATCCCCAGGAGCCGGATGTGCCCTTGGGCTGATGGTTTTGGGCAGTTTCACTGAGCAGGCAGTAACGATTACTTTCAATGCCGCTCACCCACGCAGACACGAGTGTTATTGAATCTGGTTTCAAGGTGGCGCCAACGCGTATCGTGAACGACAACTGTAACAACAACCCATGTCTGACTTTAAACAAAGTTCAGCATTCGGATGTCACCTCGCTCAATACACCGTTTTTTACGCCGTCGAATTTTTGGTCCAAGCTTTTGGGCAACGGCTCATCGAACTCGCTGCTGGTTATACATTCGGGCTTGGAGGTGTTCATCTCCGCCAATTTGTGTTTGCAAGGAGGAACCTTCGCAGCAACCAAGCCTGTCTGTTCAGCGCCCTTGGCAACGCGCCGCAAATCAAATTGACGAAAGTTGTGTTCGGTTGTGTGCGTGATGGCAATGTGAGGATTAATGATATTGTTGTAAACACCGTGTCGACAGTTCTTATTCCCACATCATTACCACTGTTGATTTCGGGTTTGAGATTCGTCAGTTTATTTGGGCGACGCCGGAATAAGATTAAAGTTTAGAGATACGAAGAGTGGCCGGGGAAAACCCGGCCGAACTTTTTTAGGCAACTCTGGTTTCGATTTTTGAAGTTTTCATTTTATACAAATTAGCTGGGGCCATGTTTTCCCAACTTGAAGAATGTTGGAGCGTGGCGTTGGCCGCTTTTCTTGCAAAGCTTTGAAGTTTTGAAACGCTGCTCATGATCACAAACATAATTGCCCAAATCGCGAACACTGCGGCAAAATAGGCCGCCATTATAACCCACATTGGAGTCACATAATTCAATTCGCTGGCTTTGCCGAGAACGAACGGTGTCGTCCAAGATACAAATGACACGCTGCCCACTAATGTTAAAAGCAACGTTTCGCGCTTCTTGGCCATTTCGAAAATGCGTTGCCCAACTTTCTGTCTTAATATTGGCAAGACGCGGTTGTGAACGAACACGCCATTGATTGTGAGCAGCACGACGATTGCCATTTTAGCCCATAGCTTTTGATTGGTCAGATATTCTGGCTTGTCTATGAGGTTAATTGCAATCAGACCAAAGCCTGTGCCCCATAACAAAATCAACCCCCACGTTACAAAACGCGAAAGCAATTCGGTTTGATGGATGGTGTATTGGCTGATTGGTCGGAGCACACCGTGTTTGAAGATTGTTAGGTCGAGCAGAACTGCGCCACCAAAACCCATAATGAGGCCGACGAGATGGAAGATTTTTATGAACGTCAATAAATGCATTAAATTATTCCTCTAAGAGACATGAACAATGTGTTCACAAGTTTTCGCCGACCGTTGAGTTATGAAATGCTTTTTGAAACGCTGGGGCTGTCAGTTTGCTGACAGAATGCCATCATATTGTTTATTATTTTCGGCGTGAAATGAACCAGAAATATTCGCGTTTTTGCCGCATTTTTTCGGGTCAAAAAATGCTGCGTCACATCGTTATGGCGCAGCATCAATAATTCGTTTTGCAAAAAATTATTTGTAAACGGCGTCTTTGCCGAAATGCTTGGTGAGCATGTAATAAACCACAGCGCGATATTTGTTGCGGTTTGATTTGCCGTAGATTTCCATAACCTTGGCGAGTGCTTCATCAAGTTTGGCATTGTCGGCAAGGCCCAACTTTTTCACCAAGAAGTTTTTCTTCACTGTGTCGAGCTCAGATTGATCTGAGCCAGAAACAGTTTCTGCATCAGCATTATAAATGCTGGGTCCACAACCAATGGTGATCTTGGTCAACAAATCTATGTCAGCTGTCATGCTGCACTTTGTTTTCAGATCGCTTGCATATTTCTCAATTAGATCGTCACGCTTGCTCATAAATTTATCCTCTCCCGATGTGTTTGAATTTTAGAAAATTAAAATAGCAAACGTAGTTTAGTGCTGATTCGGGCGGCGCGATAGCGTTGCGTGAAAGAACTGGATAAAATCGTTACCCTCTAACTATCGGCGCCCTTTATGCGACTTGTTTGATCTGCCTCGCATTTTTTTGGGTCGTTCGCCCTTGCGGCCTTCACCGACGATTTCGAATTTCAGGCCGCCTTTGACGGGGGCGGCTTCGACGAGTTTTACCTTTACGATGTCGCCCATTTGAAACGTTTCGCCCGTACGTTCGCCGATCAAAGCGTGGCGGACTTCGTCGTAGACATAATAATCGCGGCCTAATGTGGCGGCGGGCACGAAGCCGTCGGCTCCTGTTTCCTCTAAATTCACAAACAGCCCGGCACCCACCACGCCGCCGATGCGGCCGTTGAACACGGCACCCACTTGCGGGGCAAGGTATGATGCGATCAGGCGATCATTGGTTTCGCGCTCAGCCACCATAGCGCGGCGTTCGGCGGTGCTGATCATTTCTGCAGTTTCATCGAGATTGGCAATGTCAAATTCCGACAAACCATCTTCTCCCATGTTCAACGCACTGATCAATGCGCGGTGCACAATCAAATCAGAATATCGTCTGATGGGCGATGTGAAATGCGCATAACGGCGCAAGGTGAGGCCGAAGTGGCCGGCATTTTCTGAGCGATAGACGGCTTGAGCTTGGGTGCGCAAAACAATCTGGTGCACCAGCTGTTCAAAATCTTCACCCTTGACCGAGGCCAAGAGCTTGTTGAAATGCGACGGCTTGATGATTTGGCCCAGTGGCAGTTCGCGGTTCACAGTTTTTAGGAATGTTGCGAGCGCTTTGATCTTTTCTTGCGACGGCTGCTCATGCACGCGGTAGAGCAGGGGTGTTTTTTTATTCTCTAATTCTTCTGCCGCTGCCACATTGGCTTGGATCATAAATTCTTCAATCAACTTGTGGGCATCCAAACGCATTGGCACAGTCACCCGCGCCACAGCGCCAGTAGCATCGAGAATGATTTTGCGTTCAGGCAAATCCAAATTTAACGGACTGCGCGCATCCTGCGCTTTTTTCAAAGCGGCATAGGCAGCATAGAGCGGTTTTAACACGGGCTCGACCAAGCTTTCAGCTTTGGGTGAAGGACGGCCATCAATTGCGGCTTGCGCTTCCTCATAAGAAAGCTTTGCCGCCGAGCGCATGGTGACGCGTTTGAAGTAATGCGATTTCTTGCGGCCTGATTTGTCGAAAGTCATAAAGCACGCAAGCGCAGGTCGAAGTTGTTTTTCCCGAAGCGAACACAAATCATTTGAAATGCGTTCAGGCAACATCGGCACAACCCGGTCGGGGAAATAAACTGAATTTCCTCTGATGCGCGCTTCTTTATCCAGTGCCGAACCAGGGCGGACGTAAGCAGAAACATCGGCAATCGCAACAATCACTTTAAAGCCACCGGAGTTGGCAGCACTATCATCATGTTCGGCCCACACTGCGTCATCATGATCACGCGCATCGGGCGGATCGATCGTTACCAAACGCACATCGCGCAAATCCATGCGCCCCGCCTCGCTGAAGGTTTTGAGCGCTTCAGACTCGTCCAAAACTTTTTCAGGAAACGCATTTGGAATACCGTGTTGGTGAATAGCAATGAGCGAGATGTTGCGCGGGTCAGCCATATCGCCCAAGCGTTCGCGCACGCGTGCGATGGGCATGCCACGGCCTTGATCTTTTATAATCTCAGCAGCTACGAGCTCCCCATTGAGAGCGCCGCCTTCATCGCCTTGCAAGACTTGCAAATCATAACGCGCTTTTTTATCGACAGGCACAAGCCGTGCGCCTTCGCCTTTGACGATACGGAAAATTGCCAGCACGCGCCCCGCACGATCTGATAACACGCGCATGACTTTGGCTTTGTGCGCGTAGTGGCCTTTGCCTGACAGAGCCTCGATCTTGGCCAGTACACGGTCTCCCACAGCGGGGGCTTTGCCCGAGGCCAGTTCGATCAATAATTTTGGCGGTTTGCCCGCTGCCTCTTCCCACTCAGCGGGAATGCCCCATGCTTCGCCATCATGATCGAGGCCTTCGACTTGCACGATAGTGACTGGCGGCAAATGGCCCTTGGCCGTCATGCGGCGTTTTTTGCCACCCAAAGTGCCTTTGTCTTGCATGTCTTTTAGGACTTGCTTCAGCTTGATCTTGTCATTGCCTTTGATGCCGAAGGCGCGGCCAATCTCGCGCTTGCCCACCACGCCAGGCGAGGTTGCCACAAATTTCAGGATATCCTCAGGCGAGGGAACGCAGGGATGTTTTGTGGGTTTGGCAGGGGCTTTAGGCGGCTTCGACACTTGGAGTCTTTGCAGCTTTTTTCACGGCTTTCTTAGCCGCTTTTTTTGCAGGCTTCTTTTTGGCAGCAACTTTTTTAGCTGGCGCTTTCTTTGCTGTCTTTTTCTTTTTGCCGCCACCCTTGGTTTCGCGTTCAGCGATTAATCCAAGCGCTTGTTCCAATGTGATGGTTTCCGTCGTCATCTCTGGCGGAATGGTTGCGTTGGTTTTGCCATGCTTCACATAAGCGCCATAGCGCCCGCCAAACACTTCAACCTTTTCATTATCATCAGGGTGCACACCAAGATTGCGAAGCGCACCCGGCCTTGCCCGTGTTGATGGGCCTTTCAAACGCTTCTCGGCCAAGCGATCAACAGCGTGGTTCAAGCCTATGGTGAACACATCGTCTTCTGCCTCCAAATTAGCATAAACCCCATCATGCAAAATATAGGGGCCAAAGCGACCAAAGTTTGCGGTGATAGGTGTTTTGGTTTCGGGGTGAATGCCCACTTCGCGTGGTAGCGAAAGCAGCTTCAGGGCTTGCTCAAGATCCAAAGTGTTCAGATCAATACGTTTTGGTATTGAGGCGCGCTGGGGTTTTTCGCCCTCAACAGCTTCGCCCAATTGCACATATGGCCCAAAGCGGCCTATGCGGCGCGTGACTGGCATTTGTGTTTCTGGATCATTGCCCAGCAGAATGCCACCAGCGGGAATGGCCGCTGCTGCATCTGCCGAGTTCGTCGAAAGTGCGCGTGTGTAATTGCAAGTCGGATAGTTTGTGCAGCCAACAAATGAACCAAAGCGGCCTAGCTTGATCGACATTTTTCCATCAGCGCATGACGGGCAGGCGCGTGGATCGCTGCCGTCGGCCTTGGCTGGAAAAATATGCGGCTCCAACATGTCATTCAGCGAGTCGATCACTTGCGTGATGCGCAAGTCTTTGACTTCGGCCAAAGCCGCTGTGAAATCTTTCCAGAAATCGCGCAGTACCTGTTTGTAATCAATTTCACCAGCTGAAATCCGGTCAAGCTGTTCTTCAAGATTTGCAGTGAAATCAAATTCCACATAGCGCTTGAAGAAGCTTTCCAAGAACGCCGTCACGATGCGGCCTTTGTCGTCAGGGATCAAACGCTTCTTTTCGATCCGCATATAGCCACGGTCACTCAGCGTTTTCATGATGCTGACGTAGGTGGAAGGGCGCCCAATGCCAAGCTCTTCCATCTTCTTGATCAGTGAAGCTTCTGAGTAGCGCGGCGGTGGCTCAGTGAAATGTTGCACGCCTTCGATCTTCTTAACGCCGGATGTATCGCCGCGTGCCATAACGGGCAGGCGCTTGGCGTCTTCATCTTCTTCGTCATCCAAGCCTTCTGTGTAGGCGCGAAGGAAACCATCGAATTTTACAACTGAACCATTAGCGCGGAATGAGTAATGCTTGCCGTCATGGCCCGTGGTGCCAATGTCGGCTGTCGTGCGCTCCATCTCAGCGCTTTCCATTTGGCTGGCAATGGTACGCTTCCAAATCAGATCATAAAGTGCCAGTTGCTCGCCATCGAGCACGCCTTTCACTTCCTCAGGCAAACGGCCTGGATCAGTGGGGCGAATGGCTTCGTGCGCTTCTTGGGCATTTTTTGCTTTGGATGTGTATACGCGCGGTGCAGAAGGCAAATAGGGTTCGCCAAAACTTTTCAAAATCGCATTGCGCGTGGCCGCAATTGCTTCCGGCGCCATGTCAATGCCATCGGTTCGCATATAAGTGATGAGACCAACAGTCTCGCCACCAATATCCATGCCCTCATAAAGCCGCTGGGCAATCTGCATTGTCTTTGATGATGAGAAACCAAGTTTGCGCGAAGCTTCCTGTTGTAACGTGGAAGTTCGAAATGGCGCATAGGGGTGGCGCTTGGCTGGTTTGCTTTCAAGGCTTTCAACTGTGAAACGTTGGCCTTTAACTGCGGCTTCAATTGCTTGTGCCGATGCCTGATCTTTCAGTTCCAGTTTTTCAAGGCGCTTGCCATTGATGCTAGCTAGGCCTGCCGAAAATTCTTGGCCCTTAGATGTGACGAAGGTGCCATCAATTGTCCAATATTCTTGGCTTTTGAAGGCTTCAATTTCTAGTTCGCGATCGCATAACAAACGCAGCGCCACAGATTGCACACGGCCTGCCGAACGCGAGCCCGGCAATTTGCGCCAGAGGACGGGTGAAAGCGTGAAGCCAACAAGATAGTCTAAAGCGCGCCGTGCTAGATAAGCATCAACCAGCGCGCCATCGACTTCACGCGGATGCGCCATGGCTTCGAGCACTGAAGTTTTAGTGATGGCGTTAAACGCCACGCGCTGAACCGTCTTGCCCTTAAGCGCGCCCTTCTTCTTCAAAACTTCAAACACATGCCAAGAGATGGCTTCGCCTTCGCGGTCAGGGTCGGTCGCCAACACGAGGCGATCACTACCTTTGAGTGCAGTGGCAATGTCGGACAAGCGCTTGGCCGATTTGCTATCGACTTCCCAATCCATGGCAAAGTCTTCGTCAGGCTTTACTGAGCCATCCTTGGCTGGCAAATCGCGCACATGGCCAAAAGACGCCAGCACCGTGAAGTCACGGCCCAGATATTTATTGATGGTTTTCGCCTTAGAGGGCGATTCGACGACGACGACAGTCATGCAATTTTCCGGGTTCAAGTTGGCGGATGCTCATAGGCGTATATGGGACTGGAGGCAAGAAAACCTATTTTTTTGAAAATAAATCCGAAACCGCAACCTTAAAGAAACTTATTATTTATGCACCACAACTAAAGCGCGTCTAATGTCGAGGAGAATCTGGGGTAATCTAATTATCGGGGACGGGCAAGATGGAATTTAGTACAGGGCAGAAAGAATATTCTGTCACGATAGATCGAACTGTTTCAAACCAAAAGATAACACCAGATACGCGTGAAACGGCTCAATATATAGCAGATATGGTGCTTGAGTTGCGCAATATGGCCAAATCATTGGGAATGAAAACGCTCCAAGGCTTGCTCGAAGTGAGCTTCTATGAGGCGTTTTCTGTGGCCAATAAAATTATCATACCGGAAGGTGAGATCGAACACTTACGTGAGTTGAGTAGGGCGTCAAACGGCTAACCCACCGTCAAAGCTTGTGCCGTGCCTCCCCCAGCGGTTCGGCATGAGCGATGACGCGGTTGATATTTTTGATTTTCGTATTGAGAGCGATTTCAATTCGGTCAACTGCTGCATGCACGGCGTTGATGGTTTCAGTTCGCTTGAAACGACAGTGATAATGTACGTAAAGGCCACCATCGGCGTGGCGCACGCGAACATTATGCAGATCACTGAGTGAATTTTCAGACTTTGCGAGCTGCTGTAAATATTTCTCAATCTTTTTTGTTTCAGCGGGTGTTGCTTGCTCGCCCAAAAGCATTCTTGCAGGCTGAGGCTCAATATGGCTTTCAACCTCAACATCACCACCTAAGCCATCGCGAATTGCGTCCTCTAATTTAGTTGCTTGATCGTGTGCCGCGGCAAGTTGCGTTGCGCCATCAACCTCCAGATCAAAACTCACCGCCATGCGCCCTTGCAATTGTTGAACAGTGATGTGATGGATCGATGCATTATAATGGGCGGCAATCAGGCCGATTTTGTCGAATGCGGTTTCGTTATCCAGCGCCACAGGATTGGTGGTAATTGCAATATCGGCATGCGGCAGTTTTGCTTGAATGGCGACAACTAAATTCTTTTTCAAATCTGCGATGGAAACTAAGTTTAGCAGCCGAGGTACGTTCACATCGAGATTTACAAAAAGTGTTGCTCCAGCAGGTCTCACGCGCAAGCTGTTGACGCTTAAAATGCCATTCTGTTGGTCTGCAATTTCGTTGATTTGCGCTGAAACCCCAACAGGGGCAGCATCAAGCAAAGTGTTCAGCGTTGTACTCGTCAAATCCCAAGCTATCTTGCAAATATATGCAGAAACCAACAATGCCGCAACCGAGTCCGCCCATTGGAAACCAATCCAAACGCCGCCGAGCCCGATGAACACCGCAAGCGAGCTCCACATATCAGATTCAAAATGCGTGGCGTCGGCTTTCAGTGCTTCACTGGATGTCGCCTCAGCGGTTTTGCGTAAAGCTCTCGACCTATTGAAATCGACAGCAATTGAAACCAACATGATTGCAAAGGCCCACCACGCGATCATGAGAGGCTTATGTGGGCTAATGAGGCGCAGAATGGCTTCATAGGCGATATACAGCGCAGTACCGAACAGCAATAAGGTTTCAAGAAGCGCTGCAACACTTTCTATCTTGGCGTGGCCGAATTGGTGGTCATCGTCAGCTGGCTGGCTCGACCAACGTATTGCAAATACCGTCACAATAGTTGCGCCGAAGTCGATCAGACCGTGGATTGCTTCCGAAAGGACGCCAAGCGAGCCAGAAAAAACAGCTGCCACCAGTTTCATGCTTGCAAGCCCCGCACTTGAAAACATAGAGATGATCGCAACGCGATGTTTTTCGTTGTGGTTAGTCGTATTGTCCATATGTGGCTTTAAGCAAAGGTTGCTGGGGCTTGTAAACAGTTGAGTGGCCGCGCTTAGGTGATGAGATGAGTGCAATTTCAGAACAACTGATTCCCGAAAGTAACTTTCGCCGCGCAGGGGCCGCTACATTCGGTATTTTGTTTTTGCTCGAGTCATTGGTGCGAGCTTTTAATTCGGGTATTCTGGCTATCCAGGCATATGATTTGTTGGGCTCCAGTCGCGCTGTAAGCATTCTGGGGACCTGCGTTTCTGTGACCGTCTTAGTGATCACATTATGTATGCCATATTTGTTTGGACGCGTGAGAAGACGCTGGGCGTATACAATCGGTGGATTGATGCTAATTGGAGGAAGTGCCGCACTTGCGACATTTACTCTGCCTGGACAGGTGGCGGGTGTGATCCTGCGCAACTCAGGTGCATCAATTATGAATGTGACTTTGCAGCTTTATATAATGGATCATATTCGCAAGACAGAGCTTACGCGGTCGGAACCGTTACGGCTGGCGGTTTCAACTTTTTCATGGGTTGCGGGGCCTCTCGCTGGAGGCTTGCTTTATACAAATTATGGGCCTGTGGCGCCGCAGCTGGCGGCGATGGCCGTTGGTGTGTTGGTGTTGTGCGTGTTTTGGTATTTACGGTTACATGAAAGCACTGCGATGCCTTCCGGCACCTTGGCACCGTTTAATCCGATTGCGAATGTCAGGCGATTTGTGGCGCAGCCTCGGTTGCGTTTGGCGTGGGCCATTGCTTTTGGTCGCTCTTGCTACTGGGCCACGTTTTTCACCTATGGTCCACTGCTCATGATCGAGAGCGGGCTTAGTAAATTATCCGGAAGTTTGATTATTTCAATCAGTCAGCTTTTCTTGCTTTCAGCCTTTGGCTTTGGATCATTGGCTAACCGCATTGGTGTTCGTGGTGTCGTTGCGCTTTGTTTTGCAGTTATATCTGTCAGCTGTATTGCCGCTGGTTTTCTTGGCACGCAATCGCCTTATGCCGCAGCCGCACTTTTATTATTAGCAGCCCTTTTTGCGTCAGGCATAGACAGTGTTGGTGGCATTCCGTTTCTCAGATCAGTGCGCCCGAATGAGCGGCAGCGCATGACCGCAGTTTACAGGACATTCATTGATTTTTCAGAACTCATTCCTGGTTTCATTTTTGCAATCGCTCTTTCATTCTTTGATGTATCAATAGTGTTCATAATTTTAGGGGCCAGTTTAAGTGTGCTTGCTGTTTTAGTGTGGCGCTATCTGCCGAAATCAATGTAGGAGGATGCATGGTGCAAAACATAATACTCGGCCATGAAGCTTTGATGAAACGCGCGCGAGCCAAAGTCAAAAGTATATCTGCGGTCGACACTTTAAAATTGCTCGGCGATGCAGCTACAGTTGTCGTTGATATACGTGACGTTCGTGAGCTTGAGCGAGAAGGGCGCATTCCTGGATCGTTTCATGCGCCGCGCGGGATGCTTGAGTTTTGGGTTGATCCTCAAAGCCCCTATCACAAACCGATATTTGCCGAAGATAAAACATTCATCATCCATTGTGCCAGTGGTTGGCGCTCACTTTTGGCAACTGAACTATTGCAGGATATGGGATTAAAGCCCGTATTAAATCTAGACGGTGGTTTTGCGGCCTGGAAAGTGGCGGGCGGAACTGTAGAAAAATATGAGAAGAAAGCATGAGCAAACCTATCCTTGTTATCGGCAATAAAAATTATTCATCATGGTCGCTGCGGCCCTATATGGCATTGGCCATGGCTGGGATAGATTTTGAAGAAAAGCTGATCACGTTCGGTGAGCCAGCATTTGGCAAAGCTGTTGTGAAAATTTCTAAGGCTGGCCTTGTGCCAATTTTGGTTCATGGCAAGAATACGGTCTGGGATTCTCTAGCGATTATGGAATATGCCGCTGAGACGTGGTCCGACCGGAATTTATGGCCGAAAAATAAAGCTGCCCGTGCTATGGCCCGCTCGGTGAGTGCTGAAATGCATTCGGGTTTTCGCAATCTGCGAAATGCCTGCCCGATGAATTTGCGTAGGGCGATAAAACCTGTTGCAATGAATGATGACATTCGCGCGGACGTTGCCAGGTTAGAAGCGCTTTGGAAAGAATGCCGGAGTGCCCACGGGCGAGGTGGCCCATTTCTTTTTGGTAAGTTTTCGATTGCCGATGCGATGTTTACGCCAATTGTCACGCGGTTCGAAACTTATGACATCAAAGTATCAAACGATACCCAACATTATATGAATGCTGTCATGGCAACGCCCGCATTTCATGATTGGAAGGCGGATGGGCTTAAAGAAAAATCTCTATATCTCGAAGATGAAGTGGATTGATTAGAACGCCGTGCAACAATTTAATTCCAATTGACTGCTCGAAGTTCGCGTCATCAACCAAAGCAAAAGATACGGCCTGTCACATAATTAATTTCTGGCCGACCATAGCCAGCGCCGCCATATTGTTTGCCGCATTCTTTTAAAGCCCATTCAAAAAGCTTTTTCCGTTGTTCTGGATTGTAATTGCTGATTTTGCTGACTTTGGCATTGGTCTTTGCTGTCGCAATATCGGCAGTTAGCAGTGGCATTGAAAAAAAGCATGCTACAATTAAAAGTGGCGCTAAAATCGTTTTCATGTTGGCCCGTCCCCTTCGTTAAACAATTCAATAACTTGTTGCTATATTCAAGATTGCACAGAGATTCTGTGCTTTGTCAATCCATCATACCCCAGATGATATGCGTCCACCTGCGTGGCGTATAGCGCGGCCGGCTAATTCGAGCTCAAGTAAAATTGTGATGATTTGCGCGGCGGGCAAACCGCTCTCTCGAATTAAATCATCGGTTGCAATTGGCGAGGGCGATAGAAGTTGTGCCACACGCTCGCGCTCGGTGTCGCCAATTTGTGCTGGCGTCGCTGGGCTCGTTGCTTCGGTTTCAAACAGCTGGCCGTTACTTATATAGCGAGGTGTGTTCAATGCCTGCAGAACATCATCAAGCGATGTCAAAATATTTGCGCCATCTTTAATCAACTTGTTGGTGCCTTCGCAACGCGGGTCAAGCGGGGAACCGGGAACGGCGAAAACCTCGCGGCCTTGTTCAGCAGCAAAGCGGGCGGTGATGAGTGAACCTGATTTCATGGCAGCTTCAACGATGATCACGGCTTTTGCCATTCCAGAGATGATCCGGTTACGGCGTGGGAAATGTTCTGCTTTGGGGGCAGTGCCGGGCGGCATTTCGCTGATCAGCAATCCACGCTCGGCAATAACGCGTTGCAGTTTTTCATTTTCCGGTGGGTAGTAGTGGTCAAGGCCGCCAGCCAAAACAGCGGCTGTTTGTGCGTTCACCGAGGCCTCATGTGCTGCAGTATCAATGCCGCGCGCTAATCCTGAAACAACCAGCAACCCCGCTTCGCATAAGCCATGTGCTAATTGTCTGGCAAACTTCATGCCTGAAGCAGAAGCGTTGCGCGCGCCGACAATAGCCACGCTGTTGGTCTCGGCTAATTCCAATTTTCCGCTGACGCAAAGCATCGGCGGTGGTGAGGGGACGTGTACTAAATCGGGTGGATAGCTCAGTTCGCCCATCGCCACAAAGCAGGCGCCGATACTTGTGGCGCGCGCGATATCTTGCTGTGCGGCTTCTACGGAATATAATTTTAGTGGCTTCCTTCTACCACCGCGATGGGAAAGTTCAGGCAGGGCTTCGATTGCTGCTGAGGCCGTTTTATAAGCGGTGATTAATTGTTGGAATGTTACTGGCCCCACATTTTCTGTTTGGCTTAAGCGCAGCCAGGCAAGGCGCTCTTGATCTGATAGTTGGCGCGGTTTGCTCACTTCTTTGAGCTCAACGATATTTTGGATTCTGTTTTATTAATCAAGCGGCTGATATTTGCGCGGTGCGTGATCCAGATCACGACTGCGAGAACAGTGAGAGGCAATGCCAATTCCAAATGTCCCAACAGCAGAGCCCAAATCGGCAGCAACATTGATGATGCCAAAGCGGCTAAGGATGAAAACTTAAATGCAGATGCAAAAACCAGCCACACCGCAAGAAAAATCAAAGCGATTGGCCAGTGCAATCCAAACAAAACGCCGATTAAAGTGGCCACACCCTTGCCGCCCTTAAAGCCTAACCAAATTGGAAATATGTGGCCTGCCATCGCGGCAAAACCCGCAACAAGGGATGCGTTGAAATCATAAAAATGCGCGGCAACAAGAACTGGAATGGTGCCCTTCAGCACATCACAAATCAATGTGGCAATTGCAACGGGTTTGCTGCCAGTGCGTAAAACATTGGTGGCACCAATATTGCCAGAACCAATGCTACGTACATCGCCAAGCCCAGCAGCTTTCGTCAACAGTAAGCCAAAGGGCACTGATCCGAGCACATATCCCAAAATTGCCGAAAGAAAATATTGCATCGTCAAGCTCCCAATTACGGAGCGTAATTGTAAACGCTGTTTCCTGCAACGACTGTTTCAAAGGCGCGGCCTTCAAGGGTGCGGTCTTCGAATGTTGTATTCTTTGAGCGTGAGCAAAGCTTAGCTGCTTCGACTTTCCAATTTAAATGCACGTCAACAATTGCAAAATCTGCTGGTGCACCTGCTGCAAGGCGACCCGTTTCTAAACCTAACAGTGCTGCAGGCTTCTGAGACATTGCTTCCACCAAGCGTTCTAATGGCATGTTTTCACTGTGATAAAGTTGCAAGGCCGCGCTCAGCATTGTTTCTAAGCCAATCGCCCCAAATGCGGCCTCGGCAAAGGGCAAGCGTTTGGTATCGTCGCTCTGTGGATTATGGCCCGACACAATCACATCAATCGTGCCATCAATCACGGCAGCCACCAATGCGCGTCTGGTTTCCTCATCGCGCAAGGGTGGAGACAGTTTAAAGAACGTGCGGTAGGCACCGATATCGTTTTCGTTGAGAACGAGATGATTGATGGAAACGCCACACGTTACGGCCAAGCCCTTGGCCTTTGCGTTGCGAATGACTTCAACAGACTGCGCGCAGGATATCTGTGCCGCGTGATAGCGCGCACCTGTCATTTCGACCAAGCGCATGTCACGCTCGAGCATTATAACTTCCGACATCGCTGAATTGCCGGAAAGGCCCAACCTTGAAGCAGCTTCGCCAGAGTTCATAACACCTGCCGCAAGTGTTGGCTCTTCAACATGTTGCACAACCAGCATATCAAAATCACGTGCATACATAAGCGCGCGGCGAAACATGTTTGCGTTTGCAACGGCCCGCGTTGCGTCTGTCACAGCCACGGCACCTGCAGATTTAACAAGCCCGATCTCGCTCATCAGTTCGCCACCCAGACCTTTGGTAATCGCGGCCATCGGAGCCACGCGGACCAAGGCCGTGTCGCGCGCGCGGCGTAAAACATAATCAACTATTGCTGCATCATCGATCACGGGCTGCGTGTTGGGCATGACGATCATGGTGGTCACGCCACCAGCGGCGGCTGCTTCAGAAGCAGAAGCCAAAGTCTCGCGGTATTCAGTTCCGGGTTCACCTGTTGAAACATGCATGTCGATTAAACCTGGGATCAGCAATTTACCCTTGCAGTCCGTAACCTCGGTGCCAGCGCCAACCATGTTGCGCGTAACCTGTGGGCCCACCGCAAGGATCCAGCCATCTTC
>JAYTSN010000123.1:0-14970 GCA_043745625.1 Aestuariivirga sp. | reverse complement strand
TACACCATCGCTCACTTTCCTTTCGGGAACTTTAGCCAGCGTTTGGCCGCACGGCGCACGTTAACAGGTGCAGTGCCACCAAAACTGGTTCTGGAGGCCACCGAAGCTTCAACAGTTAGAACCTTGAAGACCGCTTTGGTGATGCCAGAAGATATTGATTGCATGTCTTCTAGCGAAAGTTCTGACAAAAGACATGATTTTTTTTCAGCCAAAGCCACAATGCGCCCCGTGACATGATGTGCATCGCGGAATGGCATTTTAAGGTTCTGCACCAGCCAATCGGCAAGGTCAGTTGCTGTGGAATATCCGCTATTGGCGGCAGCTTTCAGAACATCCTTGTTCGGTTCCAAATCCCGCACCATTCCGGCCATGGCGGCAATCGCCAAAGCCATATTGTCCAGTGCATCAAAGGTAGGTTCTTTATCTTCCTGCATATCTTTGTTGAAGGCCAAAGGCAGACCCTTCATCATCACAGCAACAGCGGTGAATGCCCCGATAATCCGGCCAGGCTTGGCTCGGATCAGTTCTGCTGCATCAGGGTTGCGCTTTTGCGGCATGATTGATGAGCCGGTGGTGAATTTATCCGACAGCTTTACAAAACGAAATTGCGATGAACACCAAATCACAATTTCTTCAGCAAGGCGCGACAGGTGAATGGCGCAGATGCTCGCTGCAGCAAGCGTCTCCAAAATAAAGTCGCGCGCCGAAACCGCATCCAGAGAATTGCGCATGGGCCGATCAAAGCCCAAATCCTTCGATGTCATATGCCGGTCAATCGGGAAAGACGTTCCAGCCAGGGCAGCAGCCCCCAATGGATTTTCATTCAAACGTTTCCTTGCATCGCCAAAACGCCCTCGGTCCCGCGACAGCATTTCAGCATAAGCCAGCATATGATGGCCAAAGGTAACGGGTTGGGCTGATTGCAAATGCGTAAAGCCTGGCATGATGGTAGCGGCATGGGTTTCGGCTTGCTTTGCCAACGCTAATTGCAGATCGGCCAACCCAGCATCAATTTGGTCGATGGCATCGCGCACGAACAGACGCACATCGGTTATCACTTGATCATTACGGCTCCTGGCCGTGTGAAGGCGGCCTGCTGGCTCACCAATAATGTCTTTCAAGCGGCTTTCAATATTGAGATGAATATCTTCAAGCGCCTGGCTGAATTTGAATTTGCCAGTTTCGATTTCAACTTTGATCTGATCCAATCCAGAATGAATGGCTTTCGCGTCGCCCTTCGAAATAATACCTTGCTTGGCCAGCATGGCCGCATGGGCTTTAGAACCTCTGATATCTTGCGCAAATAACTTGCGATCAAAATCAATTGATGCATTTATTTCTGCCATTATGGTAGACGGGCCTTCTGAAAATCTGCCGCCCCACATTTTATTAGCCATCAAATATCCTTTTTCGAATTGGAATTTTCGCACGTGAAAGCCAAATACCTGCTCGTCATTCTTGGTGCAATCATTGCCGCTATCGCCGTTTACTTGGTTACAGGCAGCGGACGCAAGGTGGCTGATGCACCAGCTGCTGAAACCGCCTCAACTTTGGCAGCCTTTATCAAACATCCAGCGCCTAAAGATATCGCCGCCTTTTCTTTTGCTGATGGCAAGGGTGCGCCATTAGATTTAAGCCATTGGAAGGGCAAAGTGGTTCTGCTGAATCTCTGGGCAACCTGGTGCGGGCCATGCCGCAAGGAAATGCCGGAACTTGCTCAGTTGCAGAAATTGTTGGGTTCCAAAGAGTTTGAAGTGGTCGCCATTAGCGAGGATTTGAAGGGTGCGGAAGCTTCCGCAGCTTTTTTGAAAGATTCAGGTGCCGAAAATCTCGCACTTTACGTTGATCCAAAGATGACCGCTCTCAATGCATTGCAATCGATTGGTATGCCTACAACCCTGTTGATTGGTCGCGATGGCAAAGAAATTGGCCGACTGTTAGGGCCAGCCGATTGGGCCTCAAAAGAGGCACAAGATTTGGTAAAGGCGGCGCTGGCAGCGAAATAAATGAATTATGATCGCTTTAAAAAACTGGCCTTGGCACTTCCTGAAACCGAGGAAAAATCACATTTTGGAAAAGCTGATTTTCGAGTGGGAAATAAAATTTTTGCAGGATTCGATACCAAGGGCAGAGCTTATGTGAAACTTCTGCCTGAACAGCAGCAGATGTTATGCGAATCCGATCCCAAGTTAGTTTCGCCAATTGTGGGTGAATGGGGAAGAAAAGGTTGGACGCTAGTTAATCAAGACATAGCTGATGAAGCACTGATTAAAAGCGTGCTGCAAATGGCTTGGCGCAATGTCGCACTGAAATCACTTCAACGCGTCGGAATTGGCGTTTCACCACGGTAATCATAAAACCCGCGCTTAACTTTCCGGCCCAACCAGCCGGCTTCCACATATTTGACCAGCAATGGACAAGGGCGATACTTTGAATCAGCCAAACCATCATGCAACACTTGCATCACTGATAAACAAGTATCGAGGCCGATGAAGTCAGCGAGCTCTAGCGGCCCCATCGGGTGATGTGCGCCCAGTTTCATGGCGGTGTCGATGGCTGTCACGCTGCCAACACCTTCATAGAGCGTGTAGATCGCTTCATTGATCATGGGTAGTAGAATTCGGTTCACGATGAAGGCTGGATAGTCTTCCGAAATTGCTGTGGTTTTGCCTAATGTCAACGTGAAAGCTTGAATGGTTTTGAAAACAGTTTCATCGGTGGCAATGCCGCGGATGAGTTCGACCAGTTCCATCACCGGAACCGGGTTCATAAAATGAATGCCCATAAATTTTTCAGGACGGCCCGTGGTGGCGGCCAGCCGCGTAATCGAAATTGAAGATGTATTCGAAGCGATGATGCAATCAGCTTTCAAATGCGGTGTTATGGTTTCGAAAATCTGCCGCTTAATCGCTTCGTTTTCGGTGGCTGATTCAATAATCAAATCAAATTCTGAAAAGCCTTCGAAACCGGAGACAGGGATAATGCGCGCCAGCGTGGCACTCTTGGCGTCTTCGGTCAGCTTGCCAGATTTAACGCGGCGCGCGAGACTTGCCTCAATAGAGGCAATGCCTGCTTTGATCCGCTCCTGTGCAGCATCATAAACCCCAACATGATAGCCCGCATTTGCCACAACTTGGGCAATGCCGCAGCCCATTTGGCCAGCACCAATAATACCGACTTTCACAATTTTTATATTGGACATTCGCCTTAACTCAATTCAATCTTGATTAGCCTATTCCCTTGTTGCGGTGCGGGCAAGAACATTTCGCAGTTGCGCAAGGGGGAAAAATGATTGAGTCGCGGATTAATCGAGCTTTATGGGCAATGGTGTTTGGTAATTTTGTTATCGGCACGGGGGTGCTTTTGCCTGCGGGGATGCTCAATCAGCTTTCGGCCGAGCTACATGTGGACACAGCGACGGCTGGTTTATTATTGCTCGTTGGTGGTGTTGTTGTAGGGATCGGCGCACCCGTGCTTGCTATGCTGACCACGCGGTTTGATCGGCGGTTGCTGCTCACACTATCAATGTTGCTTTACGCAGCAGGGCATTTGCTCTCGGCTTTCACCAATGATTTCTGGTCACTGCTCATTGTCCGTGCCCTGATGATTAGTGCGGCTGGCATTTTTTCACCCCAAGCTGCAGCCACGGTGGGTTTACTGGTGCCCACGGAGCGTCGCGCTTCGGCCATTGCATTTATCTTTATCGGTTGGTCGGTGGCGTCTGTTGGTGGCATTCCAATTGGAGCATTGCTCGGCGATTGGATAGGCTGGCGTATGGTCTTTGCTTTGATGGCTGGCCTATCACTTGTCAGCGCTGTTGCAGTTTGGTTCACAGTGCCGCCTAAACTTTTTGGGGTTCCGCTTAATCTCAAATCCTGGGTATCGGTTTTCACCTCGCCCGCATTGCTTTGTGTATTGTTGGTCACCTTGCTTAGTTTTTCCGGACAGATATCGGTGCTTGGTTATATGGCGCCAATTTTGAAACAGATTACACAGGCAACCGCATTACAAATTTCTCTGGCCTTCGCAATTGCCGGTGCCGCTGGAGTTGTTGGTAATACACTGGGTTCAAAGATGGTACGCAGCATGGAGGTTCACCGAGTTATTGCGTTGGCGCTGGTGAGCCTGTGCATGGGCTTTACATTATTCACACTGCTGTTTGGCAATTATTGGGGCATGATTTCAGGCATGGCGCTTTGGGGCTTGGGCACCTTTTCATCCAACTCCCTGCAGCAAAGCCGATTGGTTCAACTTGCCCCGCCACTCGCATCGGCCACAGTGACACTAAATACCTCTGCCGTTTATATGGGCCATGCGATCGGTTCAGGCGTAGGCGGACAAATCTTGAAAAATGGTGCCTCACAGATTTCTGGCTGGACAGCGCTCGGGTTTCTAATTTTAGCTTTAATTACATCACTTTATGCAAAAACTCTAAAATCATGAAAACATAAAAAAATGACTTGACCAGTTCGGGGGGGAGGAGCGGGCCAAGTCATTATTAAACACATCAGGTTGTGTTGTATCCAACGCCAGACATTCACGGGGGGAAAGCTTGCCTCTCATTGACTACAACTAGACAACGAAGGCACCAGCAGATTGGTTCCGCCGCTTTTCAAATTTTTTCTATTTTATTTTCCGAGTTCTTTTTCCAGCTCAGGAATGGCGGTAAAAAGATCTGCGACCAGTCCATAATCTGCCACTTGGAAGATTGGGGCTTCTTCATCCTTGTTAATCGCCACAATAATTTTGGAATCTTTCATGCCCGCCAAATGCTGAATGGCACCGGAAATACCCACAGCAATATATAAATCTGGAGCGACGACCTTACCCGTCTGGCCAACTTGATAATCATTCGGAACGTAACCTGCATCCACAGCCGCGCGTGAAGCACCGACGGCGGCGTTCAACTTTTTAGCCACAGCTTCAAGCATTTTGAAGTTTTCGCCAGACTGCATACCACGACCGCCTGATACGATGACTTTGGCGGAGGTGAGTTCAGGACGATCAGACTGCGTGAGGTTTTCGCTGACATAAGATGAAAGTGCTGGATCAGCAGCCGCATTGGCATTTTCAATGGCCGCAGAACCCGTTTCATCAGCGGCCGCAAATGAAGCAGTACGCACGGTAATGATTTTCTTGGCATCGGTTGATTGCACAGTTTGCACGGCATTGCCTGCATAGATGAGGCGCACAAATGTATCAGCAGATTTCACCTCAGAAATATCTGAAATTTGCATCATATCTAAAAGTGCTGCAACGCGTGGCATAAAGTTTTTGCCATTGGTGGTAGCTGCAGCAACGATGTGATCATAAGCCGGGGCCAACGCCACGATCGTGGCAGCCATGGGTTCGGCCAATGGGCGCTCCAAGGCCTTGGATTCAATATGAATAACTTTCTTCACACCAGACAATTTGGCGGCATGTTTTGCGGCAGCGCCCGCATTATTGCCAGCCACTAAAACATGCACATCGCCACCCATTTGAGCAGCAGCAGTAAGCGCTTTATGGGTTGCGTCTTTCACAGAATTATTATCGTGCTCAGCAATCAGAAGAACGGCCATGATTAGATTGCTCCTGCAGTTTTGAGCGCACCAACCAGCTCGCTAACGGATTTCACTTTAATACCGGCCAAACGTTTTGGCGGTTCTTCGGTTTTGATCATCTTCAATCGTGGCTTCACATCTGCGCCATAATCAGCGGGAGTTTTTTCGTCCAATGGCTTTTTCTTGGCTTTCATGATGTTTGGCAATGAAGCATAGCGTGGTTGGTTTAACCGCAAATCGGTGGTGATTATGAGTGGCATTTTCACTTTCAAAGTTTGCAAACCGCCATCAATTTCGCGGGTAATGGTGGCTTCGCCAGCGCCTGGTTCAAGCTTCGAGCAAGCCGTGGCTTGCGCCCATCCGAGCAGCGCTGAAAGCATCTGGCCAGTCTGGTTGCAATCATCATCAATGGCTTGTTTGCCGAGGATCACGAGCTCGGGCTTTTCAGCCTCAATGACACCCTTCAAGATTTTGGCCACGCCAAGGGGTTCTACATAGTCATCATGCTTCACTAAAATCGCACGGTCAGCGCCCATGGCCAAAGCCGTCCGCAAAGTTTCTTGAGCTTGGGCCGGGCCGATTGAAACCACGATGATTTCGGAAGCGATGCCTTTTTCTTTCAGACGAATGGCTTCTTCCACACCGATTTCATCGAACGGGTTCATGGACATTTTAACATTTGCCAATTCAACACCCGAACCATCCGCTTTGACGCGAATTTTCACGTTGTAATCCACCACCCGCTTAACCGCGACAATAACTTTCATGACAACCTCTTGAGGGTAAAATTTCGCCGGACACTAGTGTCGAGGCTCTAGATAGTCAATTCTGGGAACGGCGTAGCTCTGTTAAATGCGACCATTTGGCGTGAAGAGCAGGCGCTTGCGCAATATCAGCGTCATAATCAGTCCAAAAGTAAACCCGCCAATATGCGCCCACCAGGCAATATCTTCGCCAGGCAGTGCAGCGGCCACATGGTAAACTTGGAGCAAAAACCATCCGCTCAACACAACAATTGCTGGCAGTGGAATTGGAACAGGAAAAAACGGTAAAATCCACACACGCGCTCTCGGATAGAGCACAAGGTAAGATGCGATGATACCAGACACCGCCCCCGATGCGCCAATCAATGGGCTATCAGAATTGGGCATCATGACAACATGGGTCAGCCCACCAACCACGCCACAGAGAGCAAAAAAAATCGCAAAGCCGACATAGCCATAAGCATCTTCAATATTATCGGCAAACACCCACATAAAAAGCATATTGCCAATCAGATGCATCCAACCCCCATGTAAGAAGAGATAGGTTAAAAGCGTGAAAGGTTCGGCTATGGGATCACTTGTTGCAAGCGGGTGAAGCAGTTGGAGCGGAATAAGGCCAAAATTACCTTCAGCGCTGGCCAGCACATGATTGCTGCCCAAAGGGCCGACATAAAGAAAAATCAAAATATTTAAGATGATAATTGCCATAGTTACGTATTGAAAGCGGATCACTCTCAGCGGGGTGTCATCATGGAGCGGCAAGAACATTTTTGCAGTTTAGCCGATCAACAATTTATAAGCGAGATAGAACATGATCGCTGCAATAAGAAGATCAATGCCACGCCAAACAAAGGGTTTTGACAGGGGCCTCCGCAACGCCTTGGCTCCATAGCCAATGCCGAAGAACCAGATGAATGAGGCAAGGCTTGCACCTAAGGCAAATGGCGCTTGATCACCTGAAGACCTGCTATTTGCGATGGAACCCACAAGGATCAATGTGTCCAGATACACATGGGGATTAAGCCATGTGAAGGCCGCACAAGAGGCAAGCGCTATAAATAAGCTCGTTGTGGTTTTGCCTTCCTCAAGCAACGCTTCAGGTTTAAGCACGCGGCGCAGGGCTTTAATGCCATACCAGACGAGGAATGCAGCACCACCATAAGTCAGCACTGGGATGAACCAGGGGAGGGTTTGAACAACAACACCCATGCCGTAGACGCCACTCCAGATTAGAATAGTGTCGCTGACCGAACAAAACAGACAAATCCAAAAGATATGACTGTTAAGAATACCTTGGCGAATGACGAAAGCATTCTGTGCCCCAATCGCCACGATAAGTCCGCCGCCGAGAGCGAAGCCTGCAAGGATAGCTGACAACACTAACGCGTTATCCCTGGAACCCAGAGCACATCACCCGTGCCAACCTTAAAATTGACCCAGCGGCTGGCGACAAAGAAAAAATCAGACAGACGGTTGATATAAGCAACGGCGCCTTCGCTCACATGCTCACCTTCAATTGCAGCAAGTTCGACCACCAGACGTTCAGCGCGGCGGCACACCGTGCGGCACACATGAAGCTGGGCCGCAGCTGCATGGCCAGCGGGCAGCACGAAAGAACGCAGGGGCGAAAGCTCGGCATTCAATTCATCAATTTCAGTTTCAATGCGCTCATATTGCTTTGGCAAAATCCGCAAAGGTTCAAATTCTAATTTCTCGCCGCGATCAGGCACACACAGATCAGCGCCCAAATCGAAAAGCTCGTTCTGAATGCGCGCCAACATCGCGTCGAGTTTTGGCAGTTCGTTTAAATGCAACCGCGCCACACCTATCGTGGCGTTGGTTTCATCCACCGTGCCATAGGCTGAAATGCGGATATGAGCTTTGGACAAGCGCTCGCCTGTGCCCAATGCGGTTTCACCAGCGTCGCCAGTCCTTGTATAGATTCGATTTAAAACAACCATGAAGGCTTATTACTCATTTCTCAAATAGAAGGAAGGCTTGGCTGAAAGGGCGCGGGCACTCACACTCAGGCCCGCCGCAATTGTCAAAACCATCGCAATCAGAGCCGTTGTAATGGCTGTAACAGCCGAGAACTGCCATTGCATGTCCAAGATGTAATAGGCCAAAAACCAAGACCCGAGCGAACCAACGACAATCCCAAACACCGCAGCAACGAGACCCAGCAACGCATATTCGATTGTAAAGGCCCCCAGCAATTGGCCTCGCGTGGCGCCATAGGTTTTCAAAACCACGGCTTCATAGCTGCGCGAAGAGAGACCTGCTGCAAGAGCGCCCGCCAAAACCAAAATGCCCGTCAGAAGCGTAATGATATTGGCACCCCGAACCGCCGTTAGCATTTTACTCAAAAGATCCCCCACGGTGGTGAGCGCATCTTTCACTCTGATGGCTGTAACGGCGGGATAAGCTGCGGCCATGGTGTTAAGAAGTTTGCCCTCATCACCGCCATTCATTTCAACAGTGACGATTTCGGAATGAGGTGCAGCCTTCAACGTGCCCGGCGAAAACACCATTACAAAATTAATGCCAAAGCCGCGCCAGTTCACTTTGCGCAAATTGGCAACTGTGGCTTCCACTTCACGGCCTAAAACATTCACGCCTATTTTATCGCCAATCTTTAAATCGATACCTTTGGCGATATCATCGCTCATGGAAACGAGATTGGGCCCAGCGTAATCCTTAGCCCACCACTGGCCCTCAACCAAAGTTGAGCCTTTGGGCAGTTCATCTGAATAGGTGAGGCCACGGTCTCCCTTCAAGGCCCAGGCAGAATCCGCATTGGTTTTCACAAGGTCGGAGGGAACGCCTTTCACTGTCGTAATGCGGCCCCTGAGCATGGGCGTGTGTGTGATGTTTGTTACGCCGTCTTGGGTTTTCAGCTTGGCGTTAAATTCATCAAGCAAAGTGTTTGGAACGTCGATGAAGAAAAATGCTGGTGCGCGATCAGGAATCGTGGATTTAAGTTCATTGCTCAAAGTCTGATCAGTCAGTGCGAGTGTCACAAACAATGTAAGACCCAAGCCTAACGCCATGATAACGGAGTGCGCGGTGGCACCGGGTTTATAAAGACTAAGTACAGCCTGGCGCAGCAGCAGGTTTCTAGGACGGGGCATTAAGCTGGCACCTTTTACAATCAAGGATGCGAGCAGCCCCAAAATCACAAAACTCAAAATCAACCCACCGAGATAACCTGCGGTCACGCGCATGTCCTCAAAGCTTAACAGAATAATCATCGCCGCAATTGCCAAGAATACAAATGACGCAGCTACATAACGCCAATTTGCACGGCCAGCTTGTTCCAGGCTGTGCGAACGAAACAGCGCTGCACCTTGAATGTTAGCAATGCGCGACAGCGGCCAAAGTGAAAATGCAATCGTAATGAGAAGTCCAAGCACAGCCGCAAAGCCAAGCGGAATCCACATAACGTGAGTGGAAATTGGAAGCGGCAAGGTTTTTTGAAATATCGCATGCACCACAAATGGAGTGGCTGCCCCCGCACAAAGTGCCGCCGCAATGCCCAGTATACTAACAGCGATAATTTCGGTGAGACTGATGCCCACAACATCGCGGTTGGCAAGGCCCAAACATTTCAGCGTAGCAATTGCATCGCGCCTGCGATTAACAAAAGCAGAAACAGCATTGGCAATACCTGCCCCGCCAATGATTAATGCAGCCACGCTGACAAGCGTCATGAAATAGCCAAGCTTGCCAACAAATTCATCGGCACCCTGCGCTGCTTTATCCGTGGCGCGGGTGCGCCAACCAGCTTCAGGAAATTCAGCTTTGGCTTCTTCGATAACGGCCTTCCCCGCACTCAAACCAGCATTATCTCTCAGTTTTAGATGGTAAACGTAATTGACCAATGATCCCGGTTGGACGAGGCCAGTGGTTAACATGGCCTCTTGCGACATGATGAGGCGGGGGCCAAAGATGATGCCATTGGCGAGGCGGTCTGGCTCCTCGTCGATTGTCGCACGAAGCGTTACAGTGGCCTGCCCCAGTTTGAGTGAATCACCGAGTTTCAAATTGAGGCGCTGCAATAACAGCGGATCAACAGCAACGCCGTAAACGCCGTTCACAGGTGCAAATGTGGTGGCCGCAGCGGGTGATAATTTTAACGCGCCATACAGTGGATAGGCTTGATCAATAGCTTTGATCTCAACTAAAGTCGAAGCGCCGTTGCTCTGTGCCATGGCGCGCATCGATAACAAGGTGCTGACGTCGCCTTTAGATTTAATATAGGCCAGCTCATCGGCTTTGGCTGCACGTTGCACAATGGAAAATTCTACATCGCCTCCGAGAATAACTTGCCCCTGCTCGTCCAAGCCTTGTTGAACAGCGCCCGCAAGTGAACCGATCATAGCAATGGCGGCCACACCAAGCGTTAAGCACGACAGAAAAATCCAGAACCCTTTCAGGCCTGAACGTAGATTTCGAAAGGCATACTTGACCCAAAGATCGAACCTCATTTGAAAGAGTCCTTGCGCGGCTTACCCGCGCTGGCGTAGCCTTCGCTCACCTTGCCGTCACGCACTTGCAAAATGCGGTTGCAGCGTTTAGCCAAACCTTTGTCATGGGTTACCAACAGCAATGTGGCGTTTTCTTTTTCTTTCAACTCAAACAAAAGATCGATGATGGTAGATCCAGTTTCCTGGTCAAGGTTGCCTGTGGGTTCATCGGCCAATAAAATTTTGGCACCCGATGTAACAGCACGCGCGATGGCCACGCGTTGTTGCTCGCCGCCCGAGAGTTGCCCAGGATAATGATCCAAGCGGTGGCCAAGGCCTACTTTCTCTAATCCTGCACGCGCACGTTCAAATGCATCCTTGGCCCCTTTAAATTCCAAAGGCACGGCCACATTTTCCAAAGCTGTCATCGTCGGGATCAAATGAAATGATTGAAAAATGATGCCGATGTTATCGCGGCGAAATTTGGCAAGTTCTGCTTCTGAGCGATTGTTGAGGGATACATCATTGACCGAGATTGTGCCTGCTGTCACAGACTCCAACCCCGCAATCACCATCAGCAAAGATGTTTTGCCAGAACCTGATGGCCCGACGATGCCTATGGCTTCTCCTGCTTTGGCTTCAACATCAACGCCTCGTAAAATTTTAACTTCGCCCGCACGACTAGACAGGCTGAGGTGAACGTTTTTCAGATTAAGGGCTAATGTCATGAGGTTTCCAGATTGAGACTTGCCAGATGAGGCAATGCTTTCCATATATGCGCGATGAGAATTCTTATTACATGTTTTTGTGCAACTTGGTTCATGTGGGGGCAAGCAATGGCAGGCACAATGCATATTTTGGCTTTGGGTGATAGTTTAACGGCGGGTTATGGTTTGGACGCTGGTAAAAGTTTTGCAGATAAATTGCAGGAAGCTTTGAAGGCAAAAGGCCATGACGTTGTCGTTATTAACGCCGGCGTTTCGGGTGATACGTTGGCTCAAGGTGCAGCTCGATTGGACTGGGCCTTAACCGATGAAGTGAAAGCCGTGATTGTTGAACTTGGTGCCAATGATGTTTTGCGTGGATTAGATCCCGCCCAAGCGGAAAATTCCCTGCGCCAAATTCTGGATACACTTAAAAAGAAAAAACTGCCCACGCTTGTCCTTGGCATGCTGTCACCGTCAAATATGGGCGCCGATTATCAGGCAAAATTCAATCCTATTTATGCCAAATTGGCCAAGGAATATGGGGCCGATTTATATCCATTCTTTCTGGAAGGTGTGGCAGCAAAGCCTGAACTTAATCAACCTGATGGCATTCACCCCAACGAAAAGGGTGTAGCAGAAATTGTTTCACGCGTTATTCCTTATGTCGAAAAGCTCGTTACAAAGTTGCCATAATCTGCAGCTCATATAGAATAACCGAATCAAATTGCGGGGGTAACTCAATATGTTGCGCTTGTTTACGGGGATTGAACTTCCCACACTGGTAACCGAAGATCTGGCCATGATGCAGGGCGGCATTATGGGGGCCACCTGGATTGACCCTGAATCCTTCCACATTACCTTGCGTTTCATTGGCGATATTGATGTGGGCCTTGGCCGCGAAGTGGCGTTGGCATTGCACCGAAAAGTGTTCGAGCCATTTTCCATCACACTCAAAGGCATTGATATATTTGGCGGCAACAGGCCGCATTCAATCATTGCCCATGTTGAAGAAAGTGCGGAGCTTCGCCGTTTGCAGCAATCTCAAGAACGAATTTGTCAATCGCTCGGCTTAGAGCCAGAGCCGCGGAAATTTGTGCCACATGTAACGCTTGCGCGCTTGCGTGAAGCTGACCCAGGCGCTTTGCAGCGATTCATAGAGTCGCATGCGCTTTATAGGAGTGGCACAATCAGGGTGGAGCAGTTTGTGCTGTTCTCGTCCAGGCCTAGCCGTGGTGGCGGGCCTTATGCGGTTGAGGAAACTTATGCGATGGCTAGCCCATGACGGATACTTTAACCGAGGCCCAAATTTTGGCGCAGCTTTCCGGCTGGATCATAGTTGACGGTCGCCATGCAATCTTTAAAAGCTTTAAATTCAAAAGCTTCCACCAAGCTTTTGGCTTCATGACTGAAGTGGCCTTGATCGCCGAAAAAATGGATCATCACCCCGAATGGTTCAACGTCTATTCGAAAGTCGACGTCACTCTCACAACACATTCGGCTGGTGGAGTAACCATACTTGATGTTAAACTTGCCCAGGCCATGGATAAGGCTGCAAAAATCTAAATCTCGTGTCTTGACGCTTGCAGGTTGAACTCCCATATTCGGTACAGTTCTCAGGAGGAACATTATGGCTGATATTCGTGATTTCCAACAATCGGGTGCCCGCACAGGTGCTGTTGTTGATCTAGGTCTTCGGAGTTACATGCTCCGGGTGTATAATTATATGACGGTGGCGCTGGTTCTGACCGCTGTTGCTGCTTATGCAACATTCAGCATGGCATTTCAGGGTGGCGAGCTTACTTCGTTTGGTCAGGCGATCTATACTGGCCCCGCAAAGTGGTTGGTTATTCTGGCACCGCTAGCTTTGGTGTTTTTTATATCGTTTAGACTACACACCCTCAGTCTAGGTGCGGCGCAAGCCACATTCTGGATTTATGCAGCCCTCGTCGGCGTAAGCTTCGGTTCACTTGGTTGGAATTACACTGGCGCCAGCATCGCCCGCGTGTTTTTGATAACGGCTGCCGCCTTCGGTGCGCTTAGCCTCTATGGCTATACGACAAAGCGTGACCTTACAGGTTGGGGCTCATTCTTGTTTATGGGTTTGATAGGCCTTATCGTGGCTTCGCTGGTTAATATGTTCTTTGCCAGCTCCGCCATGAGCTTTGCCTTGTCGGTGATCAGCGTTTTGATCTTCACAGGCTTTACGGCTTATGACACGCAAGCGATCAAGGAAACCTATTACGAAGGCGACGGTTCAACGGTGGCAGGTCACAAAGCGATTATGGGCGCACTGCGCTTATACCTCGACTTCATCAACCTGTTCTTGTCGTTGCTGCGCTTGTTTGGCAATCGCAATTAGTTCGAATTAGAATTTTGAATTTGACCACGGATGGAAACATCCGTGGTTTTTTTTATTTGTCATGAACCGTGAGCCATTGCTGCATCATCGCAATCTCACCTTCCTGAGCGCTCACCACGCCTTGCGCCAATTTTTTAATCTCCGGGTCTTTGCCATATTGCAAAGCCACGTGTGCCATATCGATTGCACCCTGGTGATGGGGGATCATGCCTTTGGCAAAATCAATATCGGCATTGCCAGTGTAAGGCACCATCATCGTTTTCATCATCTGGCCCATGGCGGCACTGTTGGCTTTCGCCGAATCAGGCACAGCATCTGCAGCTGTCAATTTGCTCTTGCTCAACCAATCATGCATGAAAGCAATTTCGCCTGTCTGCGCCTTAATCACCGCATCGGCCAGTTTCAACATTTCCGGGTCTTTACCAAATTGCATTTCGACTCGTGCCGTATCAATCGCCCCTTGGTGGTGGGGGATCATGGCATTGGCAAAGTCTTGGTCAGGAATGCCTGAAGGCGTCATCGTCATGCTCTTCATCATATTGTCCATCACAGCACCGTAAGCTTTGGTAGAGCCATCAGAAGCTGAGGCCGTCTGATCCATTTTAGACATGTCATGGCCAGCCGGCATTTGCGTTGATTGCAACTGCGTGAAAGCCAATACTGCAGCAGCCGCAGCAACAGCTGCACCCAACATAATTCTAGTGTTCATGGCTTATTCCTTCGGTTAAGCTTCTGCTTTGGCAACCAATTATGGCTAAATCAGCATCATTGCAGCCATTGCTGCCATGCCAACATTTTCAACAATTGTTACAACCGACATCGGCAATTGGAACACGGTGCCTAGACAAGCGCACTGAATTGCGGGTTCAACCTTGCGTGCGCAATTTGCACAGATCATTCCTGATATGGCAAATGTATTCATACCGCTGTAGATCGCCAAGCATTCTATTTGTGCAAGCTTTCGCAGTTGCATAACGAAGATTTGACAGTTGCGTTGCAGGCGTTAAATACCCCTCAACCCCCTCCGCCCTTTTTTTTGGGCACCTCCCCCTGAAGCGGGAGGATGTTTAGTAAAGAGATGTTCAAATGGCAAAAGCACGCACTTTATATGATAAGATCTGGGATGATCAT
>JAYTSN010000122.1:0-1821 GCA_043745625.1 Aestuariivirga sp. | reverse complement strand
GTTTAATTTGGGCCTTATGCATGTGGTTGGCCCTTCCATCGCCTCGCTTGATGAAATTGGCGAAATTGCCAAATATCTGCAAGGCATGTCTTATGTTGTGGCGCGCAACTCCATCAACGAAACCAATTTCTTCGAATGGGACGAAGCCACGCACCGCAAATATTTCTCGGCCATTCCGAAGGCGCAAGAAATCAACCTGCCAAAACTCAACGAAATGGCTTACGAGCAAGTTGATGTTGCTGGTGTGACGTTCAAAGATTTCATCGAAAACAAATCCGCTGATGGCACCGCTGGTAAATTCTCGTTCGTCTTGCGCGGCTATGTGCGCAAATGGTGTTCGGAGATTGATTCTGAATTTGCGCGCCTGCAAATGCTCGCAGATATTATTTCTGGCGGCCGTGCGCCCGGCCACAATTAAAGAGGTTTAACGCCCGTGGCCTATACCCCCACGGTCTACATCACCGCATCTGACCAGCACCGCAACGGCAAAACTTTGCTGGCGCGGCTGTTGGCAGATTATTTGCTGCTCGATGGCCGCGATCCATTTATGATCGACACTGATGCGCCAGACGGACCGCTGCGCAACTTTTTCCCAGGTCGAACGGCCTTAGCTGATTTTGCCGCCATGCCCGGCCAAATGAAATTGTTTGATACCATCATCGCATCGCCCGGTCGTGACTATGTAATTGACTTGCCAGCTCGACATACCGATGGTTTTTTCCAAGCAGTAAAGGAGCTCAATTTTTTTGAGGAACTCAAAAAACTCGGCTTCCGCATTATTGTTTTCTACATAGTTGATCGCCAGGCCGCATCACTCCGCGCTGCAAAAACCATTCAGAAGTTTCCAAACATTGATCTGTTTGTTCCAGTCGAAAACCAACATGTTGGTTCCTTTTGGCCAAAATCCGAAGGCGACCTCATCATCCCTGCCCTGCCCCAAGCCTTAGCGATTGCGATAGCCGACAGACGCTTTTCACTCCGCGCTTTTGTGTTAGGCGACACACAACACATCGCCGAGGAGCATCAACCGATTTTGAGTAATTTTTTGTACGAAGTTTTGAATAATCTAGGCAACCTTGAGCCATTGGTATCGCTGCAAAATTTGAAGCCCTGAAGTGCGCATTGCAATGCTGTAACTTAATGCATCCGTCGTCACTTCCTCATCCGGCAATTCATCAGGCACTTTAATTGGATCTACGTTGGCAAAGCCACACGCAGATGTCGGCCTGCCCGCCCAAATATCCGCCCAAAATGTGTGCATACCCCAAAATGCCGGAGGGAGGATGTCCCATGGCTTTGGCGCCTACTTCCGCCTTTTTGGCCTCCTTTGACAAGTGCAGCACCGGAATGGGCCACATTTAACCGAAACCTGTAGCCCCCTGAAGGTTCCCTTTTTTCAGCTGAAACTTTTACGGGGTTTTTGCGTTAAGCAATTTAGGAACTGTGCACGGAAACGGTGCACGGCCCTTCATGTTAGAAATCAGGAGCAGGAATATGAAACAGAAATCTTCAGCCAGAACAACCGACGCCAAAATCCATGATCAAGTTTTGACGCGCGGGGCTGGAGGGGAGTTGCACCAGATTACTAACGGCGACACACCTGTTCTCACCACCTCACAAGGTGGCCCGGTTTTGGATGACCAAAACACCTTGAAGGCCGGACCACGCGGGCCTGCCCTGCTTGAGGATTTTCATTTTCGTGAGAAAATATTTCACTTTGATCACGAGCGTATTCCTGAACGCGTCGTTCATGCCCGAGGTTATGGGGCGCACGGTTTTTTCGAAAATTATAAACCGCTGAGCAAATACACCAAGGCCGAT
>JAYTSN010000121.1:0-15027 GCA_043745625.1 Aestuariivirga sp. | reverse complement strand
CGCCCGCGAAACCACAAGAATTTTTCCGTCAGTGGTTTGAGCAAGATGGAGCACCCTTCTGGTCTTATTGGGAAAATGTGCGCTCTTGGTGGAATGTGCGCGAATTGCCGAATGTGAAATTTGTGCACTTCAATGATTTGAAGAATGATCTTAAAGGTTCGATCAAAGACATTGCGAAGTTTCTCGACATTGATGTGACATCAGAGTTGCTCAAGAAGATCACTGAGCATTGCACCTTTGATTATATGAAGGCCCATGCTGAGCAAGTTGTTCCGTTGGGCGGCATGCTCTGGGAAGGTGGCGCTAAAACCTTTATCAACAAAGGCACCAATGGCCGCTGGAAGGACGCGCTCACCCCAGCCGAATCCCGCGCCTATGAGGCCCGCGCTGTCAAAGAACTTGGCGAAGAATGTGCGGGGTGGCTGGCAAACGGTGCCATGGATTTAGCTGCGCATTCAAGAAACGTGGCCTAGCTCCCCTGCGGATTGCCAGCCACATACTAAATATTCCACTTACAACTTGAAGCATCAAACTTTGCAACAAATTTCGATGCAACGTTTGGTGCCAGTGTTCTATTCTGTAAAAGAACGAATTTCTCCTCAGGGTCAAACTCAGACATGAGTTACATTTCTCGTATATTCCGCTTTTGGGCAAAGAACGGAAATACAAACTGTCACTCCAGCTTATATCTCCACGCCATTCCTCTGTGCAAATTCCATCAGATCACCGCGCAACGAATGCTTGGGGGATTGCAGCAGTGGCTCCATGAACTTCCACAGCTTGACTTGGTCAAGCGAGCGGATCATGGCTTTGACGGGGCCAACACCGGAGGGCACCATGCTCATGGACGTAAGGCCGACCCCGACCAAACCCATGGCTTCAAGCGGCCGGCCGCCCAGCTCGCCGCAAAGGGTGACGATTTTATTGTGCTGATTGGCTTTGGCCACGATCTGGCGAATGGCCCCCAGGGCAGCGGGGCTTAAAGGATCATACCGACCTGCAAGTTTTGGGTTGCCACGATCCGAGGCAAAAAGAAATTGCACAAGATCATTTGAACCAATCGAAGCAAAATCAACCATCGGCAAAAGTTGATCAAGCTGCCAGAGCAGAGACGGAATTTCGATCATCACACCGATTTTCAAACTGCGCGGCAGAACATGACCATGTTTGGCAAGGAACATGTGTTCAAACATCACAGCATCGCGCGCTGTTTCATATTCCTGAACATCAGCAATCATCGGGAACATGATTTTAAGGTCTTGACCAGAGCCAGCAATCAGCATGGCACGCGCTTGCAGGCGTAACAATGCCGGTCGGTCCATGGCCATGCGAATGGAGCGCCAACCCAGTGCTGGATTTTCTTCGCGTGGCTGACGCAAATAGGGGAGCACTTTGTCGGCACCGATATCGAGCGTGCGAAACGTAACTGGTTTGCCGTTGGCTTGATGAATGATGCTTTTATAATGACGCACCTGTGCTGAGAGGCGTGGAAAACGTTGGGCCATCATGAAGTGAAGCTCAGTGCGGTATAGGCCAACACCATCAGCACCTGAATCGTGCAGATGCGGCATATCGACAGTCAGGCCAGCGTTGATGTTGAGGCTGATTGTCTGGCCATCCTTGGTGAGTGCCGGTAATTTGCGCAGTGCCGTGAAGCGCGCTTGTTTCTTGGCATAAAAGCGCACTTTTTCAGCGTAAGATTTTTGCAGCTCGGACGTTGGGCGGATAAAGATTTCACCCGTACTGCCATCAACAATAATCTCATCACCCGAATCGACAAGGTTGATGATGCCGTCAGCAAGGCCGATTGCAGGAATGCCAAGGGCGCGCGCTACAATAGCCACATGGCTGGTTTTGCCGCCCTCTTCCAAAATCACGCCGCGAATTTTGGTGCGGTCATAATCAAGAAGTTCGGCTGGCCCCATGTTACGCGAAACGACGATGGCATCTTGCGGCAAATCAGTGCGCGAGGCTGTGGCAACGGCACCTGTTAAAATGCGCAAAAGCCGATTTGAAAGATCATCAAGATCGTGCATCCGTTCACGCAGATAAGGATCACCCATACGCTGCATGCGGGCGCGGTTGTCGTTTTGGACGAGTTCAACAGCAGCCTCTGCTGTAAGACCTGTTTCAACGGCTTCACGCAAACGATTGAGCCAACCCTTATCGTGAGCAAACATGCGAATGGTTTCGAGCACGTCAGAATAATCGGTTGCGCGCATGGCATCTGAGCCATCGAGCAATTCATCAACTTGACTGCGCAGTTGTTCAATACCTGCATCTAACCGCAGGATTTCCGCTGGCACATTTTCGGCAATCATATTCTGAATGCGAACGCGTGGTTCGTGCAACACGACTTGACCTAAAGCAATGCCTTCAGCCAACGCTTCAACCCGCAAATGATGGCTGCGCACATGAGCCAGATCAATGGCAGTTTCGCGTGCCATTTCTTTAAGCTCGCCTGAAGCCATAACTTCGGCCAAAACCATAGCTGTGGTTTGCAGCGCCTCTTCTTCTTCTTCGGTGTAATGGCGCTGGGTGCGATTTTGCACGACGAGAACGCCGATCACCGTGCCTCCGCGCATGACGGGAACACCAAGGAAGGAGTTAAAAATTTCTTCGCCAGTTTCCGGCAAATATTTGAATGAAGGATGATGTTGCGCGTCCGACAAATTAAGACCAATGGCCTGATCGCCGATCAGGCCCACAAGGCCTTCGCCAACATTGAGTTTTGATTTATGAACAGCTTCGCGCTTCAAGCCTTCGGTGGCGTAAAGCTCTAAAACATTGCCTGGCCGCATGACATAAATCGAGCACACTTCGGCAACCATATTGGCTGCAATCAGTCTAACGATTTTATCGAGCCGCTTTTGGGCCGTCTCCGGCTCCGCCATAACCTCGCGGAGTCTTCGAAGAAGGACACGCGGGCCTAGTGCAGAGCTAGCCATGTGCGGTGTCCTTAAGGGCGTTTATGGTAGCTGAATGCGTGCAACATAATAACTTAAACCTTATCCAATCCGTATACCGTGTGCAGTGCGCGAACCGCAAGTTCGGTGTAAGCTTCATCAATCAATACGCTGACTTTAATTTCAGACGTGGTGATGGCTTGAATGTTGATGCCTTTATCTGCCAGTGCCTTAAACATTTTGGCGGCCACGCCCGCATGGCTGCGCATGCCGATGCCGACCACGGAAACTTTGGCAACATCAGCTGAATGGGCAATATCCTGGAAGCCGATTTGGGTTTTGAGTTTTTCGAGCAGCTCAATGGCCTTGCGCAAATCTTTGCGTGGGAGCGTGAATGTGATGTCGGCCACCGCACCATCGGCTGATACGTTCTGGACGATCATATCGACACTGATATCAGCCTCGGCCAGCGGTCCAAACACACCAGCAGAAACGCCAGGTTTATCTTTTACTTTGCGCAGCGAGATTTTCGCTTCATCGCGCGAATAGGCAATTCCACTGACAACATGCTGTTCCATCGATTTATCCTCTTGGCATACAATCGTTCCGGGCCCGGTGCCATCGGGTTTATTTTGATTGGGTGAATCTGGGGCTTCAAAAGTTGAGCGGACTTGCAATGGAACTTTATAAACCATCGCAAGTTCCACTGACCGTGGCTGCAACACTTTGGCTCCGAGCGAGGCTTGCTCTAACATTTCCTCGTAAGAAATTTTATCAAGCTTTTGTGCACCTGTTACGATGCGCGGATCAGCGGTGTAGACGCCATCAACATCGGTATAGATATCGCATGAGGCCTTCAGAGCTGCAGCCACTGCAACAGCCGACGTATCCGAACCGCCACGGCCCAAAGTGGTGATGCGCTTATCAGGGCCAATGCCTTGGAAGCCGGCGATCACCGCCACTTGGCCTTGTTCCATGCGCTTGATGATTTCAGAGCCGTTAATATTAGTCATGCGGGCAGTACCATGCACACCGTCTGTTTCAACTGGAATCTGCCAGCCAGACCATGACCGCGCCGGAATGCCAATCTCTTGAAGCACGATGGCGAGAAGCCCAGCGGTGACTTGTTCGCCCGTCGAAACGATTGCATCATATTCGCGCGCATCATGCATGGGCGCTGCTTGTTTGCACCATTCCACCAACTGGTTGGTGGTGCCAGCCATGGCCGAGACCACCACGGCAACATGATTGCCAGCTTTTACTTCACGTTCAACATGGCGGGCCACATTGCGGATGCGATCAACATTCGCAACCGAAGTGCCGCCAAACTTCATTACCAAACGGCCCATGGGCCCCGTCCCCTTACAAATTCGAAGCGCCCCAATGGTGCGGCGCGGCGTACTCTTAGTAGAGGGGCTATTTATATGCAATAATGCGCGGCATAAATTCAGGTAACAAAATACAATGACAATAGATACAAGCGCAAACCTTTCCAGCCTCGACCCAGCGGAAGTGGAAAAATTCTCCAAAATGGCCGCCGAATGGTGGAATCCAAAAGGTAAATTTGGCGTTTTGCATGTTTTTAACCCGGTGCGGCTGACTTATATCAAAGAGCAGGTTTGCGCCCGCTTTGCGCTCGATCCGCTGGTGGAACGGCCATTTGTGGGTTTACGGTTTTTAGATATTGGCTGCGGCGGCGGTCTGTTATGTGAACCGATGGCCAGATTGGGTGCTTTGGTTGTCGGGGTTGACCCTTCTGAAAAGAATATCAAAACCGCATCGGTTCATGCAGCTGAGCAAGAGCTGGCGATTGATTACCGCGTGGGCGTGGCCGAAGATTTGAATGAGGCGGGCGAGAAGTTTGATGTGATCCTTAATATGGAAGTGATCGAACATGTGGCCCTGCCGCAAAATTTCACCAAGAATTGCGTGGAAATGCTTAAACCGGGTGGCCTCATGTTTGTGGCCACCCTCAATCGCACCTTGAAATCTTTTGCACTCGCGATTGTGGGCGCAGAATATGTTTTGCGATGGTTGCCCAAGGGCACGCATGAATGGGAGAAGTTTATTAAGCCCGAAGAATTGCGCGGCTGGCTATCCAATAATGGTGCCGTGGTGAAGGCTGAAACGGGCGTGGTCTATCATCCCATTGGCCACGAGTGGAAACGCGCCAAGGATATGGATGTCAATTATATGCTGGTGGCGCAGAAGTGAAATTTGAGATTTCAAATCTCAATGAGGTTTCTGATTTCAAAAATTTAGTGGGCGACCGAATCTGGAATGCGTGGTGGCGGCCACATGGGCGCTTGTTTCAAGTGGTGGTGGATTTTTTTGATGATCTGCCAGCAACGCGCGGCATTCCGTTTTGCCTGGTGGCGCATGATGATGGGAACTATGTTGGCAGTATTTTAGGGCTTGTGTCCGATCTCGACGATCGCCCCGAACTTTCGCCATGGGTCGGTGCTCTCTGGGTGGATCCAGAGTTTCGGCGGCAGGGCGTGGCGGCAGCTTTAGTGAAGGCGGCGCTTACCGAGGTTTTTGCAGTTGGGCATGAGGTAGCATTTTTATGTGCCACTGCTGAAAAGCGCCAGATGTATCAAAATCAGGGCTGGCGGTTGATTGAAGAAAAAGTTGGCGAGGGCGAGCTGGATGTATTTGAGTTTAATAAGGCGCGCTAGCTCCCGGGCTCCAGCGCAATTGCACATGTAATAAATCACCCTTCCCCCGTTGGGGGAAGGTGGCGCGCTTGCGCCGGATGAGGGCTGCGGTGTCTTCGCCGCAGCACCACGAGTAAATTTTTTACAGGTTGAATTCCGAGTGCGCATCGCCTCGCTTCGCTGCGGCCCTCATCCGTCACTTCGTGACACCTTCCCCCGACGGGGGAAGGGTTTGGAGTTTGTTACATCCGATAGTTCAATCTTTGCATCAATTTTTCAGCACTATCTATATTGTGTTGTGCAATTGAGTTCCATAAGACATCAAAATCAGCTCTCGCATTTGGCGTGATCTTGATTGGTAAATTCTTCATAAAGCAGATTTTTTATAGGTCACTTTATGGCGCTCCCGTCCGCGTTGAACGATATCGTCCATCGAGTAATCCAACAGTGGACCGCTCTCCAATGCGTCGTCTACCATTCTGCGGTATTTCTTAATTGTAATATCGCGTTCCACCTGCTTTTCTTGCCAATCCCGCAAAGCATCACGCACAATCTCGCTGGTCGATGCGTAGGCTCCGGTGGCAACTGCATTCTTCATGCTAGCCGTCATCTCTTTGGGCAGTGAAACACTGATTTTTTCAATATTGCTCATGTTGAAATGGTAGTAATTCTTCCTACCAGTTTCAAGCCGTCAATTCCCATCCTCCGGCAAAACCGGAATGGGATGGATTTCAATGCCTTCTTCGATCAGGGCGGCTGCTTCTTTTAACGAAGTGCTGCCATAAATGCCGCGCTCCTGGCTTTCCTTATAGTGAATCTTGCGGGCTTCTTCGGCGAAGTTGTTGCCGACGTTTTCGGCGTTTGTCTCAACATGTTTGCGGTAGTCGCGCATCATTTGCATCATCTCAGCGGCGCGAGGGTCCACTGGGCCTGCTAACATGCGGACGGCAGTGTCGGATTTCTTGTTGGACTTAGACGGTATGCCTGGCGACATAATCTGTTTTTCAATTTTTGTTATGCCGCAATGCGTGCACGAGACAAGACCCTGCTTAACTTGTTTGTCATATGCTGCACTATCGCTGAACCAGCCGTCAAATTCATGGCCTTTTTGGCATATGAGATCATAACGGATCATATGGCGCTCACGGTGCTCAAGGTGAATTCACGGGCATGTTGCAGATTTGGAATTTTGGCGCGGGCGATGGCCGATTGATCTGTGTCGATTTCAAACACTTTGAAATCAGGATCGGTATTGGCCTCGCAAATAACTTCGCCCCAAGGGTTGATCACTTTGGAATGGCCAAATGTTTCACGGCCGGAATCATGCTTGCCGCCCTGGGCCGCGGCGATGACAAAGCTTCCGGTTTCAATAGCACGGGCGCGCAGCAACACATGCCAATGGGCTTTGCCAGTTGGCACTGTAAAGGCCGCAGGCACCAGCAACACGTTTGCACCAGCCATGGCGAGTGCGCGGTGTAATGCCGGGAAACGCACATCATAACAAATGGTGAGGCCCAATTTTGCGAATGGCGTTTCAACGACGACGGCTTCTTTGCCGCCGGTGTAGGAAGCAGACTCGTGATAAGTTTCGCCATTGGCCAAATCTACATCAAACAAATGGATCTTATCATAACGCGCAACCGTTCTGCCATCGGGGCCAAACAGGATTGTGCGGTTGACCAATTTATCGTCTTCGCCTTTCAGCGCCATGGAACCGATATGCAGCCAAACGCCAAGCTTGGCAGCGAGATCTGAAAAGCCCTTGACGGAAATATCTTCAGCTTCAGGCCGCGCTATTGTCTTCAAGCGCTCCCGGTCAGGCTCAAATAAGTTGGTCATTTCAGGTGTTGAAATAAATTTCGCACCTTGAGAGGCCGCACCTTTGATCAGTGCTGTGGCATCTTTCATGTTGCGCGTCACGTCAGTCGACGAACGCAACTGAACCATACCTGCTTTAAAAATCATGAGGCCGCCAACATCGGATCAAGCCCGCCTTTTGTATCGAGTGCGTGGAGATCGTCACAACCGCCGACATGGGTTGCGCCAATGAAAATTTGTGGAACTGTGCGCTTGCCGCCCGAACGTGCTGCCATGCGCTGGCGTTCATCTGAATCATGGCTCACATCAATCTCATCAAACTTGGCACCCTTTTTATTGAGAAGATTTTTGGCCTTCATGCAATAGGGGCAGTCTGAAGTGGTATAAATTGTAATCTGTTTCATCAATTGGTCTTTCCGTCACACATCAATATGGAACCTGTGCGGCTCCAAAACAAGCGCAAAGCTTAGCACATTCACTTGGGCTGCTCCCGCTTTTTTTAAAATTTCGGCACAGGCCGCAAATGTGGCACCTGTGGTTCTCACATCATCGACCAGTAAAACCTTACGGTCTTTCAATTCGCTTAATTTTGAGATGGGAACTTGAAATGCTTTTTTAACATTCTTTTGCCGCGCATTTATGTCGAGACCTACTTGCTGACGCGTGGCAACTTTGCGCACCAGCAAATCTGGCGCATATTTTTTTGCGGCCATTTGGGCCAATGGCTTTGCGAGCAATGCCGATTGATTAAACCGCCTTTTCCATAATCTTGTCGGGTGCAGAGGAACTGGAACAATGAAATCCGCCTCGGCAAAAAGGTCCCGCCCTGCCCTTGCCATCATACGCACCATCATGAGTGCGGCTTCGCGGTGATCTTTATATTTGAGCGCGTGCACCAGATTTTTGGAATTCTGATCAAACACAATGGCTGCTCGCGCCTTATCCCATGGTGGAGGATCGGCAAGTGCAACGGCACTTAAAGCGCCCTCGCCTTGATCATAAGCAAAGGGTGTGCCCATCACATCGCAAACCGGAGATTCGAGAAACTGCAAGTTCTGCCAGCACGAAACGCACAGGCTTGAACCTTGGGTGACCGCCATACGGCAGATCAGACATTTCGGGGGAACGATGATGTCCACAAGCACGCGGCCACAAGTTTTTGCAAACTGCGTCAAATTTGCAAACTGGAATTTTGAGCCAGCTTCGGCTACCTCATCATCCATGACTGAACCAAGCCCCCAGATTTTTGACCGCGAACTTTATCTTGCACGCCAATCCAAGACGAAAGCAACCCATGACTTGCAAAACATGGTGGCAGCGGAACTGGGCGACCGACTTTCAATTATATTGAAGCAATTCCCAAAAGCACTGGTGATCGCTCAAAATCCGGAAGTTGCAGCGGAAACTTTAAAGCTGGTCGGCGGGGTCAAGAAGCTCGATGTGCTAGCCCCAGTAGCAGGCGATGTGGTTAAGTTGCCCAGTTCTGACTACGACGCAATTTTCAGTCTGCTCGATTTGCACTGTGTGAATGATGTGCCGGGCCATCTGGCGCAACTGGCGCGTGGGTTGAAAGCTGATGGCCTTTTGTTAGTGGCATTCTTTGCTGGAGATACGCTTTTTGAATTGCGCGAAGCGTGGTTACAGTCGGAAATTGAAATAACCGGCGGTGTTTCGCCCCGTGTAGCGCCAATGATCGGCGTGCGCGAGTTAGGTGGATTGATGCAGAGGGCCGGGCTAGCGCTGCCTGTGGCGGATGTCGACCGGACAATTGTGCGTTATGCTGATGCTTTTGCTTTGATGGGCGAAGTTAAAAGTTTTGGATATTCAAATCCGTTGCAGGGGCGAAGTTTAAAACTCGTTTCAAAACGTTTCATCAGCAAAGTTGCCGAACACTATCACACTCATTTTGCAGATGAGGATGGCCGGGTTCGTGCAACATTGGAAATCGCTTGGGCCATGGCGTGGAAGCCACATGAAAGCCAGCCCAAACCGTTAAAGCCCGGGAGCGCTTCTCATCGTTTGGCCGATATCCTCAAAAATCAAGCATAAGCGCCGTGACAATGTTTATATTTTTTGCCCGAACCACATGGGCAATCATCATTGCGGCCAACTTTGCCCCATGTTTCAGGATTTTCAGGATCAATCGATAATGTTGCGCCTATTGTTGGAGCACTCGCAAACGCAGCAAAATCTGGCATGCCTGGAGCAACATCGTCTAAGCCTGTCGTTGCATCAATATGACGTGCTTGCATCGGCGGCAACTGACTTTCATCAGGCAAATCGCCTTCATCACCCTGCATGCGAATTTCCACGCGCATCAACTGACTTGTGACCGCCTCTTTCATATGCGTGACCATATCGGAAAACAGCGTGAAGCCTTCGGTCTTGTATTCGTTCAATGGATCACGTTGGCCGTAAGAGCGCAGGCCAATCACCTGACGCAGATATTCCACGGCAACAATATGTTCACGCCACAACCTATCGATGGTTTGCAACAATACGGATTTTTCAACTTGCTGCATAATGTCGGACGAAAATTTTTCGCGCTTTGAATGATAATAATCATCAGCGGTCTTCAGTACGCGCTCGCGAATTTCTTCATCCGCAATGCCTTCTTCTTTAGCCCAATCTTCGATTGGAAAATCAACAGCCACAACTTCGCGCAGTCTTTCGCGAAGGCCAGCAGCATCCCACTGTTCGGCGTAAGCATTTTCTGGAATATGTTTTGTAATCAATTCGCCGATAATGTCATGACGCAAATCATCAACAGTTTCGGAAATCTCTTCGCCCTTCATAATGCCGATGCGCTGATCAAAGATAACCTTACGTTGATCGTTCATCACATTGTCGAATTTCAACAAATTCTTACGAATATCAAAGTTGCGCGCTTCAACCTTTTGCTGGGCTTTCTCAAGCGCCTTGTTGATCCAAGGATGGATGATGGCTTCGCCATCTTTAAGGCCCAATTTTCGCAGCATGCCATCAAGACGATCGGAGCCGAAAATGCGCATCAAATCATCTTGAAGTGAAAGATAAAAGCGCGACAGACCTGGATCGCCCTGACGGCCTGAACGACCGCGCAACTGATTATCAATCCGGCGGCTTTCATGACGCTCGGTGCCGATGACGAACAAGCCGCCAGCATCAATAACGATGCGCTTCTTGCTTTCGATATCATCTTTAATTTTGTTGATCTGGCGTTCGCGTTCTGCACCTTCTGGTACATCGCCAAGTTCATTAGCAACACGCATATCAAGATTACCGCCGAGCTTAATATCTGTACCACGACCAGCCATGTTGGTGGCGATGGTAACGGCACCCGGTGCACCTGCTTGTGCGATGATCAAAGCTTCTTGCTCATGATATCGCGCATTCAACACACTGTGTTTGATTTGAGCCGATTGTAAAAGTGCCGCGAGTTCTTCGGATTTTTCAATTGACGTTGTGCCCACCAGAACCGGTTGACCGCGCGCAACCGCGTCACGCAATGTTTCAGTGATCGCTGCATATTTTTCTTTGGCGGTGCGAAAAACTTGATCGTCTTCATCTTTGCGCGACACGGGAACGTTGGTCGGAATTTCGATGACTTCGAGATTGTAAATGTCTTGGAATTCATCCGCTTCAGTCAAAGCCGTGCCGGTCATACCTGCAAGCTTCTTGTACATGCGGAAATAGTTTTGGAAGGTGACGGATGACAGCGTCACGTTTTCAGGCTGTACCGTCACATGTTCCTTGGCTTCAATGGCTTGATGCAAGCCCTCTGAATAACGACGGCCCTCCATCATTCGGCCCGTGAATTCATCGATGATGATCACTTGATCATCTTTCACGATGTAATCTTTATCGCCCTGAAACAATGTATGCGCGCGCAAGGCTTGAGTGATGTGATGAATAATGGTCACATTGGCGGCATCATAAAGCGTGCCCTTCATGGCACCAGCAGCGACCAGCAATTGCTCTAAATGTTCATTGCCAGCTTCAGTCAAAGAAACTGAGCGCTGCTTTTCATCAAGATCATAATCAGCCGCAACCAATTGCGGAATGAAACCGTCCAAGGTGTTGTAGAGATTTGATTGATCATCAACAGGGCCCGAAATGATGAGTGGTGTACGAGCTTCATCCACGAGGATCGAATCTACTTCGTCGACAATCGCATAATGATGTCCGCGCTGAACCATCTCTTCGAGATGATATTTCATATTATCGCGGAGATAATCAAAGCCCAGCTCATTGTTCGTGCCGTAAGTGACGTCGCACGCATAAGCGGCGCGGCGTTCATTATCATCAAGGCCGTGAACGATCACACCTGTGGTAAGACCGACCGCACTATAAACCTTGGCCATCCAAGCCGAGTCGCGCTTGGCCAGATAGTCGTTGACCGTCACGACGTGGACGCCCTTGCCTTCAAGCGCGTTTAGATAGACCGGCAAAGTTGCAACAAGGGTTTTGCCTTCACCTGTTTTCATTTCTGAAATCATGCCCGCATGCAAAACCATGCCGCCGACCATCTGGACATCAAAATGCCGGAGGCCCAAGGAACGCTTTGCAGCTTCACGAACGGCCGCGAAGGCATTCGGCAAAACATCATCAATCGTTTTGCCTGCTGCTAATTCGGCGCGGAGGCCAGCGGTCACATCCATCAGCTGAGAATCACTCATCGCTGCATAATGTTCTTCCAAGGCATTGATTTGGGGGACGCGCTTTTGAAAGCCAACCAATTTGCGGTCGTTTGTTGTTCCAAAAACCTTCGCGGCAGCATTCCGCAGTATTCCGAGCATCTGATTCGTTCCTTATTGGGCCCTAAGGCCTTGATCTTTGGCGGTCTAATAGCGCAGAGTTTGGTTCTAAGGAAACATTCAAATGCGTAATTTTTTGGCCAGGTCCGGCGGATTGTTTCCAAATAAGGTTCAAACCATGCAATTTCAACCTGTTGCATAGCAGCAACAGCAGAGCAAAAGGCTTATTACTGCCTTGTTTCTAACCCATTGGCTGCATATACGAAACTTTTAGGGGCGCAACTTAGCCGATGGATCACATGCCACGTATTCACATTTTATTGAAGACATCATTACTTGCCGGAGTGTTTGCACTTGGCGTTTTTGGATTTGCTTCGGCCCAAGATAGTGCGTCTGCACCTTTGACAGGCCAAGACTCCACAGTGGCCATTGTGAACGGCTATGAAATCAAGACATCCGAAGTGCGCATGGCTTTTGACGACGTGATTGGTCAATTGCCAAACTTGCCAACCAAACAGCGTTTTCCTTTTGTTGTTGAAATTTTGATTGAACGGCATTTGATTGCGCAAGTGGCAGCCAAAGAGGGCACGGCTGACTCGGAAGATTATAAGCGTCGTCTGGCTGCTTATCAGGCCAAAGCGCTCCGTGATTCGTATTTGGCGCAAAAAATTGCACCTTCAATTACCGAGGCCGAAATTAAAACGGCTTACGATGCAGAAACCGCCAAGGTGACGCAAACTGAACGCGTGCGTGCGCGGCATATTCTTGTAGCCACCGAAAAAGAAGCCAACGACATTGAAGCCAAGCTGCAAGGCGGGGCAAAGTTTGAAGATTTGGCCAAGCAATATAGTTTGGACGGCTCAAAAGATTATGGTGGCGATCTTGGTTATTTCACTGCGCCTGAAATGGTGGCGGAGTTTTCCAAAGCTGCATTTGCTTTAAAGCAAAACGAAGTTTCAAAGCCTGTGAAAACCGAATTTGGTTGGCACATTATTCGTCTTGATGACCGCAAGATGGGTGCTGCCCAACCCTATGACCAAGTCAAAGGCGCCATTCGCAATGTTTTGGTGCGTAACAGAATTCAAGAAAAATTGGCGGGCCTTCAGGGAACTGCCAAGGTTGAGATCATTGATCCAGACTTGAAGAAAGCCCAAGCCGAAGCCCAAGCACAACAGAAACTTAAAGCTGGGCAAGTAGCGCCAACCGTCGGCACTGATGCAGGCGCTGGCGCACCCGATACGAGCGGCAAAGGCGATTTAGGCCTACCCGAAGCTCCACAACAATAACAAAACCATTAAATTCGAGGCAGGCGACAGATGGCTTTAACAATTTCCCCTCTGGCACCTGCCAGCTTTGCACATTTGCCCGCCATCAAGGGTGTACGTTTAGCAGCGGCTGCAACTGGAATCCGCTACAAAAATCGCCCAGATGTTTTGTTGGCTGTCATGGACGAAGGCACAACAGTTGCGGGCTGTTTAACACTCTCTAAATCCCGATCTGCGCCGGTTGATTGGTGTGCTGATAATTTAAAAATCGGCAAAGGCCGCGTTTTGGTTTGCAATGCAGGCAATGCCAATGCGTTTACCGGCAAAGCTGGTGTGGCCACGGTCAAGGCCGTTGCAACGGCTGCTGCAAAACAATTCAAATGTAAAATGGGCGAAGTGTTTCAGGCTTCAACTGGCGTGATCGGCGAACCGCTCAACCCTGCGCCCATTGTAAATGCCCTGCCAGAGTTAGGCGCTTCGGCTTCGGGCGATGCCTGGGATATGGCCGCGCGCTCAATTATGACGACAGATACGTTTCAGAAAGTAGCCACCGTGCAAGTGAAGTTGGGCGGTAAGCTGGTTACAATCAACGGCATCGCCAAAGGATCAGGCATGGTGGCGCCGGATATGGCAACCATGTTGGTTTTCATATTTACCGATGCAGGTATTCCCGCCAAGGTTTTGCAAAAACTTTTATCGCCTTCGGTGTCCAAGAGTTTCAACAACATTACGGTCGATAGTGATACGTCCACGTCTGACACGGTGTTGATGTTTGCAACAGGTGCTGCTGGTTCTGTGAAAGATTTGAAGACTGCTACCGATGTGCGTTTAAAACCATTTGCCAAAGCGCTGGATGCCCTGTGCCTCGATCTTGCGATGCAAGTGGTGAAGGATGGTGAAGGTGCTGAGAAATTAATTGAAATCAAAATCACTGGTGCGGAGTCTGATGGTGCCGCCAAGAAAATCGGCATGAGCATTGCCAATTCGCCGCTAGTAAAAACCGCCATTGCTGGCGAAGACGCAAACTGGGGCCGCATTGTTATGGCCATTGGCAAATCTGGCGAGAAAGCACTGCGCGATAAATTGCGCATTAAAATCGGCGGCATATTAGTGGCCGCAAAAGGCATGAAAGATGCCAATTATAAAGAAGCCGACATCATGCCCCACATGAAAGGCCGCGACATAAAGATTGAGGCCGATATTGGCGTAGGCAAAGGCACGGCCATGGTTTGGACCTGTGATCTCACGCATCGCTATATTGATATTAATGGGTCTTATCGCAGCTGATGAAGCTGGTGCTCGTTGCAGCTGTAGCCCTCATCGATGCAGATGGCCGCATCCTTCTCGCCAAGCGGCCTGAAGGAAAATTACTGGCAGGCCTGTGGGAATTTCCCGGTGGCAAAGTTGAAGCAGGCGAACGCCCCGAACAAGCCTTGATCCGCGAGTTGAAAGAAGAACTGGGCATTGATGTTGAAACATCTTGCATAGCCCCACTGACCTTCGCCAGCCACGCCTATGAAGATTTCCACCTGCTGATGCCCCTCTATGTGTGCCGTCGCTGGAAAGGCATGGTGCAGCCCATGGAGGGGCAAGAATTGAAATGGGCCTTTGCCAAAGATTTGAAAAATTATCCGATGCCCCCAGC
>JAYTSN010000120.1:0-5493 GCA_043745625.1 Aestuariivirga sp. | reverse complement strand
CTTGATCGTCATACAGCAATTTAAGCGTTTTCAAGATTGTTTCCCGCAGTGCTTTTGCACTGCCGTCGACAACATATTTAACCTTCTGGATACGAGCGTTCATATGAACTAATGCTGTCGGCCTGAACCCAATAGAAAGACCCGCGTAAGACTCACCATATTCTTTCCACATCGGAAGAAAATCGCCGCGTTCTGAAAAACAGCAACAATAGAGTTTCGCTTTACCAAAAAGGTCTGACATTTTGAGTTTTAACGACTCTATGTAGTGTCTTCTTGTTTCATCAAGTTCATCCTTTTCAAGGAAATCGAGCATGCCTTCAAAAGTAGACAAACCAATTTTAAGTTCTCTCGGATCATTTGAAGATGACAAGTCAGAGAACCAAAGCTGCTTAGAACTTAAGATTCCAATGAATCCTTCGTTAGAACGATAGTGGTAAAGCGTAACAGTCGGCCTGTGCTCAAAATAAGCCAAAGTTCACATTTTCAAACGTTTCACTCAACTACCTCTTCCCCCTAAACGTCCTACTCCTGGGCTTGCCACCACTACTCCCCGCCCGCCTTTTTGCAGACGCACCACTCGGCGAGCTTTCTTCGATGATCTCATTCAGCATACCAGCACTATCTCCTCTTCTGGCCATCAACAATCCGATCATATTCTTGATGGCCTCCAATCCAGAACCAGATAAAATGATCGCCAGACGCCACGGCCAAAGCTCTCGTGTTTAGATTTACACGAGCAGCCCAATATTTTCCGATTCTCTTGAATTTCAAAGAAGGGTGTTTGTGATTGGACTTTAGGCGTTCAAATTGCTTGTCAGCAGCGGTTTGAACAGCGGGAAGGAGATGCTCATAACATTTCCAAAATTCCGGATCGGTAAAATGCTTCACAATGCTCTGGTTTTTCCAGCCTTGTGATTGGCCAAGGCTCGTGCAGCCATATCATCAAACTTGCCAGCCTTGGCATCTGCTTCGATCTGTCGATCCCAGAGCTCAGCATTATACTCATCCATCCATTCGGTGAGCTTGCGCACATCTTTTGGATCGAGTGATGAAACAAATTGTTTGAACTCTTCAAGCTTGGTCATAGACACTCCTTAACACAATTCGCAGCATATATCTACCGCGTCTTCCCCCGAAACGTCTTCGTCCCCGCTCTTCCCGCCGTGCTGCCCGCCCGCCGCTTTGCCGGAGCACCACTGGGCCAGCTTGCTTCTGCGGTTTGAATATTTGAATTCTTCGCCAGCGGATCATCCATCACCGCAAGCTCCACGGCCTTCAACCGCTTCACTTCATCGCGCAATCTTGCCGCCTCTTCGACCTCTAACTTCGACGCGGCTTCTTTCATGCGTTTTTCCATGTCGGCCAGCACGCGTTGCAAATTGTGCCCGACGAGTGGCGCGCCGCCTTCGGACATGCCGCCACCCACCTGCACATGATCTTGCTCATACATGCTGCCCATAATGTCGACGATGTTTTTGCGGATCGACACAGGCGTAATGCCGTTGGCCACATTATAGGCGGTTTGCTTTTCACGGCGGCGGTTGGTTTCGGCGATGGCGCGTTCCATGCTCCCGGTGATTTTATCGGCATACATAATCACCCGGCCATCAATGTTGCGCGCGGCACGACCGATGGTTTGCACCAGGGAAGTTTCCGAACGCAGAAAGCCTTCCTTATCCGCATCCAAAATCGCCACCAATGCACATTCCGGAATGTCCAAACCTTCGCGCAGCAAATTGATGCCGATCAACACATCAAACGCACCCAACCGCAAATCGCGCAAAATTTCAATGCGCTCCATGGTATCAATATCGCTGTGCATATAGCGCACGCGAATGCCTTGCTCGTGCATATATTCGGTGAGGTCTTCGGCCATGCGCTTGGTGAGCGTGGTGACCAGAATGCGCATGCCCGATAGCGCAACGATTTTGCATTCGGCAATCAGATCGTCAACCTGCGTCGTGACCGGGCGGATGATCACTGGCGGATCAATGAGGCCCGTGGGGCGGATCACTTGCTCAGCAAACACGCCGCCAGTTTGGTTCATCTCCCAACCGCCGGGCGTGGCTGAAACGAAGATCGATTGTGGCCGCATCGCTTCCCATTCTTCAAAACGCAGCGGGCGATTATCAATGCAGGAGGGCAGGCGGAAACCAAATTCCGCCAGTGTCGCCTTGCGACTAAAGTCACCCTTGAACATACCGCCGATTTGCGGAACCGTGACGTGGCTCTCGTCGAGAAACACCAGCGCGTTGTCTGGCAGATATTCAAACAGTGTTGGCGGCGGTTCGCCCGGCTTGCGGCCTGTGAGATAACGCGAATAATTTTCAATGCCAGCGCAACTGCCTGTGGCCATCATCATTTCAATATCGAACAATGTGCGTTGCTCAAGTCGCTGCGATTCCAATATGCGACCCGCAGCGTTGAACTCGGCAAGGCGAATGCGCAGATCATTCTTGATGCGCAAAACTGCTTGCTCCAATGTTGGTTTTGGCGTGACGTAATGCGAATTGGAATAAACTTTTATCGTTTCCAGCTCAGCAGTTTTGTGGCCCGTCAGTGGATCGAATTCTGAAATACTTTCGATCTCATCGCCAAAAAGCGAAATGCGCCAAGCACGATCTTCAAAATGCGAAGGGAATAATTCAATCGTATCGCCACGCACCCGAAATGTGCCGCGCACAAAATTCTGATCATTGCGGCGGTAATGCAACGCCACCAGATCGCCGATCAAAGCGCGCTGTTCAATACGCTGGCGCTTTTTCACTTGGAACGCCATGGCCGAATAAGTTTCAACGTCACCAATGCCATAGATGCATGAGACTGAGGCGACCACGATCACATCATCACGTTCCAACAGCGCCCGCGTGGCCGAGTGGCGCATGCGGTCGATCTGTTCGTTGATGGCGGATTCTTTTTCGATGTAAGTGTCAGTGCGCGCCACATATGCTTCAGGCGTGTAGTAATCATAGTAAGACACAAAATATTCCACCGCATTATTCGGAAAGAAATTTTGGAATTCGCCATAAAGCTGCGCGGCCAACGTTTTATTCGGTGCCATAATCAGGGCAGGGCGCTGCGTGGCTTCGATGATCTTGGCCATGGTGAAGGTTTTGCCAGAACCAGTAACGCCAAGCAGAACTTGATCGCGGTCCAAAGCCTGTATGCCACCGACCAATTCCTTGATGGCAGTCGGCTGGTCACCCTTTGGCTCAAACTCGGAAACCACCTCAAGCCTCTTGCCACCTTCGGACTTTGCAGGCTTCGGCGGCTTGTAAGGCACATAAGCAGGAATAACCCCAATCGCAGGCCGCAACGCCTCTAAACCAGCCCGCGCCGTCTCCGGCAGCTCATAGCCTTCCAGAGCAGGCTGAGGAGCCTCCGCGAATCCACCTTCTTGCCTTGAATGTCCCATGAACCAGATATAGAGCGCATCACTGCGTTGTAAAAGGGGGCCTGCTGACAACTGCTGTCAGCAGACTTACTTAAACTCGGTTCTATGATACCCCTGCAAATAGAGCAGCGCCGTCAAATCCCCATGATTGATAGAAATCGGTGCAGCCTCCTGCACTTTCGGTTTGGCGTGAAGGGCCACGCCTATTCCTGCCTCAAGCAGCATTGGAATGTCATTGGCCCCGTCACCCACCGCGATCACATCATCTTGTGAAATCCCGTGTGCGGAACAAATCCGCTTCAACGATTCAACTTTCGCTTCTTTGCCCAAAATCGGCATCGCCACTTCACCTGTGAGTTTACCATTCTCGATGATCAAAGTGTTGGCGCGGTTCTCATTGAATCCGAGTGTCACCGCAACATGCGACGTGAATGCCGTGAACCCGCCTGACACCAGAGCAGCATAAGCCCCATTGGCTTTCATGGTATCGAGCAAAACTTTTCCGCCCTCCATAAAAGTGATCCGTTCACGGATCAGTTGCGCAATTACGCCTTCATCGAGTCCCTTGAGCAGGCCAACACGTTCTTTGAGCGCTCCTTCAAAATCCAGTGCTCCACGCATAGCCTGCGCTGTAATATCTTTGATCTGATCACCAACGCCCGCCATCACACCCAACTCGTCGATACATTCTTGATGGATCATGGTGGAATCCATATCGGCAATTAAAAGTTTTTTACGACGATTTTCGAGCGGAACAAGATTGGCATCAATCGGTTGCGATTTGAGATAATCAACAAAGCCCAGCATGCCTTCGAACGGTTTTATTTCAGCCGCTTCACCAATGCTGAGCCAATGCGGCGCGCCGCCAAAACCGCGCAGTGTTTCGATAACGCTAGTATTGATTGCGCTGCTGCCCGGCGCTGCTATGAGAACAAGTACGGAATCCATATGCCACTCACAAAAAACAAATCAGTGCTGCTTATTGCAGGGCCAACCGCCAGCGGCAAGTCTGCTGTGGCCATCGCCCAAGCGCAGGCGCGGGGTGGGGTGATCATCAATGCGGATTCAATGCAGGTCTACCGCGAGCTTCGCATCCTCACGGCCCGGCCTTCAGTGGAGGAGGAACAACGTGTTCCGCACCGCTTGTTTGGCCATATAGGAGGCGCGGAGGCGTATTCAACAGCTGCTTGGTTGGCCGAAGCTGAGATTGAAATTCAAAAGGGCTGGGCCAATGGCCAATTGCCAATTATTTGCGGAGGTACGGGCCTATACTTTACGGCGTTAGAGCAGGGCCTTGCAAAGCTGCCCACTATTGATCCTGAAATTCGAGAGAAATGGCGTAACTTCCAAGGCGATCTTCACCAGGAACTTCAACAACGTCACCCCGAAAGCGCTGCCCGACTTAACGCGGCCGATCGTCAGCGCATAATACGTTCACTCGAAGTCTTTGAAAGCACAGGCAGACCATTGATAGAATGGCAGAAAATTGCACAACAAGAGTCGGTTTTAAGGGACTGCAACGTCGAACGCATATTTATGAATGTGCCCCGCGAAGAGCTTTATGCCCGCGCGGGGTGTCGATTTGATACAATGATTGAGCAAGGTGCGGTAGAAGAAATTCGCGCATTGCCGAACCTGGACAGCGCGCAGCCTCTTATGAAGGCAATCGGCGTTCCCGAATTATTGAGTCATTTAAAAGGTGAACTCTCACTTGAAGACGCGAAAACCAAAGCCAAGACGGCCACGCGCAATTATATCAAGCGACAGATGACATGGTTTAGAGGCCAAATGAAAAATTGGCATCTTTAAATGTTTAAGTTGCTTGAAAACCAGAATCACTTAATTTCGCCGCATGGTATTTTCTAAACAGATTTTGATTTTGGCCTGCGTTGCAGCAGTGTTTTTGCCGCAACATGCGCAGTCAAGAAGTGCTATCGCCGATGCACTTCGAAAAGCCGAAAAATCGCTTTGCAAAGTGGTGGATGCAAAAGGCTGTAATCGAAAAATACCGACCCCGCGCGTGACCAAACCGTTAGCCCGTAAGAAAGCTAAAACTCAGATACCAGAATCGCCGCCTCCTAAAAATGCCAAGCCCGAAA
>JAYTSN010000119.1:0-1848 GCA_043745625.1 Aestuariivirga sp. | reverse complement strand
TGCCAATAACCCCGGAACTTGGGCCTTCCATTGTCATCACCTCTATCACATGAACAGTGGCATGATGGCGGCTGTTGGATATTCCAGGGCGGCTTGATCAATAGCCCAGTGCGCAGCCATCTTTGCGCGGATCGGAGCCGGCTGTCAGTGTTCCCTTCTCCCAATCAATCAGCACCGCCTGTCCCCCGCCTAAGGGTTCATCCGGTGTGATCACTTTATGCCCCAATGCTTCAAGTCCTTTGCGGGTTTCAGCATTGATACCGCGCTCAGCCTCAACCACACCATCGCTATAGAATACGCGTGGGCAATCGATGGCTGCTTGTGGGTTCATGCCATAGTCGAAAATATTGGTTAGCACATGGGCGTGGCCAAAGGGTTGGTAATCACCACCCATCACACCATAGGGCATTAGTGGTTTGCCATTTTTCATCGCCATGCCGGGCATGATCGTGTGCATGGGGCGCTTGCCCGGTGCGATGCAATTTGGGTGCTCTGCGTCAATCTTAAAACTCATTCCACGGTTTTGCAGCAATACACCCGATTTTGGCGCAACCAAGCCGCTGCCAAAAGAATGATAGATCGAGTTAATGATACTAACCGCATTGCGGTCACGATCTACAACCGAAAGGTAAACTGTTTCACTTTTTTCCAGTGACGTGCGCGGAAGATTTGTGGCGGCATGCTTCGAATTGATGTGAACACGAAGTTCATCAGCGAATGTCGCACTCAGCATATACTCTAGTTTCACTTGTACATGGCGCGGATCGGCGATGTAGCGGTTACGCACATCATAAGCAAGGCGGGCCGCTTCGAGTTCAAGATGAAGTCGCGCTGCTGACAATGGGCCATCTCTAGCTGGTGCAAAACCTCCCAGCACATTGAGCATAATCAAGGCTGTGACGCCTTGGTTGTTGGGTGGGATTTGGTGAATGTCCACACTGCGGTAATTTGTTGAGATGGATTTCACATATTCGCCACGTGCCTCAGCAAAATCTTCCATGCTGTGCAGACCGCCATGGGCTTTCAAATGATCCACCATGTCATTGGCCACAGCGCCTTCATAAAATCCTTTGCGCCCGTGTTTGGCAATGACGCGAAGCGTTTCAGCAAGTTTAGGTTGGCGGTGGATATCGCCTGCTTGCGGCACTTGGCCTTTGGCTAAAAACACCGCTGCACAATGGGGATCTAGCGCCAGCATCTCAGCACTTGCTTGCCAATCAGAACATACGCGGTCAGCAACCACATAACCCTGTTCTGCATAGTAGATGGCGGGCTGCAGCAACGCTGCCAACTCACGCGTTCCATGATCAGTCGCCGCTTGCGCCCAGCTATCAACTACGCCTGGAACGGTCACTGAGTGTGCACTGTAATTGCTAATTTCGCTGATCTTGTTTTTAACAAACCAATCCAGCGTTGCTTTTTGGGGCGCGCGGCCAGAGCCATTAAAGGCAATTACGTCGTTCCCGCCCTTTGGCGCATAGAGCATAAAACCATCGCCACCAATGCCGGTTGATTGCGGCTCGACAACAGCTAGAACTGCAGCTGCGGCAATTGCCGCATCAATAGCATTGCCACCATCTTTCAAAATCTCTATCGCTGTAAAACTCGCCAAAGGATGTGACGTGGCAACAGCTGCTTCAGTTACTCGAACAGGAGATCTGCCCGGAATTTGAAAATCGCGCATGGGTGTTCCAATCACAACTGGGACGTTACAACAATTCTATGAGATGCGGAATCAGCGGGAGATCCGCTGGGGGCATCGGATAATTTTTCAAATCTTTGGCAAAGGCCCATTTCAATTCTTGCCCCTCCATGGGCTGCACCATGCCTTTCCAGCGACGGCACACA
>JAYTSN010000118.1:0-1856 GCA_043745625.1 Aestuariivirga sp. | reverse complement strand
TAAGCGGAACGAGACATAAACATCATGATGATCAATCCCACCCACAAATACCGCGCCTTCGCGCCCATCGACTTGCCAAACCGGAAATGGCCATCGGCCCAAATCACCAGCCCCCCCATCTGGTGCAGCGTCGATTTGCGCGACGGCAATCAATCACTCATTGAACCGATGGGCCCAGACCGCAAAATCCGCATGTGGAACGCGCTGGTCAAAATGGGCTTCAAGGAAATCGAGATCGGTTTTCCTTCCGCCAGCCAGACGGATTTCGATTTCTGCCGCCACTTGATCGACAATAATTTGATCCCGGAAGATGTGACCATCCAAGTTCTGGTGCAATGCCGCGAAGATTTGATCCGCCGCACCTTTGAAGGCATCCAAGGCGCCAAACACGCCATCGTGCATTTCTATAATTCAACCTCTGAACTCCAGCGCCGTGTGGTGTTTCAAAAAGATCGCGCTGGCATCAGGGACATCGCCGTGGGTGCCGCAAAACTCATCCGCAAAATGACTGATGAGAGCGGCATGAAACAGGCCATCCGCTTTCAATACTCCCCCGAAAGTTTCATGGGAACCGAACTCGATTTTTCGAAAGAAATCTGCGAGGCGGTGATGGATGCAGTTGAGCCCACGCCAGCCCAACGCCTCATCCTCAATTTGCCTTTCACGGTTGAAGCCGCCACGCCAAACATTCACGCCGACCAAATCGAATGGTCGGTGCGCAACATCAAAAACCGCGACTCAATCATTTATTCGCTCCACGCCCATAATGATCGCGGCTGCGCGGTGGCCGCAACCGAGCTGGGTCTGATGGCGGGCGCTGACCGTGTGGAAGGCACATTGTTCGGCAATGGCGAGCGCACGGGCAACGTCGACATCATAACCTTGGCTATGAACATGTTCAGCCAAGGCATTGATCCACAACTGGATATTTCCAACGTGAATGACTTGGTGCGCATGGCCGAATATTGCAACCAGTTGCCCATCCACCCGCGCCACCCCTATGCCGGCGAACTGGTATTCACGGCGTTTTCGGGCTCTCACCAGGACGCGATCAACAAAGGCTTTAAAGCCATGAAGGCCAGCAATCAGCCGCTCTGGGAAGTGCCATACCTGCCGATTGACCCCATGGATTTGGGCCGCTCATATGAGGCCGTGGTGCGCATCAATAGCCAAAGCGGCAAAGGCGGCATCGCCTATGTGATGGAAACCGAACACGGCATAGATCTGCCACGCCGTTTGCAAATCGAATTTTCCAAAGTGGTTCAACAGATCGCCGACGGGGAGGGTGTTGAAGTTGCAGCAGACCGCCTCTGGGCCGCATTTGAGCAAGAATATCTCGAAGGCAATGGCAAATATAAATTCGTGGAACACCACGCCACCAGCGACCACGGCGACCAACCCATCACCGCCAAACTGATGGTGGACGGAAAGTTGAAGACGCTGCAAGGCCACGGCAACGGCCCGGTCGACGGCTTCGTCGACGCCATCCGCAAAGACAGCGGCGTGAGTTTCGATGTGGCAGACTACCGCGAACACGCCATGGGAATCGGTGCCAACGCCGCCGCGATTGCCTATGTGGAATTACGTCTGGCCGATGGCACGAGCCTGTTTGGCGTCGGCATCGACAAAAACATCGTCGTCGCCAGCCTCAAAGCCGTGGTCAGCGGCGTAAACCGCGCCACAAAACGCTAACCCTTCCCTTCATCCTCCCCCGCCAGCGGGGGAGGTGCCCTAAAGGGGCGGAGGGGGGACTTGGAGCTTGTTGCAAAGCCTTTCACTTCCTTTCCCTCGCCCCGTCGGGGAGAGGGTTGGGGCCCATGGCGCGTCAGCGACATGGGAGGGTGAGGGGCCTTCGG
>JAYTSN010000117.1:0-1858 GCA_043745625.1 Aestuariivirga sp. | reverse complement strand
CCAATTTGCGATAGCGTCGGCCATGCGGCCCGCCGCAGTCTTGCCACCCACATTATAGGCATCAACTTCGTTGAAAGCCAAAAGCGGACGAGTTGGGTCTTCAACGCCTTCGATGCCACCCACTTGGGTTGCCATTTTAAGAAAGCCATTGACCCCCTGCTTTTCCTTGGCCATGAACTCTGTGGCGAAACTGCGAGCCTCTGCCGCGGCTTCTTGGGGTAATTTTCCTTCGGCAATTAGTGCTTCAAATTTAGTCGATTCAATTTCTGCCCCGCGCCGGATAATCTGACGATCAAGGTTTTTAACATATTCGGTATAGCGCGGATGCGACCCATTGTGGTTGGAGGTTCCGAGCACGAAAGCATCTCTGGATTCACGCGGTTGATATTGCCCATTCTTGGCAAAATTATCGGATTCCCAGCGATTGGCAGCCGACACCGAACTGTCGGAAATGCGCGCATAGAAGTTTGCAAATTCTGGCAGTTCAACAATCTCATTCGGTGTAACGTGATTGGATTGAAACAGCGCCGCACGCGCCGCACCTGTGATTTCCGGCGAGAAGAAAAAATCTTGCGCCAAGCTGCCCGCAGTGGTGCGCACCCAATTCACAAGGGCGGCGGGTGAAAGTCCGAAAGAATTTGCGGTCATGGTTGCCCCTATAGTTCTTGCCAGTGGTTGATCGTTTGCCAGCCTCTAAAATTGCCAGCCTTGAGCTTTTCGACAAAGGCATCACTACAAAAGGTGACCACGAAATAACGTGTATCGCGCCACGTGGCCCGACCCGCAATTTTGTCTTTGAATACGGCCAACTTGTCCCGCGAACCGCGGACAAACTTCCATCCGTATCTATCTGGGTTTGATTCTGGATGCGCAGTCATCCAGCTTTTCTCCAGCCCGCCCAAAACGGGATTCACGGCGTCAATAAAAAGATAAACCCGGTGATAGTAGAAGCTTTCGCCATAAGGTGTCCCATCACGGTGAAATATCTCGACAGGCGAGAACTGATGCACGCCGGGTTCAAAGCTTTCAACAAGGTTCTTGTAACGCTGGCTGACAACGAGACCGCCCTTGCAACCCGTATTATAGTCTGAAAGATTCTTACCTTTCTCAATACGCAATGCCTTGGGAAAGCAGTCGTCTGGCATCCGCAAACGATCAAACTCATTTCCGAAAGTATATTCATTGACCCATTTTCGCTGACTCTGATACCGTTCTTCATCTTCAGTCGTATGAGGAACGCAGATGAGGTAAATGTAAGGTGGCGAAGACGTGCAAGTAATATCAATGGCCATTGCAGTGCCCTCCGGATAGATATTTTTGAATTTGTGAAACGGCGCATCCGCCAATGTTTACCGCCAATGCGGGGCAGGCATATTCGTTAGCAGAATTCATACGGCAACCCTCCACGCTTGATTATCATTCGCTGCAGAAACTTTGGTGTCGGGCTGATGACTGAGCACTTCCCAAATCGGGTTGGCTTTTTTGAACAGCATATTAAATGTGCCGTGGTCGTCATAGTTGGTGCTGTTGGTCAAGGCGATTTGCGCTTGCCCCGTATAACTGCCTACAAAGTCAAAACCCTTGATGCGCATATAGCCCGCATTGAAATCCGGCACCGTGCCCCCAAGAGCCTGGAAGGTGAGGTTGAACAGTTCTTCAAACGCATTGATCACCAACATATCGTGGCGACCGTGGGTATAGTCCATTTTGTAATTGATGAACGAAAACAGATCATCAAAATAAATTGTGTCCTCAGGCGATTTATAAGTTTGTGATGCACCAATGGCCACGCCCAAAAGCCCGCCTGCAGGCCCACCCAACAGCTGCAAGGCAAGCCCGCCCGAACTGTCGCCGCCAA
>JAYTSN010000116.1:0-15228 GCA_043745625.1 Aestuariivirga sp. | reverse complement strand
ATTTGAAAGATGATGACCGGGTGCAAGACCCTTATTCATTCCGTTGCCAGCCGCAAGTGATGGGCGCGTGTTTGGATATGCTGGCGCAAGCGATGCGCATGTTGCTGGTCGAGGCCAATGGTGTATCGGATAATCCATTGGTGTTTGCCGAAGATGGCGCGGTCTTGAGCGGTGGTAACTTCCATGCTGAGCCGGTGGCATTTGCGGCTGATATGATTGCCATGGCAATTGCCGAAGTGGGTTCGCTTTCGGAGCGGCGCATGGCGGCACTGATTGATTCAACGATTTCACTGTTGCCACCGTTTCTGATCCGCAACCCAGGCCTCAATTCGGGCTTCATGATTCCGCAATGCACGACAGCCGCGTTGATGAGCGAGAACAAGCAACTTGCACACCCTGCATCAATTGATTCAGCACCTACATCAGCCAACCAGGAAGATCATGTTTCAATGGCCACGCATGGGGCGCGGCGATTGATTTTGATGAATGCTAATCTGGCGCGGATTGTAGCCATTGAAATGATGGCTGCGGTGGAGGGTATTGATTTTAGAAGGCCGCTGAAGTCATCGGTGATTTTGGAAGAGGCGCATGCGCTGGTGCGGAAGGTGGCCCATCCAAGGCCGGATGACCGGGGGTTTAGTGACGAGATTGAAGCGGTAGCGGCACAGGTTGAGGCTGGGGCTTATGATGGATTTGTGAGTGGGTTGTTAAGTTAAGACGGCCCTCTCGGCCTGCGAGGGCAGGCTGTCTCTCCGGCGGCGCGGAGAGACTTGGAGTGCTGAGTGACTTTCTTGCTTAAGTCTCTCCGCTCGCCGGAGAGAAAGACTTGCGGAGCAAGTCAGGAGAGGGCCGATCACTAACTCGCGGCCAATCTGCCCTTCCGCTCCAAGAATTTCACAATTTCAGTTGCTGACTGTTCAGCGCTTAACGCGGCTGTATCAATCCGCAATTCAGGATTTTCCGGAGCTTCATAGGGCGAGGAGATGCCGGTGAAGTTTTTCAACTCGCCGCGACGCGCTTTGGCATAGAGGCCTTTGACGTCGCGTTTCTCAGCTTCGTTCAGGCTAGTGTCGATATGAATTTCCACGAACTCATCTTTGGCCACAGCTTCGCGCGCCATCAGGCGCTCGGAACGGAAGGGTGATATGAAGGAGACCAGCGTGATCAATCCCACATCTGTCATCAGCTTTGCCACTTCAGCCACGCGGCGGATGTTTTCCACACGGTCTTGATCGGTAAAGCCCAAATCGCGGTTCAGGCCATGGCGCACATTATCGCCATCAAGCAAATAAGTGAGGTGGCCTTGTGCGTGGAGTTTCTTTTCAACCAGATTGGCAATGGTGGATTTGCCAGCCCCTGAAAGGCCCGTGAACCACAATACGGTTGGTTTTTGTTTGATGAGTTTGGCGCGCGAAGATTTGTTCACGTCCATGGCCTGCCAATGAATATTGGCAGCACGGCGCAGGGCGAAATTGATCAGGCCTAAACCAATTGTATTGTTGGTGAAGCGGTCAATGATGATGAAGGAACCGAGTGCTCGATTTTCTTTGTATGGTGCAAAAGCCAGCGGGCTGTCGAGTTCAAGATTGCAAATGCCGATCTCGTTTAATGTCAACGTTTCCGCCGCCATTTTTTCGAGCGTGTTCACATTCACTTTGTGCTTCAACTTATCAAGCGTGCCGGGCAGAGTCTTGGTGCCAGCCTTGATGATGTAAGGGCGGCCGGGCAGCATGGCTTCATCGCCCATCCACAGCACTTCGACTTCAAACTGATCGGACACTTCGATGGGCGCTTGTGCTGCGCAGAGAACATCACCACGGCTTACGTCAACTTCGTCGGCGAGCGTGATTGTCACGGCTTGATCGGTGGCGGCTTCTGCAAGATCGCCGTCGTGGGTGACAATGCGCGCGACTTTCGAGGTTTTGCCGGACGGAAGAACCTTGATTGCGTCACCAGGTTTTAACGTGCCACTTGCAATCGTTCCAGCAAAGCCACGGAAATTTTGGTTGGGGCGATTGACCCACTGCACGGGCATGCGGAAGGGTTTTGATGACTGATCATCGCCCACTGGCACGGTTTCAAGATGACCCATCAGGGTGGGGCCTTGATACCACGGCATATTGGGCGAGCGGTCGATGATGTTATCACCTCTTAAAGCCGATGCTGGAATGCAGGTGATGTTTTCTGCGCCCAGTTCTTTGGCGAAGGCGCGGTAGTCTTCTTCGATCTTCAAAAATGTATCGCGTGCGTAGCCAACCAAATCCATCTTATTGATGCACACAACCAGATTTTTAATGCCGAGCAAAGTGGCGATAAAAGTGTGGCGGCGGGTTTGGGTGAGCACACCTTTGCGCGCATCAATCAGGATGATCGCAAGTTCGGCAGTCGAAGCGCCTGTGGCCATGTTGCGGGTATATTGCTCATGGCCTGGTGTATCGGCCACAATGAATTTGCGTTTGGATGTGGTAAAAGCTCTATAGGCCACATCAATGGTGATGCCTTGTTCGCGCTCGGCCGCGAGGCCGTCAACCAGCAATGCGAAATCGAGATTGCCGCCTTGGGTGCCGAGTTTTTTTGAGTCGGCTTCCAATGCTGAAAGTTGATCTTCAAACAGCATTTTGGATTCGTAAAGCAAGCGGCCAATAAGTGTGGACTTGCCATCATCGACCGAGCCGCATGTGATGAAGCGCAACAGGTCTTTGTTTTCTTGTTCAGCGAGATAGGCATCCACATCGCCACCTTGGAATTCTACGAAACGGGTCATCAGAAATACCCCTCCTGCTTTTTCTTTTCCATCGAAGCCGATTGATCTTTATCAATCACGCGGCCTTGGCGTTCCGACGAGGTGGCGACCAGCATTTCTTCGATGATGTCGAGCAAGGATGTAGCGTTGGATTCGATTGCTCCGGTTAATGGATAACAGCCAAGCGTGCGGAAGCGGATTTTTTTCATCATGGGGATTTCGCCGGGCAGCATTTTCATGCGGTCATCATCAACCATGATCAGCTGGCCGTCGCGTTCCACCACGGGGCGTTCGGCTGCAAAATAGAGCGGCACGATGGGGATGTTCTCGCGGTGGATATATTGCCAGATGTCGAGCTCAGTCCAGTTTGATAGCGGAAACACGCGGATCGACTCGCCTTTGTTTTTGCGGGCGTTATAAGTGTTCCATAATTCGGGGCGCTGTTGCTTGGGGTCCCAGCGGTGGCGGGTGTCACGGAAGGAGAAGATGCGTTCCTTGGCTCTGGATTTTTCTTCGTCGCGGCGGGCACCCCCAAAGGCGGCGTCAAAATCATATTTATCAAGCGCCTGTTTCAGGCCTTCCGTCTTCATAATTTGTGTGTGCAGGGCCGAGCCATGGGTGAAGGGGTTTACATCTTTGGCCACGCCTTCGGGATTGATGTGCACGATGAGGTCGAGGCCCAAGCGCTTTGCGGTTTCATCGCGCATAGAAATCATGTCGCGGAATTTCCAGCGCGTGTCGACATGCATCAAGGGGAAGGGTGGTTTGGCGGGGTAAAAGGCCTTCATCGCCAAATGCAGCATCACGGCAGAATCCTTGCCCACCGAATAGAGCATCACTGGCTTTTCGCATTCGGCTGCTACTTCGCGGATGATGTGGATGGACTCGGCTTCCAACTTTTCCAAGTGAGTGAGCTTGTGGGCGGCGATCATTTTGCTGGAAGACTGGGGCTTGGGCATTTCGGAGGTTCCTTGGGCTGCAATCCAGCTGCGGATTTTATCAATGGTGCGCATGGAGGGTGAGCGACCTTTGCGGAGGTCGAACACAAAAGAGGGATCGCCAAGCGCGTTTTTGCCGAGCGCCGTGGGATCAAGGTTCGATTTTGCGAGAAATTCTTCGATTTCGACGAGGAATGCGCTTGCTGAATTGTCCATTAATAGGATTTATCCTATTTTTCGCGGTATGTCGAGATGTAAAAAGGATAAACCCTATTGAAGCTTTGTCATTGGCGAAAAATTTTAAGACACGGTAAGGGTGATTGGCTTGACCGTCATTCCCGCGAAGGCGGGAATCTCTGTTTTGGCGCGATAACGCAGGTTCCCGCCTACGCGGGAATGACGAGGAATTGGGAGTTCAACTTGAAGAAAATTCTATTAGCCATCGCCGCTTTGGCTTGCAGCCCCATTAGCGCTTTTGCCCAGGTGAAAATGGATGGCCAATTTTTGGCTTCGAAGGCTTGCCCTGCGATTGTCTCGATCAAGAAAGGCACCAATCCTGATAATGCGGCAATCGAAGCTGGTAAGTCTTATACACTGCTCGGCAAGAACAAAGATCAAGCCACACATTATTGGCTGAATGTGCCGGGCGCTAATCCAGCTCAGCGTTGGGTGGCGATTGATTGTGGATTGGCTGATGGTGCGCAGGCCAATTCAGCACCCGCTGGTGGTGGCGCAGCGGTTGATACGAAATTGGGAACAGTGAAGCCCAAGAAAAAGCCAAAGGGCGCAAAAGATGGCATTCCGTTTTATGTTCTAGCGTTAAGTTGGGAGCCTGCATTTTGCGAAGCGATGAAGGGCAAGGCCGAATGCAAAAATGAAACGGCTGCTTCTTATGAAGCGACACATTTCTCGCTGCACGGCCTGTGGCCACAGCCGCGCGCCAATGTGTTCTGCGGTGTTGACCGCGCAACAGCAGCGCTGGATGATCAACATCAATGGGAGCAATTGCCAGAACCGCAACTCACAGCATCGACGAAAGCCGCGCTCGATAAGGTAATGCCTGGCACGCAATCAGTTTTGCAACGCCACGAATATACCAAGCATGGCACGTGTTATCCGGCGGGCAATGCCGAGCAGTATTTCAAAGATGCAATTCGTTTAGCTGATGAAGTGAATGGTTCTGCCGTGCAGAAATTTATGGCGGCAAATATTGGGAAGACGATTCAGATGTCTGAACTGCGTGCGAAGTTCGATGAGGCTTTTGGTGCAGGTGCAGGGGAGCGTGTGCGCGTGTCTTGCGATAAGGCCGGGCGGTTTTCGGAACTTACCATTGGTTTGAAGGGCGATATTCCTTCAGGCAAAGGTCTAGCAGAATTGATTGCGGCTTCGGAGACCACGGATACGGGCTGCCAATCTGGATTGGTGGATGCGGTGAATTGAGAAATTTTCTGGCCACAAGGTAGTGGTGACTGCGGTTGTATTACCCTTCTCCCATCGGGAGAAGGTCCCGAAGGGGGATGAGGGCCGCAGCGTAGCGAGGACGACGCGCACTTAGATCCCTACTTGAAAAGCCCCAATTTGTGTCACTGCAGCAAAGTCGCCGCAGCCCTCATCCGGCGCAAGAGCGCCACCTTCCCCCGACGGGGGAAGGGTGACAGTCGTTCAATCTAAAATCATACTGATCTAAAAGATCGATTTGGCCAGTTCAGCAATCCTCTTTGCCGCCTCTGCGATCTGCTTTTCGTCCACCGTCAGCGCCACGCGAAGATGCCCTGCGCCACAAACCCCGAAACTTTCCCCTGGCATGCAAACAACATTGTGTTCATTCAAAAGCCTACGCGCGAATACTTCGCCTGATACTCCGGTCTTGCGCACATCCACCATAACAAACATTCCACCTTCGGGCATGCGCGCTGAAACCGTTTTACAATTCTTCAATCCATCAACAAGCACACGCGCACGGGCTTCATAGGAATGGCGCATAGCGCCGGTTTCAGGGAAATGTGTGTCGAGTGCCAAGGCAGTTGCATCTTGCAAGAAGGGCTGACTGCCGAACAGCATTGTTTCGGTAATCGATAATGCACTCGTGACAAATTCCTCAGATGCTGCAATCCAACCGCAGCGGAAGCCGGGCAGGGCATGGGATTTGGAGATTGATGACGTAACGATGGTGCGCTCTTCCAAATCCTTGTCAAAGAATGGCGAAGTGAAAATGTTGTTGCCATAAATCATTGTGGCATATACTTCATCAGACACGATCCAGAGATCATGCTTTTTGCACATTGCGCCAATGGCATTGATTTCAGCGGCAGTGAACACGGCTCCTGTTGGGTTGCTTGGTGAGTTCAACAGAAGTGCTTTTGTACGCGGTGTAATGGCCGCTTCGATGGCTTCGAGATTTGGGTGAAAACCGTTATCAGGATCAAGTGGAACAGCAACTGGTTTGCCACCCGGCCCGCATATCACGCCTTCATATGTGGCATAATAGGGATCAAGCAGAAGCACTTCATCGCCTACATCCAAAATAGAAACGAAAGCCATATAAAGCGCTGTTTGGGTTCCGGGCAAAAACAAGAATTGTTGTGGCGTAATTTCGCGGCCAGTTTGTTTTGTGTAATACCGCGCTAGTGCATTGACCACCGTAGGTTCGCCATTGCCCGGAGAATAGCGCAAGCGGCGCGCCAACATTTGTTTATAGGCTTCGTCTAATATTGCTTTTGGCGGGGCAGCATCAGGCTCGCCGATTGACAAGAATATCATGTCGTGACCGAGCGCTTCGCGCTGACGACCCTCGACATGAACGGCCCATTTATCTGAACCGAGGCCTGCGAGACGATCGCCTATTTTTGAAAACCGCATAATTCACCACTCTTTTGAAGCGTCTATTACTCCGGTACTTTCTCCCGCGCCATGCGGCCAAGAGCGACATAGTCTGTCTTGCCAGAGCCAAGCAGTGGCAATTTTTCAATTTGGAAAATGCTTTTGGGAACCATGAGATCATTGGCTCCCAAAGATTTCATGCCATCGGCAATCTTTTTGCGGTCGGGGTTTTCAAGACTTGTGAACATCACCAATTGCTCGCCCTTCTTCTTATCGGGCAGGGCAACGACGGCATGGGCCAAATCAGGGTAGAGCTGTTGCAGCTTGGCCTCGATTGCCGTGAGCGAGACCATCTCGCCAGCAATTTTTGAGAAGCGTTTTGCGCGGCCCAGAATGGTGATGTATTTGTGTTCGTCCACATTCACTATGTCACCAGTGTCATACCAACCATCGGGTTGAGATTCGATTACGCCTGGATTATCTGCACGCAGATAACCGAGCATCACGTTTGGACCTTTGACAAAAAGTCTGCCGCCATTGTCGATGCCAGGAACCGTTTCCAAGCGATATTCAATATCGTCGAATATGCGGCCAACCGAACCAGAGCGGAAATGCATGGGTGTGTTGAATGAAATGGCAGGTGAACATTCGGTGGCGCCATAGCCTTCCAGAATGCGAAGGCCAAATTTCTCCATCCACGCGTCGCGGGTTTCTTGTTTCACGCGCTCTGCACCAGCCACGATCAAGCGCATTTTGTAAAAATCATAGGGATGGGCGTTTTTGTGATAGCCGGTGAGGAATGTATCAGTGCCAAACAGAACAGTTGCGTTGGTATCATAGCAAAGTTCAGGCACGATTTTGTAATGCAAAGGTGAAGGATATTGAAATGAGTTTACGCCGCCAAGAACGGGCAACAACAGGCCTGCCAATAATCCAAAAGAGTGGAACACCGGCATGGTGTTGAATACTTTATCTTCTGGTGTGAAGGCGATCCGCGCTGCGGCTTGCTGCCAATTGGCCAGCAGATTGCGGTGCGAGAGCACAACGCCTTTTGGAACACCTTCCGAACCAGAAGTGAAAAGCATAACCGCTGGCTGGTTGGGATCACTCTCAACGCCGGCGCGGCGCGATGCAGAACCAGCGAAATATTTGCAATAGAGGCCGTAGATTTTATCACTCGGGCCAATGGAGCCGCGCACATCTTCGAGGTAGATGATTTTGCAAGTTTTCGAGAGCAGTTCGATATCGGCCTGCATTTCGCCAACTTCGATAAATTTACGTGAGGTGATAATGCTGCGCACTTCGGCTGCGGTGCAGGCGGCAGACATGTTTACAGCACCAGTCGAGAAGTTGAGCATGGCGGGTCTGCGGCCTGTTGAGAACAGGCCAAACATTGCCAGCACAACTGCAGTTGAGTTTGGCATCAACACCGCTACGTTTTTCTCGCCTGGTGTAAGTGCCGCTAGTTTGCGGCCAAGAACCATGGAACCCATGACGATACGGTCATAGGTGGTTGGCTTACGCTGAATGTCTTCAATGATCTCGCGGTCACCACCGTGCACGGCGCGGGCATCCAGCAGCGCTTGCCATAACGTGCGGTCGATGTTTGATGTTTTGAACATCATGTTGGACATCACATCATAAAGTTTTTCGGCTTGGTGTTGCCGCAGTGCTGAACCTTTGAGTGTTGCGGGTGCTTCAAATTTGACCGGAGGCAAAAATGTGATGGTGATTTTTGGGAACATTTTCAGGCGCAGTTTGCCGCGCATATATGAGAAGGGCGAATAGACTGCGCCGTCAATACGCACAGGCAAAACCCGCGCACCCGCCATTTGGGCAATGGCCGATGGGCCTTCATAAATCTTCATCAGGCCGCCGGTGGTGGTGATGCGGCCTTCAGGGAAGATCACCACTTTTTGCTTGTGCTTTAAGCGTTCTACCAATGTGCGCAATGCTAACGGGTTTGTTGGGTCGATGGGGCACATGTCAGACAATGCGAATGCAGGCTTTACCCACCATGCTTTCGAGACATTAGTGTTGATTGCGAATGCTGCACGCTCTGGCAAAAACGCCGAAAGCAACGGGCCGTCTAAGAATGATGTGTGATTGGGGACGATCAAAACCTTTTTGCCAGCGGCATGATAATTTTCCATGCCTTTGAGTTCGACTTGATAGAAGAAGCGAAACAGGCCGCGCACGACAGAGGCGAAGATGGTTTGCGGAAGCAGCATGATGAGATAGGCAACAACGCCCAGATTAACGATGCCCATCAACACATAGATGGTTTTAACGCTGATATCTTGAGCGAGCATCACACCTGAAATGAGAGTGGCAGCAACCATGAAGATGGCATTGATGATGTTGTTGGCGCCAATCACCCGCGCACGGCGGTAAAACGGTGTTCGTGTTTGTGTGACAGCAAAGAGCGGCACAACAAACAGACCAGAGAAAAATGCAATCAAGAATAAGTCAACCAGGCAGCGCAGGCCAGAGAACGTGGTGAACAGCGCCATTGGGCCTGAAGGTGTGTCGGCTGTGCCAATTGCACCGAATGAACCCGCTGCGAAATAAAGATCGAACATAAACACGCTCATCATGAGGGTTGCGATTGGCACATAGCGCAGCGTGATTTTACCTTTGAGCAACGCATTGCAATAGGCTGAGCCTATGCCAGTTGCCACGCTGAACACGGCCATAATTGTGGTGGCCGCATTTTCAGTGGCGTGAAGATCATTCTTTGTGAAGGGCAAAATTTGGGTGAGAAATACAACACCCATAAACCAGAACCAGCTGATGCCGAGGATGCATAAAAACACATCGCGTTTTTCCATGGCTTGCTTCACCACAGTCCAGGTTTCGGTGATGAAATTATAGTTGATCTTCATGTCTGGTTGGGCTGATGGCGCCTTGGGCATGAACCCTGCCGCGATATATGCAACCACGGCCAAACCGATCATTACGCCTGAAACGATTTCGCGGCCGCTTAAACCCGCAAAGCCCGTGCCGCTGAGAATAAAGAAGCTGCCGAAAATTGTACCGAGCAAAACGGAAACAAACGTTCCCAATTCAACCAAGCCAATGCCGCCGAGCAATTCTTCGTTTTTCAGATATTGTGGAAGGATCGAATATTTGATCGGGCCGAAGAAGGTTGATTGCATGCCGCCTAAAAACATACAGAGCAGTTGCAAGGCGACATTGCCTGAATAAAGCGAATAGCTGGCAATGGTGATCAATCCGATTTCAGCAAGTTTAATGCGGCGGGCGATAACAGCTTTGTCATATTTATCGGCCAGTTGGCCTGCGAATGCCGAAAATAGAAAGTATGGGATAATCAGCAAAGCTGCCGAAAGGCTGTTAGCGCCCTCTGGGTTGGGTAGTTGTTCACGGGTCATCCCGTAGATGAACAGCATGGAAAGCGCTGAGCGGAACGCGTTGTCATTGAATGCGCCGATGGCCTGCGCGATAAATAGCGGCAAAAAGCGCCTGGTTCCCAAAAGTGCAAATTGGCTATGGCCACTCATCGATCTACCCCGGTATAAATTTTCACGTTAAGATTTAGTCTTGATTCAGGAATCTTAAGATTCGAGAAATGAATTGATAATAGTCATGGTTTGCTCATGGTTTTGAGCGAGAAATTGTGCGCCATGAGTTTGCAAGGTTTTCAAACGATCTGCGTTTTCACTGAATCCAATGAATCTTACACCACTCATTAACCCTGCTTCAACATCGTTAATATTATCGCCCACATAGATGATGTTGGATTTGGGTAATTCGATTGATTGCAAAGCTCGTCTGAGAATTTCATGTTTGTGTCCACCACCATCGGCGCCAAATGCGTGGTGAGAAACATGATGCCAAAGTTCGGCACTTTCGAGGCGCAGTCTTGCGGCTTCCCGGAAATTCGCAGTGGCGATGCCCAGTATTGCGGAGGTGGAGCAAGTGCTGAGGAGTTCGTATGCGCCTTCTATAGGGGCTGGGGCGAGTGCTTTAGTTTTGAGTTGCTCATGCAGCAGAGCCAGATATTCGGTTTTGATATTTTGTTTTTCCGGCTCGAGCAAACCAAGGTGCTCGACGATTTCAGCAATGATGTCTTCATCGTTGCGAATGCGGTATGAATTCCAATCACGCGAAAGATTGCTGGCAGCGCAGCGCGAGGCGAAGGGTTGAAAGAACACTTCCTCTTCGGCGGGCGTGAGTTCCAACAACACGCCATCAACATCAAAGATAATGGCCCAATTAGCCATTCACCATCCGTGGAGTCATTTCGATGAGTGTCGGCCCGTCGGCTTTTAATGCGGCTTTGATGGCAATGCTGAGCGCTTTCAAATTTTCAGGCCGTTGGGCGCGAGCGCTGTATGCTTTTGCCAGCATTTGGAAGTCGGGGTTTTGCAAGGTCACGGCATTGGGTTGAATACCTGCATCCACCATGTTGTCGCGGATTTGGCCAAGTGCATCATTGTTCCACAGCAAGATTGGCACTGGCAATTTGTGCTCCACTGCTGTGCCCAATTCATTCAATGTATATTGCAGGCCATAATCGCCCGCGAGTGCCACAACGGGTTTCTCACCCACACCAAATTTCGCACCAATGGCCGCGGGCAGCGCAAATCCTAACGTTCCAAAGCCCGATGGATGCAGCCACGTGCGCGGAATATACATGGGGAAAATTTCATTGGCGGCGTAGGCGATCTGCGTCATGTCCGAAGCCACGACGGTTTCAGGTGGCAGCGCCTCGCGAATAACATCCAGCATTTTTCTGAGCGTGAGGCGAAGCGCGTTATCTTGGGTGATTGGTGCTGATGGTGGATTGGCGGTGCGCGGTTTCATACCTGCCGCAATCTTTGCAAGCGTTGTTGCTGCATCACCCAATATTGCAATTTCAGCCGCATGTGGACGTGCCAAAGATGATGGATCAATATCGATACGGATCAGATTATTTGAAATTGCAAAATCTAAATTCCAAAAATCTGTTTCTGATAATTCAGAACCCACAACCAAAGCGCAATCTGACTCTAACAAAAATTTTTGAACGTCTGGTTGTGCCAGGTGCGAACCCCAAACACGTGGATGATTGGTTGGCACAATGCCTTTACCGGCAACAGTCGTTAAGATTGGCGCTTGGCAGCTTTCTGCAATGTGCAAAGCGAAAACGCCTGCTGCTTGGGCTCCGCCACCTAAAATGATGCAGGGGTTTTTTGCTGCATTTAACTTTGCGATTGCAGCATTCACTGGCGTGTCATTCGCTTGGGGCCGCGAAGGCAGGCCTGCCGCGTTCCAACCGCCGCCAGCGGGCTGAGATAAAACATCCAGCGGAATTTCAATATAGCTGGGGCGCGGCCTTGCTGATGCAAAGTGGGCAAAACTTGCGGCAAAAGCATTCTGCACATCTTGGGCCGTATAGGCGCGGGACGCATATTGCGTTGTGGCTTTGGCTGCATCGAACTGGCTGATCATTTCATGCAAGCGGCCACGGCCTTGCGCGGCATAGGCCACATCAAGCGCTGTTGAAATGACCAACACATTTGACGAGTCACTCCACGCTTGGCCCAAGGGTGTGAGGATGTTGGTGACACCAGGCCCTGAAATCGTAAAGCACACGCCGGGCTTTCCGGTCGCCCTGGCATAACCATCGGCCATAAAGCCAGCACCCTGTTCGTGACGTGGCAAGATGTGTCTGATTTTTGAACGTGGCAGAGCACGGTACATTTCGATGTTGTGCACACCTGGAATGCCAAAGATTGTTTCAACGCCATATTGCTCAAGAAGCCCAACCAAGGCCTCGCCGATGGAGAGTTCTGCACGTCTATTCATGATCTATCGCAATCTATTTGGAAGAATGTCGTTGATGTTGAGGCCTGCTGCCAAAACATCTCGTGGAATTTCTTGTTTCAAAACCGTTGCCGCAGCGGTTCGCGACAAAGCAGGCGATGATTGAATGCCATATCCGCCTTGCCCTACCAGCCAGAAGAAATCATCCGTCGACGGATCAAAGCCCACAACAGGTGCGCCATCTGGTGAAAAAGTGCGAAGCCCGCCCCAGCTATGTTCCAAATGTTGCACATCAAGTGTTGTGGCCTGCATCAACCTGTCAATGCCGATGGCAATGGCTTCATCATCTGCATAGGCATCATGTGGCTCTACAGGTGTGGCATCAGCCGATGATACCAAAAGCTTGCCGCTTTGGGGCACAATATACCAGCTCTCGGCGCAATCGACCACGAATGGCCATTTCATCACATCATAACCTGGAACCGCAATGACACCGATGGACCGGCGCTTTGGAATGAGCCCAACAGCTTTAACCCCTGCAAGCATAGCCACTTGATCACCCCATGCGCCTGCCGCATTTACGATGAGCTTTGTGATGAATTCACCTTGCGGCGTTTCGATATGCCAATAGCCTCCTGTCTTGGTAATTTTGGTAGCGCCTGCTTGAAGCTTCAAAAACCCGCCGCGGTGTTTGAACAGGCGCAAATATCCGCGGTGTAAAAGATCAACATCAAGCGCACCTGTTCCTGCTTCTAAAAAACCCCGCTTTGCATAACCTTCGCGGAGCACTGGGATCATGGCGCGCAACTGTTCTTCAGACAGTTCCTCAATGTCAACAGCTTTTGCCAAAAAATTCTGAGCCTGTTGTTCTTGCCCTTTGGCTTCTAGAACCAACGAACCGCGCTTGGTAAAAAGTGGTGCATCAGTAAAACCATTGGGCGGTGCCATGAAAAAATCTCGGCTTGCACGGGTGAGTGCAAGAATCGGCTTTGGGCCATAATTTGGCTCGAAACTAGAGGCTGATCTGCTTGTCGTGTGATAGCCAACGCGGTCTTCCATGTCTAATATGGCGACTTGGCGGTGCTCGGCCAAATGCGCCGCCACTGAAGCGCCCGCAATACCTGCGCCTATAACAATAATATCAAAATGATTTTCCATTGTGTCAATCTAACCAGACTGGACGCATGAATGCCACACCCTTTGGCAGAGGGCTATCGCATTTGACAAAGTCCTTACCCTTCCCCCGTCGGGGGAAGGTGCCCGCAGGCCGGATGCGGGCCGCAGCGCAGCGAGGACGATGCGCACTCAGAATTTGATTTGAAAAGTCCTGACCCGTATCACTGCGGCCAAGTGGGCGCAGCCCTCATCCGTCGTTTCGCGCCACCTTCCCCAGGCGGGGGAAGGGTGATTGCTTCCATATGCGGTAGCGCTGCCCATTAGGACTTGGCTTCATAAGAATCTTCATTATGGTAGCACGGCAAATCAAGAGGTAACCCCATGACCAAATACAACCAACCTATGTCCGGCCTTGTAACGCCTCGGTTTGGCGGGCTATCAACATTTTTTCGATTGCCCCATGTTGCATTGGACGAGGCCAAGAACATTGATATTGGCGTGGTTGGCGTTCCTTGGGATGGAGGCACAACCAATCGTCCCGGCCCGCGCCATGGGCCCCGCCAAATGCGCGATCAATCATCCATGGTGCGACGCATGCATCAGCTCACACAGATTGTACCTTATGATTTGGCCAATGTTGCTGATCTGGGCGACTGCTCGGTGAACCCTGCAAGTGTTGATGACACTTTGGTGCGTGTGGAAACTTATTTTAAAGCACTGATCGCTAAAGGCATCAGGCCACTTTCGGCAGGTGGGGATCATTTATGTTCATTGCCGATCTTGCGCGCCGTTGGTGCAAAAAAGCCAGTGGCCATGATTCATTTCGATGCGCATACGGATCTCTACGACTCCTATTTCGGCGGGTTCAAATACACTCACGGCACACCCTTCCGCCGTGCCATTGAAGAAGGCGTTCTCGATCCTAAGCGCACCATTCAAATAGGTTTGCGTGGATCAATGTATGACAATGACGATTTTGAGTATGGCGAGAAAATGGGCGTGCGTTTGGTGCGCATTGAAGAGGCGATGGAAAAAGGCCCCAAAGCAATCATGGCCGAAGCCCGCAAGATTGTGGGCGATTCAGATGTTTACGTGAGCTTTGATATCGACATGCTGGATCCGGTTTATGCACCAGGCACAGGCACGCCAGAAATTGGTGGCTTTACCACTTTCCAAGCCCAGCAAATGCTGCGCGAGTTGCGCGGGCTCAACATTGTGGGGGCCGATGTTGTCGAAGTTTCACCGCCGTTTGATCCCTCGGGCATGACGGCATATGCGGGCACCGTCATGATGTTTGAAATCATGTGTTCTATGGCAGAGTCGGTTGCTAAGAATCGGGCTTAAGCCCGCATACCATTTCTGCTTGAAGCTATGGATTGTTGTTCGGCCACGCGCTTTCGCAATACACCTGCTGCGTCTGCCACTTTGTAGATCAATGTTTCCTCGCGTTGGTGAAGTGCATGGTCGCACAGCGCCAAGTGCCATAACATGCCGATCAGCTGTGTGCGGTCTTCAATGCTCAAAAGTTCGGGTAAATGTTTGGCTAAAAGATCAACACCGGCAGGCGAGCCCTGCTTGCTGGCCATGGCCAGCGCCGTTTGTAATTGACTGGGTGTAAACTGGAATTTTACGCGCAGCTGCTTTTCAAGTTGTTCCATTTCAACTTTGCGCACATGTCCATCAGCTGGAACAATTGAACCCAGCACTGCAGCGAGCAAAAGCCTTCTTTGTAAAGTTGTGAGCTTTGCAAAGCCACTGGGCATTGCCAGTTTTTCAATTATTTGTGAAATTTCGGCATGGCTAATATCAGCCGCGGTTTGCGGCCCAATTAATTCGTCCATT
>JAYTSN010000115.1:0-1862 GCA_043745625.1 Aestuariivirga sp. | reverse complement strand
TCGCCAGACCCAGGCGGCATTGGCGGCACTTACGCAGGTAACGCCGTGGCCTGCGCTGCCGCACTTGGTGTGTTCGAAGCTTTTGAGACCGAAAACCTTCTCGAAAAATCAGTCGCCCAAGGTGAAATGATCATGAAGCGTTTGCATGCGATCAAAGCCAAAAAGAAGGGCATGCCGATGGGCGACATCCGCGGCCTCGGTGCCATGTGCGCTTTTGAAATGGTCACTGAACATGGCGGCAACAAGCCAGACGCAGGTGGCGCCAAGGCGCTGGCTGCTAAATGCTTGGAACGCGGCCTGCTGATTTTGACCTGCGGTGTTTACGGCGATGTGGTGCGCTTGCTGACCCCGCTGACAGCATCTGAGATGATTATGAAGGAAGGTCTGGATATTCTGGAAGCGGCGATTGTGGGGAATTAGACGGATTGAATAATTTCTCGAAGGTATCGCTATGAGTGCTGAATCATCTCTTTTGGGGGCGGCGGGCGAACATTTTGTAATGTCGGAACTTTTACGACGCGGTTTCATTGCGGCACTTGCTCCACAAGGAGTGCCAAATGCAGATATTGTTGTAACGGACTTAGTGGGCGACAAGCTTTGTACAATCCAAGTTAAATCACGTCGCGCTATTGGCAGTGATGGGGGCTGGCATATGAAACCAAAGCACGCTTCACTAATTGGCGAACGATTGTTTTACTGTTTCGTTGATTTCGGTCTGTCGCCAGAAGTTCGACCCGAAATCTTTCTGCTGCCTTCCTCCAAAGTGGCGGAAGTCATCAATAGTTCTCATTTGTCTTGGCTAAGCACACTCGGAAAACGAGGCCAGAAGCGCAACGATAGCAATGTCCGGCGATTGATACCTGATTATTCAAACTCTTACTTGGGGACGCAAAACCCTTTTCCAAAGGGATGGATGGACATCTATAAAAATGCTTGGCATCTTTTAGGCTTGCAACCTAATGACGATGAAATGGCTATTTGAGTTTAGGATAGGTAAACAGGTTTAGAGAAACAAACTTTGCCATATTCCTGAAGTCATTGTCGGTCGAAAGCAAACTCAACTTATGCCTGATACAGAGTTGCGCTAGGATCGCATCTACTGTTCCCACCTGCACGCCTGCTCTGCGACATATATTGCGCAGTTCGGCTGCTGCGATGTGATCTGCGCGGTCAGGTGCAATGAGTGGAATTGCGGCGAAGCGGTCGACAATATCTGCTTTGGCTTTGGGGCCGGTAAATCCTTGTAACAGTTCTTGCAGCACTAAACCTGTTGTAACGATCTGGCCTCCTTCGGCAAGAGCCGCTTTCAGCACCCTCACTTCTGGCACATCAACAACCACGTCACGGCGCAAGGCGAGCGACCAGACTGTTGTGTCAACAAAGTAAGCCATCAGCGCGAGCGTTCGGCTTTATAATCAAAGCTATCATCCCATTCGAGTTTGCCCATAAGATCGAGCATATTTTTTTGGCTGCGCTTTGCGATGAACTCTTCCAAAGCGAGTGTGACAGCAGCTTTCTTGGTTTTCTGTCCGCTGACTTTTAACGCACGATCCAAAAGTTTGGGGTCAAGTGCAAGATTTGTTGTCATGTGTGAACCTCTACACATAGAATGACACACAACTTTCTAGTTTTCAAGTGTGATCGTCCAGCATCAACAATGTCGTCTTCTAACCCCAACCTGCCAGATTGCATTAACATGCCACTCTCGATTAAAGCCTACTCCCATGACCGCCCCCACCCACCGCCACAACCTCATCGGAATCTTCGCGCTGATCCTCGGCATATTCGTGTTCTCAATTCAGGATGCCATTATCAAATCCATCAGCGGCGAACACGCTGTGACACTTGCGATCTTCATCCGC
>JAYTSN010000114.1:0-5576 GCA_043745625.1 Aestuariivirga sp. | reverse complement strand
AGATGGCAGCAAGGTTGAGCGATTCAAGGAAGGTGCCATTGTTTGTGGCGCCATCTGTCGTAAAAGTTACGGTTACAGCATCACTGCCGCGAACTTGTGCAGCAAGTGCAGCGCCTACACCGAGCGGCGTTCCCGCACCGACAATGCCGTTAGCGCCTAAATTGCCCGTGCTGATGTCAGCGATGTGCATGGAACCGCCATAGCCACGGCAATAGCCCGTTTCCTTTTGGAGAAGCTCGGCGACCATCTTTTTGATCTCAGCACCAAAGGCGATACAATGACCATGGCCCCTGTGAGTGGAGGCGATGTAATCGCCTTTCGTAAGCGCCGCACAGGCCCCGGTGGCGATCCCTTCTTGGCCCAAATAAGGGTGGAAATAGCCCCTGATGAGGCCTTGTCTATAAAGTTTTATGCCCTCGGTTTCAAATACCCGAATCGAGTAAGCCGTGAAGAAAAGTTTTTCCAAAAGCTCTTTTGAAGGCACATTTACTTTGGGCGACTCTTTTGCCATTTTTCTTACTTCCTCCAAAGGCTAATATATAACAGTGTTTTCACTACTACGACATGTATTATTTGTCGAGAAAATTTTCTTCACCGTCTGAAAATTATTTACCTGTCATTGCCAATACACCCACCGTTAGGTTATGCATCCCTTGGGGAACGTAAAATCAAGAAACTTCCAGGAATCTATTCAATTATAATCGAACGAGGTTGGGATGGAAAACAGCGGCGAAAAGAATAGCGAAGTAAGCGCTGAGTTTTCAGGAACTGAACGTAGCGAACTCTTGCAACGCATCCAGACTCATTATGGTGATCTACGTCCGGCGGAAAGAAAGGTAGCTGACTACCTGCGGAGTAACGCAGGCACGCGGATTGATTCTTCAATTACAGAGTTCGCTCGAAACTTGGGTATCAGTGAGGCTACTGTCAGCCGTGTCAGTCGGGCACTAGGATATAGTGGTTTCCCGAATTTAAAACTTTCCGTAGCACAGGAATCAAGCCGTTCGCCTGTCTATGCAAACCTTCCGACCGGTTTGGATGAGACAGATTCCATGATTACGTTAAGCGAGAAGCTGTCGCTCACTTTGACGTCTTCACTACGCGAAACCCACCGCATGCTTGATGAATACCGTCTCGAAAAGGCTGTGAATGCGGTAAAGGAAGCATCGTTGACCGTGTTTGTGGGTGTAGGCGGTGCTGCGTCTGTTTGTGACGAAGCAGTGCATTTACTTTTAAAGGTTGGTGTCGACGCAATGAGCTACCGGGACGGTTATACGCAAATTGCAGCTGCCGCAACGATGTCCCCGACGCGCACCATGATTGGCATTTCGCACACTGGGCAGACCGAAACTGTGGCTTCGGCATTAAGTCTTGCGCGCAGCAAAGGCTCAAAAACTATTGCCATTACCAGCGATCTAAATTCGCCAGTGGCAAAGGCCGCAGAAATCCAGCTCATCACGTGGCACAACTCTATTGAACAGCCACTTTATGGAGACTTCCTTGAAGGCCGGATTTGCCAACTTTTTCTGGTTGAACTGATATACTTGGGTGTGCTGTTTCGAACTGGCGAAAAGGCGCGAAACAGCCTCAAGGCAACTGGCAAGGCGCTTGAGCACTTCTATGTGCGTGGCCCTATTGACGAATAAGTAATTTTAGCCGTTGCTTACTAACACTTCAGTAACTGAGCATTAGTGAATCAGCTGTTTGATGTCTGAAATTGTTATAGCGCTACTTGGTGGATCGCCAAGATCGGGCACAACACGATCAGCAATTTTGAAGTCTTCTTCGCCCGTATACGACGAAACAGTGACCAAGCACTTCATGCCAGCTGCTTTTGCGGCGCGAAGACCATTGTTGGAATCCTCGATTACCACACATTTTGCCGCATCAAGTTTCAGTGTTTGTGCTGCAAGCAAATAGATCGCGGGATCAGGCTTTTTCTTTGCCACAACATCACCTGCAAAAACCGTAATATGCTTTGCGCGTTCCTTGCCGAGCATCACATCGACCACGGCCTGCACGGCCCGCTCATTTGACGTCGAGCATACCGCAATTTTCAAACCCGCTGCAATCGCTTCATCAACAATGCGACTGATGCCAGGTCGCAGCGGCAGCTTGCCTGACTCTATCAGTTTCATAAACAGATCAGTTTTAACTTTGTGCGACCTCGCAATCTGCGCGTCACGCTCGGATTCTGGAAAAGGCCAGCTGGTCTCGTCAAAATGCCTGCGGGTTCTTTCCTTCCCACCTGCCGTCGTTAGCAATTCTCCGTAGCGCTCAACCGACCATTCTACAGGCCAGCCCAGTTGGCGAAACGTCTCATTGAATGCCACTCGGTGGCCGTCACGCTCAGTGTCCACAAGGACGCCATCACAATCAAAAATCAGCGCCTGTATGGGCATTTCATCAATTTCCTGCAGCATGACTGGCGCGGCCTTCACTGCCAAAAATACGGATCATGTCGAGCACGTCACCCTTCATGGCTTCATACTGGCCCTGAATAAACGGCAGCGGCTCTGCTTCTTTTGGTTTTTTTCCACGCACACCAATGAAGCCTTCAACAAAGCGGTTCTTGTGCATCGTTGAAATATTGACCTTGGCACAGCCAGCGCCAATGCAACGATGGAACTGTTCTTCCGTGAGACCTGTGCCACCGTGCAAAGCAATCGGGATGTCGATTACTGCGGTGATACGGTCAAGAAGATCGTAGGCAATTTTGGGCTCGCCTGCATAAAAGCCATGAGCAGTGCCAATAGCGGGAGCGAAAACAGCGAGCTTCGGCATTTCCTTGCAGAAGGCAACACACTCATCAAAATTTGCAAGTATGGACTTGTCCTCGGCTACAAACTTGTCATCTTCAACGCCGCCAATGGCGCCAATTTCAGCTTCAAGGCCAACCCCTGCGGCAGTGGCCATGTCATATGCTTCACGACTTTTCTTCACGTTCTCTGCATAGGGCAAAGCCGATCCATCAAACATCACGGATGTCCAACCCGCATCAATACAGCCTTGGATAATCTTGAGATCGGAGCAGTGATCCAAATGCAGCGCGACAGGAATGTTAACGCTCCCCGCCAGTTGTTTCACCCATGAAGCAATGGGTTGGAACCCCCAATGTTTAATGGTCTTGGTCGAAACTTGCACAATGATTGGTGCACTCAACTCTGCAGCACCATCAATGATAGCGCGCACGGAGTTGTAGTCGATCATGTTGAATGCCGCTATCGCATAACGCTCGGATTGCGCGCGCTTCAACATCGGACCCATTGTGACAAGTGACATATTTATTTTTCTCTCTTATGGCGGAAGAAATAGTTGCGCGTAACTAAATGAGTGTTTCGTTAGCGCGGCTTGGGTCAAACAGACGACGGCGGCCGGCCTTTTTGGCTTCCTTGTCAAAGTTGGTTCCGCTGGGCGCTGAAACGACTTCAAGCTGCAATCCCCAAGGTGCCATGAAATAACACCAGGTGAGACCGATGTTTGGCCCTTCCGTGTACACAGTTGGCTCGTCGAGCACTTTCACGCCGTTGGCACTCAGGTATTTCACTGCGGCATAAATATCGTCAACGTAAAAAGCGAGATGATAGCCGCCGACATCGGAATTCTTCGGAAGCACCGTTTTCTGATCGGGTGATGAATATTCGAAAAGCTCAAGATTGGTTCCGTTGCCCAGGCGCACATAACGGAATTCCTTGACCACCGCGCGTGGATGAATGTTGAGATGATCGGTCATCCAGTTGCTGTCATCGTTGCGAAAGTCGGTTGCCGCTGAGAACAGAACTTCAGCGCCGAGAATCTTTTCGAAGAAATCACAGGCTTCTTGCAAATTTGGAACCGTCAGACCCACATGTTCCATGCCTCGAATTCCGGGAATTGCCATGTCTTTCACTCCGTTAACTTGCGAAGAATTAACCTCGTTTTACGTTGGTTAAATCAACTAAGTTGAAAATTTCCTTCTCAGATTTATTCTGAGACGATTTATATGTTAGTAAGTTTTAAACTTTAAAAATGGCGTATTTAACAGCTTTTAAATCTTCCGTTGCCCTACGCATACCGTCAGGGTTAAGCACTTTTGATAAAATTTTTCAAGCACTATTGAAAATAATTTTCACGCATGCTGTGATTGATTGGGTTGTCTGATGGGAGCAAGGTGATGGTAAACAATACGGTCTTCTGGCCGGACGGCATTCGTCTGGTCATATCAATATCGATGCAGCTCGAAGCTGGTGGCGAACCTGATGCAGGCGCGCCCAGTCCGCTCGATGGCTTTCAGTTGAAGCCTGGGTTTCGCGATTATCCGACAACCACTTGGTATCAATATGGGGTGCGTGAGGGTATGCCACGTTTGCTTGATCTTTTCAGCGCACTAAAAATCAAAACCACTTCGCACATGGTCGGTGTTGCCGTTGAAAAAGCCCCTGCCCTTGCACGCGAAATTGTGGAGCGTGGCCATGAAGCCGCAGCCCACGGCCAGACATGGACAGCGCAATATGATCTTGATGAAACGGCAGAGCGCAAATTCATCGCCGACAATGTTGAAGTCATCCGCCGCGTGACGGGTGTCACTCCAAGAGGATATAATTGTCCGGCCATGCGCGGCAGCAAAAACACTTTGGCACTTTTGCAAGAACAAGGCTTCATCTATCACATCGACGACGTGAGTACCGATGAACCTTTCATCATTCCGGTGAATGGCCAAGACTTCGTAGTTGTGCCCTACACCATCAACCACAACGACATTATCCAGTTCGAGCGCTATAACTTCGGCACCCATGCGTTCGAACGGCAACTCTACGATGAATTTGACCAGCTTTACGAAGAAGCACCTCTGCGCCGCCGCATGATGTCAATCAGCCTGCACGACCGCATCGCTGGACGCCCTGCCCGCGTAAAATCGCTGCGCCGCTTCTTGGAGTATGCGCAAAAGCAGAAAGGTGTTGCTTTTATGCGCAAAGATGAGATTGCCAAGATCGCACTGGAGTCATCCATAACCCCGCGCTTTAAAGGGCGTGGGTCAGATTGAATTTCCGCTTTTGTAGTTTTAGCCCAATTTAGCAGCGCTCACACCTACCTGCGCATATGTCCCGAGGCGGACTTGGAGAATTTCTATTTGGCTAAAGTGCGGGGCCTTCTGGAACTTTTTTGCCTGAGGCGCGTTGGCTAGCTACCTTCAAGCAAAGGAAACTGATCATGGAACAAACTGTTTTGGCTTTTCTCACTAGACGCAGCGTAGTCGCAGGGCTGGCGGTGATAGTTCCTCCAATGGCTATAATGTCGGATAATCTACATGCACAGGCCGCGCAGGCCGCGCAAACCACGCCTGAGAAAACTCTTTATGTGCGGTTGGGCGGCGTCTTTGCCATTGCCGCGGTGGTAGATCACTTCAGCGATGCGGTCGTGATAAATCCCATCGTCGGCCAGAAGTCGAATAACCCGCAGCTGCGGAAATGGCACACTAAAAACCTAGGGAGGCTGACTGGCCTCAAGTTCATGCGGACGCTCTGGGTCTGCGAAGTTTCGGGTGGACCTTTCAAGTTCACGGCCACTAAGCCCGGCGCAACGCCGCTGGGCCTTGA
>JAYTSN010000113.1:0-5584 GCA_043745625.1 Aestuariivirga sp. | reverse complement strand
AAGCCCGCAAACACAACTGATTGCGCTTCTTTAAAATCTGGCAGCGCAGCGGCGCAGGGATTGCGTTCGTCAGTGACGGTATCACCCACGCGCGTATCGGCCACTTCTTTAATGGCTGCTGTGAAAAAACCAATCTCGCCCGGGCCCAAGCTGGCCACCACTTCTTTCTTGGGGCGCGACACGCCAACACGGTCGATCAAATAAGATCCACCCGTGCCCATCATCTTAACGCGCATGCCCTTGCGGAGTTCGCCGTCAATAATGCGCAGCAAAACCACCACGCCTAAATAGGTGTCATACCACGAGTCAACCAACAGCGCTTTCAGTGGCTTGGTGCGATCACCTTTTGGTGCAGGCAGCCTTGTGACAATCGCTTCCAGAACATCGGGCACGCCAAGACCCGTCTTGGCCGAAATCATCACAGCTTGTGAGGCGTCAATGCCGATCACATCTTCGATCTGCTGTTGAATGCGCTCAGGCTCGGCGGCGGGCAAATCCACTTTGTTGAGAACTGGAATAATTTCGTGATTGTTATTGATGGCTTGATAGACATTGGCCAGCGTCTGGGCTTCAACACCTTGGCTGGCATCCACCACGAGAAGCGAGCCTTCGCAGGCCGCCAGAGAACGCGACACTTCATAAGCAAAATCCACATGGCCTGGCGTGTCGATCAAATTGAGCACATAGGCCTTGCCATCTTTCGCTTTATAATCGAGGCGAACCGTGTTGGCCTTAATCGTAATCCCGCGCTCACGCTCCAAATCCATGGAGTCCAAGATCTGGTCAACCATCTCGCGGTCACTGACGGCACCGCAGAGCTGGATCAAGCGATCCGCCAGTGTTGATTTGCCGTGATCAATATGGGCGATAATTGAAAAATTGCGGATTTGTGAAGGTTCAGTGGTCATTTGGCGCGGTGTTTGGCAGCGGTTGGCGTGAACGTCAAGCCTAACGTCCTCTACCGCTTGCGGGAGAGGAAAGGGGATAGGTGAGGGGGCCGTTACCGCAAATGCGCCAATAAACCCACGGTCGAACTATCAAGCCCCTCAACCCCGGCCCGCCCCTCAACAACCGGCTGCAAACCTGTGGCCAATTCCTTGCCCAGCTCCACACCCCATTGATCAAAGCTGTTAAGACCCCAGATCACGCCTTCCACGAATACGCGGTGTTCATAAAGGGCGATAAGGCGTCCCAGGGTGTAGGGATCGAGTTTCTTGTAAGCCAGTGTGAGTGAGGGGCGGTTGCCCGTGAAGACTTTATGCGGTGCTAAAATTTTTGCTTCGGCTTTTGATTTTCCGGCGGCGATGAATTGCGCTTCGGCCTCACGCAGGGTGCGGCCTTTCATCAGGGCTTGGCTTTGCGCTAAACAATTTGACACCAGCAGCGTGTGGTGAATATCCATGCCCTTTTCATGGGGTTCAGCGGCAATCAAGAATTCCACCGGGATCACATCAGTGCCTTGGTGCAGCAATTGGAAGAAAGCATGTTGCCCATTGGTGCCGGGTTCACCCCAAACGATTGGCCCCGACGCGTTCTTCAGCGGCTTGCCGTCTTTTCCCACGCGTTTGCCATTTGATTCCATATCGAGCTGTTGCAGATAAGCTGGAAAGCGCGAGAGGCGTTGATCGTAGGGAATAATGGCACGAGAAGAATAGCCGCAAATGTTTCGGTGCCACACTCCGAGGAGGCCCAGTAACACAGGCAGATTTTCAGTTGGTTTAGCCGTGGCAAAATGCGTGTCCATGGCGTGCCCCCCTGCCAGGAAGCGCATGAAATTATGAGGGCCAATGGCCAGCATCACGGGCAGGCCAATGGCCGACCAAATGGAATAGCGCCCGCCCACCCAATCCCAAAATCCGAATATGCGATTTTCCGCAATGCCAAAGGCTTTCACTTTATCAATAGCCGTTGAAACCGCCGCAAAGTGATTGCCCACAGCCGCCTCGCCCAATTTCTCCACAATCCAAGACCTAGCGGTTCGCGCATTGGTCATGGTTTCAATAGTGGTGAAGGTTTTGGATGCGATGATGAAAAGCGTGGTCGCCGGATTTAAAGTTTTCAATGTATCAGCAATATGCGCGCCATCAACATTGGAAACATAATGGCAGCGCGGGCCATCCTGATATGGGGCCAGTGCCAGTGTCACCATCGCGGGGCCCAAATCAGAACCACCAATGCCGATGTTCACCACATCAGTAATATTGCCTTTGCGAATATCAGTAGCAAAGCGCGCCATGGCATTCAGCACATCATGAATACCGTGCACCACATTATGGCCATCAACGAACACCATTTCAGTGTGCGGGCGGCGGAGAGCCGTGTGCAACACAGCGCGATGTTCCGTGGTGTTGATAATATCACCGCGCATCATGGCATCGCGAGCCGCTTCGACTTTTGCTGACTTTGCCAAAGCTTGCAGCAGCGACATCGTTTTGGAAGTTACCGCACACTTGGAATAATCGAGAAGCAGATCGTCAGCCTTGGCCGAGAACGTGTCGAAGCGCTTAGCATCTTTTGCAAAAGCTTTGCGCATATCAAGCACAGAAGCCTTGCGATGGGCTTTGAGATTTTTGAGGGCGAGGGATGTTGTCATAGCAATCTCCAAAACGTCCTGGCCCGTTTCTTTAACGGGAGAGGAAAGGGGCCCGTTGTTTTTACAACGGGATAGGTGAGGGAACGCAAACTCATCTCTTCAACGCCACTGAAATTTGAAATTTCCAAACTAATACCACCATATTCGTCATTCCCACGAAAGCGGGAATGACGTCTGATGAGAAACTAGGAAAGCTCAATGAGAGTTCCATCATAGTCAATTTGATCATGCAAATCATTCCAGTTCTGATTCATTTTTTCAATAAGCGCAATCTTCCAAATTCTGTTCCACTTCTTTAATTGCTTCTCGCGCCTGATGGCCGCTTCCATTGAATGATAATGCTCGTACCAAACAAGCAGATAAATGTGATAGTCCTTCGTAAAACCAGCCACTTCTGCTTGATTATGAACTGCAACTCTATTCCACAAGCCCGAAGTCACACCAATGTAAATCGCCCCATATTTACGGCTTGCGAGAATGTAAACCGCTGGGCGTTTTTCTTCCACCTTAACCCCGCAACGTTGCTCCAACAGCCTTCGCCGCCGTCGCTACAATCTTGGCCGATAATGCCTCAATCTCAACATCTGTGAAAGTCTTATCCTTGGGCTGCAAAATCACCTCAACTGCCAGTGATGTCTTGCCGCCTTCCAGTTTATAAAGATCAAACACATTCACATCGGCAATCAAAACTTTGTCAACGCCTTTGACAGCTTTGACCAGTTCTGCAGCTTGCACTTTGTCATCGACGACAAAGGCAAAGTCGCGCGACAGCGGCATGAGATCGAAGATGCTCAGTGCGGCGCGTGCGTTTGATTTTGCTTTTGAGGCCGGTAATGCATTCAAGATAATTTCAAACGCAACCAGTGGCCCCTTCACATCCATCGCCTGCAAAACACGCGGATGGATTTCGCCGAAATATGCCAACTTATTTTGTGGCCCCATTTGAAGGGTGCCGGAACGACCGGGGTGGAACCAAACGGGCGCGCCGGAGATAACTTGCAACGAGGCCACAGCCACGCCGCAAGATTCAAGAACGCTGAGCACATCAGCCTTCCCATCAAAGGCATCCACATCACGCTTACCGCCTTGGACATTGCGCGACACTGCGGCACCACGGCGAATGCCTGCAGCACGTAATGTTTCGTCGGACATCTTGTCGCCTGCATAAGCATGGCCCACTTCAGCCAGCATCACATCAGCAAATCCCCGCGCCACATTGCGGCCCGCCGCCGCAATTAAATTTGGCAACAGCGATGGCCGCATGTCGGTGAGTTCAGATGAAATTGCATTGCTGAGTTTTAATTCATTGTGGCCACCGCCAAATAATTTGGCGTGCGCTTCTGGCAAAAATGCCCACGTCACAGCTTCGTTGAAACCGCGTGTGGCCAATGTACGCCGCGCGGCAAGCATGCGCTTTTGCAATGGGTTGAGCACAGGCCGTGCAATATCATGCGGACGTGTCATCGGTGCATTTGGAATATTCTCTAAGCCGTAAATGCGGCAGATTTCTTCAACCAGATCCGCCTCGCCCTTCACATCAGGCCGCCAGCTTGGAACTTGCGCAACTCCATCTTCGGAAACGACAAAACCTAAATCGGCCAAAATGCGCAATTGATCCGTCCACGGAACATCGACGCCACCTAAAGATTTCACACGGGTCTTGCGCAAAGTGAAAGACCGCGCCGTATTGGGCACAGCACCTGCAACCACCAGCTCTGAAGCTTCACCGCCACATAATTCCAAAATCAAACGCGTAGCAATCTCAGCCCCCGTCTGCGTGAAGGCCGGGTCAATGCCGCGTTCGAAGCGGTACCGTGCATCTGATATGATGCCAAGTTTGCGGCCCGTAGCAGCTGTGGCTTGCGGATCAAAATAAGCGGCTTCGAGGAACACGTTGGTTGTGTCGTCCGAACAACCAGATGCCTCGCCACCCATAATGCCTGCAATGCCTTCAGCGGTTTTATCGTCAGCAATCACCGTCATTTGACCTGTCAGCAGGTAAGTCTTGCCATCCAGTGCTACCAAAGACTCGCCATCTTTGGCGAGGCGCGCGCCAACGTTGCCATGCACTTTATCAGCATCAAACACATGTAAGGGTCGGCCATAAGTGAAGGTGATGTAATTGGTAATATCAACCAAAGTTGAAATCGGGCGCAGGCCGATGGATTTCAGCCGTGCTTGCAACCACGCGGGCGATGGCCGGTTTTTTACGCCTTTGAAATAGCGTCCAACGAACAGCGAACAAGAAGTTTTCTCATCAACCGAAACACTGATCGGTGATATGAACGTGCCTTGCACAGGCGCAGCATTGAGCGGCTTCAACGTGCCTAGACCCTTGGCTGCCAAATCACGCGCCAGCCCATGAATGCCCAATGCATCGGGCCGGTTAGCCGTCACCTTGATATAAATCATTGGGTCATCAAGACCGAGGGCGACCACAGCAGGTGTTCCCACCGGCCAATCACCTAACACATCAATAATGCCGTCATGCTCCTCCGACAGCAGCAACTCACGCTCCGAACACATCATGCCCTGGGATTCTTGACCGCGGATAGAGCCTTTTTCGAGCACAGCTTTGGTCACAGGAATCACCGCCCCCGGAAGCGCAATAATCGCCTTCATGCCAGCTCGCGCATTGGGTGCACCGCAAACCACTTGGATTACACCTGTGTCAGTTTCCACTTTGCACAGCCGCAACTTATCGGCATTGGGATGCTTTTCAGCTTCCTGCACATAGGCCACTTTGAAGGCGGCGAGTTCCTTGGTGCGGTCGGAGACTTCCTCAACCTCAAGCCCAACCCCAATCAAGCCTTCGCAGATTTGATCAAGCGTCGCCGTGGTATCGAGATGTTCTTTAAGCCAGGAGAGGGTGAATTTCATTTTTTATCTCATTTAAATGGCAGCAGTAAAGCTGGATGCCTGCTTTGGCAGTGATGTCGGGGTAAATAGTGATGAAGTTAGAGTGTGGTGAACCGTCCCCTCACCTATCCC
>JAYTSN010000112.1:0-1885 GCA_043745625.1 Aestuariivirga sp. | reverse complement strand
CCGTGTGGGTGATTGCATTCAGCCAAATAAAATGGCGTTAATCTAGTATTAACAGATACGAGAGTGAACCAAATACTAATCAAGCTTGCGCAATTTTTGCAAAACTTAGTTCAAGATTAGTACCAGTTTGATACAAGACTTATGCAATGAAAATTTTAATCGTCGGGGGATACGGCACATTTGGCGGCCGTTTGGTAGATTTGCTGTCGGACGAGCAGCGCCTCACAATTTATGTAGCCGGGCGAAATCTGCAAAAAGCAGAAGAGTTTTGCAATTCAAAAATTGCGGATGCGATACTGGTTCCGTTGTGTCTTGATCGGTCGCAGCCGGAAGACGTTTTAGAACATGTAAAGCCAGATTTGGTGGTCGATGCCTCTGGCCCTTTTCAGATATATGGAGATCATCCCTATAGATTTGTCGAAGCCTGCTTGGCAGTAAAAGTAAATTACATTGATCTGGCCGATGGTGCAGATTTTGTAGCGGGCATTTCAGCATTCGATCAAAAAGCAAAAGAAGCAAATTGCTACGCGATTTCCGGCATGAGCAGTTTTCCCGTACTCACCGCTGCTGTGGTGCGCAAGTTGGCTGTTGGGCTAAAATTTATTGATGAAATACAGGCAGGCATTGCGCCTTCGCCCTTTGCAGGCGTTGGCTTGAATGTGATTAAGGCAATTGCCAGTTATTCGGGCAAACCCGTTCCCATTTTAAAGGACGGCAAATGGCAGACTGGATTTGGGTTTTTTGATAGTAAGCGGATGGTTGTCAATGTGCCAGGCTACATGCCTCTACATCCAATCCGGTTTGCACTCACGGACGTTCCGGATAACAAAATCTTGTCATGGGATTGGCCAGAGGTAAAATCGATTTGGATGGGAGCAGGGCCAACTCCGGCGCTGTTGCACCGCTTGTTATGGCTCGCCGCAGGCTTAGTGAGGCTTAGGGTTTTGCGGTCGCTGTTACCACTAACACCAATCATGAACTGGGTCATCAACACTCTGCGTTGGGGTGAACATCGCGGTGGTATGATTGTGCAGGTGAAAGGGAAAGGTGAAACCCGCAGTTGGCATTTGCTGGCCGAAGGCGACGGCGGCCCACTTGTTCCCTCGATGGCCGCAGAAGCGATCATTCGAAACTGTCTGGACGGCAGGCCTCCGAAAATTGGCGCACGTTCTGGCCACCGCGAATTAGAGTTGGCAGATTATGCGCCCTCACTGGCCAAACACGGGATCATTTATGGTTTTCGAAGTGAAGTTGATGGCACGCTTTATCAGCGGGTGATGGGCGATGCACTGTCACGCCTTGATACCCCGCTCAAAAATTTCCATCAGCAGAAGCAAAGCTTCAGCATGGAAGGCCAAGCTGATATCTTGCCTTCCTCGAATATTTTGGGCCGTGTTATTGCTGGTATCATGCGCTTTCCACTAGCTGGTGAAAAAGTCCCGCTAACAGTCGAAATAGAAATTGCTGCTAAGGGTGAAACTTGGACGCGCGGTTTTGCGGGCCGGAAATTTTCTTCGCGGCAGAAGTTTGGCCAAGGTCGTTATGAGGGGCTTCTGGTCGAAAGTTTCGGACCGTTAAATTTTGGAATGGCAGTTACAGAAACCTTAGGTAAACTTGGCTTGGTGCTGCGCGGCTGGGATATTCTGGGCCTGCCACTGCCAACATTTTTGATGCCGCATGCAATTGCCAATGAACATGGAAAGGATGGTCGGTTCAATTTTGATGTCGAAATACGCGCGCCAATAGTAGGGCGCATTGTGCGGTACCAAGGATGGCTCGCAGAACCTTAAGCCGCCATCAAGCTCTCAAACAGCGGCCTGCAATCGAGCTTGCCGTGCAGTGGCTCAATCATGTTTTCTGGATGGGGCATCATGCCGATCACGTT
>JAYTSN010000111.1:0-15415 GCA_043745625.1 Aestuariivirga sp. | reverse complement strand
CAGATTTGATTTCATCGGCACGCCATATGAGTGATTTCTTTACATCTCCAACATGAATATCAAGACGCACAGTAGATTGAACTGTCTTTACAACATGGCCTTCCAGTTCGATGATCATTTCAGGCCCAATAACCGTGCCAGGCTTGTCGACCACAATATTCGCCGTAGCACTGTTTGAACCTTCACGCTTGCCGCCATCAGCATTAGCCGTCATTGGTCCAAGCATCCAAGCTAGATTACTGGTGACAATAGGAGCGACTGGAGTTGGAATTTTAACAACTGATTCCAGCTCTTTTGTATCAGGTACATTCGTGACAACCGGCATCGAAACAATGGATTGTGGCTTCGCGGCTGGTTTTTTCGTGTGAAGAATTGTTTTTTTGTGATGGACTGGGGCTGTTTTCTCTATGAACAACAGCAAATCGGCCGCGAAAGACAAGTTCACAGTGAACAAAAAACAAATTCCAAAAGCAGCCAGTACGCGAAACATCGTTCACCAAATTCCATTCTTCAACGAATCACGAAGTACAATTCGTTAAAAAACGGTAAATGAGCGATCGGATCGTTTCAAGCCTGAGTCAAGCTTTTCCCACATTAATCATTTTGACCAGCGCAACGAGGTGTTGAGGTATGATTTCTAAATATTGAAGGTGCCAATCCTGAGAAATTTCTTGCGGGCCGTGAATTTCGTATGAAAAATTGCCTTTATCTTTCACGCAGAAAGTGTTGAGCCCAAAAACGATGCCCTCGCCAATAGCCTTCAGTCCGGCCTCTTTGGCGGTCCAATAATATAAAAAAGATTGGCTTTGCTCTGAAGGTGGCAAATTTGACAGGGCTTGTGCCTCTTTAGGAGTGAAATATCGCTTTGACAAAGCGATAACATTTTCAACATTGCGATACCGCTCAATATCAATCCCCACAGCGTGACTTGCACTGGCGCAGGCAATGGCAGTTGTACCACTCGAAGAAAATGACAAATTAAATTCCGGCGCATTCACACAATAAGGGCGGACATCACGTTGATGGATTATGTCCAGTTTGTCTGGCGCAATGTTTGTTGACAGAAGCTCATGTAAAAAAAGTCGTTGAAAGCAGCGGCGCGCGATGTAATGCCGAAGTTCTGTAGGATCGGACAATGTGGCAGACTCATCTTTTTCTTGGGGGGACAAAATTTCATGCAATCCAGAAATGGCCAGTGTTCCATCATCTGTAAAACTTGCCACGGACAGATCTGATGCGGGGCTTTTGTGCCAAACGATGCTTTGCCTGAGCGAAGTGTTACGATTCATAAACCAAATAACCAGATTGTGCTCATTAAAGCAGCGTTTGAAGGCTCGACAATAGAATGCGAACCACATTTTAACTGCTCATCGTTTACAGCATTTAGCGAAAAAGAAAATGTGCTGCGTCGTGTCGGAACATTCAACGACGGAGCTTTGGTTATTGGGGCAATAAGGTAATTAAATGAAAATCACCAGAAATTCGATTCCCGCTTTATTGTTTTTGGCACCATTGGCAGGCAGTGCGGCTGCCGCCGAAATGTGGGATATGCCAACTGCCTATCCGGCTTCGAATTTTCAAACCATTAATGCCCAAGAGTTCAGCGTTTGCGTGAACAAAGGCACGAATGGCGATATTACCATCATGCTTCATCCCAACGGATCACTTTTCAAAGGCAATGATATCAAACGCGCTGTGCAAACTGGCCAGACCCAAATTGGTGAGCGCCTGCTTTCATCACATGAAAATGAGAACCCGGTGTTTGGCACCGATTCTATCCCGTTCATTGCCACCACTTATGAAGCCTCAGTGAAACTTTACCAAGCTGAGCGCCCTGAATTGGACCGCATATTGGACGGGCAAGGCCTAAAGTTGCTGTACTCCGTGCCATGGCCACCGAATGGCCTGTATTTTAATAAAGACGTAAATTCTGTTGCTGATATGCTAGGCACAAAAGTGCGTGCTTATAATAAAGCAAGTGCGCGCATCGCAGCTTTGACTGGCATGACTCCCGTTTCGCTGGAAGCCGCTGAAATCAGTCAAGGCATGGCTGCTGGCGTTATCAACTCGTTGATGACCTCATCTGTGACTGGCAAAGACAGCAATGTTTGGGAACAGCTTAATCACTTCTATCAAGTGAAAGCTTGGTTGCCGCGTAACTATGTGATTGTGAACAAAGCAATTTGGACAGCTCTTCCCAAAGAGAAACAAGACGTCTTGATCGATTGTTCTGCCAAGGCAGAAGCAGCAGGATTGGAAAAGTCTAAAACTGCAGACGACGAAGCCCTTGCCACGTTAAAGAGCAACAGCGTTCAGGTCCTTCCACCGTCAGAAAAGCTTAGCGCTGAACTCGCAAAAGTTGGTGAAACTGTTGCAGCAGAATGGGCCGCTAAAGCAGGTGACGCCGGCAGCATCATCATGGCGCAGTTCAAAAAGCCAAACTGAAACGATCTGATATTCGCCTAGGAAAATGATGTCGACTTCCATAGCTCAAGACAATGTTGAAAACCAGTTGACTGGTTCTTGGATGCGGTTGCTCGACAAGGCCTATCTTTGGGCAGGCTATGCGGCCGCGGTTTGCATATGTTTGATCCTCTTTGTCACGATCACCCAAATTGCAACGCGTTATCTTGGGATCAATGTTCGCGGGCTTTCAAGTTATGCTGGCTATTTAATGGCCGCGTCAACCTATCTTGGTTTGGCCCATGCGCTAAGCCGAGGATCGCATATCCGCATTGAGACTATTTCAAAACTATTTGGATCATTTCGAATTTATATTGATCTCTTTGCGTTTGCAACAGGGATGGTTATCGCTTCGTGGTTCGCCTGGTATTGCTGCAACATGGTCTATACAACTTTCGTCCTGCAGGATGTCAGCACAGATCTCGATGCTACGCCTTTGTGGATTCCTCAAGCGACAATGGCAATTGGCAGCGTGTTATTTGCCATCGCCATGACCGATAATTTTCTAACACTTCTGCTGATCGGCAAATATCGCTTTCAGCCCAGCGTTCAGACGGTTTGAGCTGGAGTGCTGGCCATGATTCCCATCATCACAATCAGTTTGTTGCTGGCACTCATGTTTGCATTGCTGGCAGCAGGAGTGTGGATTGCACCAGTTCTGATGGCAGTTGCTGCAATCGCTATTGATGTAATTGCGGGAAGGCCTGCTGGATTTTCAATCGCTACCACCGCATGGTCGGGCGCTTCATCGTGGATGTTGACAGCTCTTCCGATGTTCATCTGGATGGGCGATATTTTGTTTCAATCCAGACTTTCGGAAGATTTGTTCAAAGGCCTTTCACCCTTGATGCGCCGCATTCCTGGTGGGTTGCTGCATACTAATGTTGTCGGCTGTACGCTTGTTGCTGCTGTTTCTGGTTCATCTGTTGCGACACTTACTACGGTCGGCAAAATGACAATTCCGGAATTGCGCAAGCGCGGTTACCCCGAACATTTGATTGTTAGCACTTTGGCAGGGCCTGCAACGCTTGGGCTGATGATCCCGCCTTCGATTATCATGATTGTCTATGGTGCGTTGACGAATGAATCAATCGCAGCCCTTAATATAGCTGGAATTCTGCCGGGTATCGTGTTGGCGGCAATGTTCTCTGGCTATGTTGCACTTGTATCGCTGTTTATGAAAGACAGCATGCCAGCCCAAGAGGACAAGGTCGGTTGGCGTGAAAAACTCCATGGTGCACGCGCACTTATACCAATTGTGGTTCTGCTCGGCTTGGTCATTGGTACGATGATGTTCGGAATTGCAACAGCTACGGAGGCTGCTGCAGTGGGCGTTATGGGTGCACTTTTTCTGGCTTGTCTTCAAGGCACATTGAATCTGAAAATGTTTGTTGAAAGCGCTATGAGTGCCACGCGAACTTCGGTTATGATTTCTCTAATTCTCGTTGCTGCGGGCTCACTTTCGCTTGCAATGGGTTATCTCCGTTTACCAGAAATGTTGGCGCAGTGGGTTGAAGGGCTGCACCTCACAGCCTTTTGGCTGTTGATGGGTCTCTTGGTTCTTTATACAATCCTCGGTCATTTTCTCGATGGCATTTCATGCGTTGCACTCACCATCGCAATTGTTGAGCCGATGGTGCGCCATGCCGGAATTGATATGATTTGGTTTGGTATATTTATGGTGTTGGTCGTGGAAATGGCGCAGATCACACCGCCCGTTGGCTTTAACCTGACGGTGCTGCAATCGATGACGGGCAATGACATGTTTAAGATAGGTTGGTGGTCAATGCCGATGCATGCTGTCATGCTGGTGATGGTCTTCATTCTGATTGCGTTCCCCGAACTGGCAATGTGGTTGCCGCACCACATGATTCCGGTGCGCGGATAAACAAAGCACAGCTGTTTCCAGAAATTATAGTTAGTGGCAAATAAAAAGGCCCCGGATAATTTCCGAGGCCTGCAATCATTTTGTTTTCTATAACTGGGTTACGCAGCAGAGCGCTGACACTCTGGCGGCAACGATACAATCTCTACCCAATAATGGCCAACCGTCTTCACGATGTCGACCAGTTTGTCGAAGGACACTGGTTTGCAGATGAAAGAATTGACGCCAAGATTATAAGTCTTGATGATGTCCTCTTCGGCCTTCGAAGTTGTGAGAATGATAACGGGAATGCGGTGCAGATCAGGATCCGCCTTAATTTCCTTGAGAACCGTACGACCATCTTTGCGCGGCATATTGAGATCAAGGAGAATGAAGCCTGGATAAGGCTGACCTGCTAAATGCGCCCATTTGCCTTGTCGGCGCAGATATTCAAGAAGCTGAACGCCGTCCTCGACAAAATCAATTGGATTACCAAGTTTTGATGCTTCAAATGCGTCTTTAATCATCATGCGATCATCGGCATCATCGTCTGCAACCGCGATGCGGACGGGAAAACTATTGCGTATCATGTTGCCGTACCTTTTTTATTTTGTTCAATCGGGAGTGTAACATAAAACTTTGAACCAATATTTAATTGGCCGTCAGCGTTGATCGTGCCACCATGTCGTTCAACGATTTTTCTGACAGTGGCAAGGCCAATACCCGTGCCCTCATATTCTGTACGGCTATGCAAACGCTGGAAGATAGTGAAGATTTTGTCTTTGAACTCGTTATCAAATCCAATGCCATTATCAGCAAAGATCAATTTGGCGTGGCTGCCAATGCCCATTGTTTCATCTGCAGGCACGATTTCAGTACTTATAGTAATGATGGGCAAAACATCAGCTTTACGGAACTTCAGCGCGTTGCCCAAAAGATTTTGCAGCAGTTGCCGCATTTGCATGGGTTCGCATTCAATTGTTGGCAATTGATCAAAATTAATTGTGGCCTTTGTCTCTTCGATGCGAATTTGCAGATCCGAGAGAACTTCACCCAACACTTTGCTTAACGAAGCATTCTGAAATTCTTTTGCGCCAGTGGTTACGCGCGAATAGGAAAGCAAGTCATTGATCAAAGTGCGCATGCGACCAGCAGCATTCTGCATGCGGTCTACAAACATTTTTCCATCATCTGGAAGGATTGATGAATATTTATTGACCAAACGCTCGCCGAAAGCCTCAATTTTTCGCAATGGTTCTTGTAAATCATGTGACGCTACATAAGCGAAATCTGCCAACTCACGGTTCGAATGTTCGAGCTTTTGCGTATATTGCAACATCATCGTTGCATTGTGCTCAGTTTCTGTGATGTCTTGATAAGTAGCGATTGTGCCGCCATCTGCCATAGGCTCGTTCATCACGGCGATGACACGACCGTCTTTCAAATATTGCTTGATCAAGCTACGGCGGGCGAGTTGGCTTGGGTCGTTGCGCTGGGCCAACGCGCGATCAGCTTCTTCGACCGTGTAGTTACCAAGGCTGACTGAATATTGCATGATTTCACGCAGCGAAATGTCTGGCTTAACCACATCAGCAGAGAACCCATAAATTTCGAGATAGCGCTTGTTGACCACGATAAGTTTTTGATCTTTGTCAAACATGCAAAGACCTTGCACCATGTTTGTCAATGCGGTGTCAAAATGCAGGTTGCGCGCGTGCAATTGTTTTGAAATGCGAAGCATCTCGATTTCGCGAAGTTTAATTTCGGTAATGTCGGAGCGTGTTCCGACGATGCCTCCGTCATTGGTGCGCTTTTCCGTTATGAGAAGCCAACGGCCATCCGTGAGCTGAATTTGATAGGGCTCACTTGGATTGCGGTGTTTATCGAGGCGCCACTCAATATATTGCTCATCTGTCATGCCGTTGAGAACAAAAGCACCACGTGCGGTGGACTTCCGAAGAATTTCTTCTTTCTCAGCACCAGGCATGATCACATCCGCGGCGAGAGGGCTGTAATCTAAGTATTTGCGGTTATAGAGAACCATTCGGTCTTTAGCGTCATAAAGAGCAAAACCGTCGGCCATCACATCAAGCGCGTGCATCAGCCGCGAACGTGACTGCTCAGCAATCATTTCATATTGCGCGTTGAGATCAATGTTGGAGGCTGAGGCATCAATTTGCCGGGCTGTTTCCACCGCAGTACCATTTGGAAGCCGCCGGCGACGGATTTCGACCATGCTGCCGCTCGGTGCGGTATAGCGGAAGGAATAGGCAGTGCCAGGCTGCAACCGATCAATAATTTTTTCAATTTTTTCAGCAACGTCTTGAGACGGAACATTCAAGCGCTGAAATGTGATCTGCATCAGTTTTTGCAGTTGGATTCCAGTGGGCATGTCTGAAGTCTGATAGCCGCAAAGCGATTTATAAAGATCATTACATGCCAGAAGACGCAGTTCAGCATCAAATAAAGCTAAACCAACATCTGCTCCTGCGAAAAGATCACCAATTTCGGCGCTATTTTTTGATGGAACCAGCTCAGTTTGTTCAATTTCAGAGCCCGCATTAAAAGGCGTCACATTGCTGCTGATTGTCACTTGAAATCCCCAAATTTAAAAAATTCTTAGACGAAAGTAATAAATGAAGCGTGAAGGTGTTGTACGGTATTGTAAAATTGGCATTTTCGTAGTTTTAACGAATTTGCACCATAATATCTCTGGAACAAGGTTGATTGCCCGATTTTTGAAAGCGGCCGATCTTAAATGTGTTGAGTTACGAGACGGTAGGGAACGATGCTTTCGAGTTTTGAACGGACAATTGCGTGTTGGATTCTCGCAGGAGCAATTTTTGCTGGATTTTTTATCCCTGGGCTGTCCGAAATTTTCAAACCTTATAGTCTTGTGAGTCTTTTTACCTTGATCGTCATGTCATTGTTGCCAATGGGGCGATTAGAAGTTGACCAAGTATTTACACTCGATTCAAAAGTTTGGAAGGTTGTGTTGTGGCAGCTCCTTGGTTTGCCAAGCATCGTTGTGGCGGCAGCGCATTTGGCGCGGATTGATTCAACAATTACCATGTTATTGGTGACAACGGCATCGGCAGGCTCGCTTTTTGCTTCGCCTACTTTTGCCGAGCTTCTTCAAGTTAATAAACAGCGCGCACTTCAATGTATGGTTTTGTCGACATTTCTAATGCCGCTTTCTTATTTCGTGTTTTTTACCCTCGTGCTTCATGCAAAAGTCAGTTTGGATTTAGCTCTATATTTAGACCGCTGTATGATTTTTCTTGTTGCACCGTTGGGTCTGTTTCTTGTTTACATGGGAATTTCAACCGGTTTGCGGCCTAAAATAGCCGAAACCATTGAAAGTGTTTCGCGTCGTTCAACGATTATTGCCCTCATCATTTTTGGCGTCGGGCTTGTAGGCCCAGCGCGTGATCTCATGCACACGGATCTGAAACGGTTTTTACTTTATCTGATCATTGTGAATGGACTTGGAATTGGTATGGCCTATCTCACGGCTGTTGTGATGTTTCGCCAAGGCATAAATGATGCCATGACAGCGAGCATCGTCGGTGGGTTCCGCAATGTTGGTCTGGGTTTCATCTTGCTTTCAGGCGTTTCCAGCGTCAGCACAGCGCAGTATGTGGGCGTTTCGCAAATACCAATATTTTTGGCTCCACTTGCGTTAAGTTTGTTCATGCGCAAGCAACGCGTTGCAATCCCAGCTCGTGTGACTGAATCTGTTGATGAATTGCCATCCAAGAAAATTGCAGCCTAAATTTCAACGCAAGCTTTGCCGTAAAACACGTTAATCCTTTGTTCACCGCAATTTACAACAGCAATATTAGGTGGCCGTTTTAGCATTCCAATTAACAGTTGTTTATTCGTGCACGTGATAATTGCAACTGATTGGGTGTTGAGTACTACGGGGCGGGCAACGTGAGTTTGAGTATAGACAGTGAAGTGAATGGCGCAGACGAACTTGTGCGTGCTTTGCGTTTTGCTGCTGCAGCTGCAAAGAAGCTGCCTGCAGCAGAAGCACTTGGCGCAGTAGTTGATGCACCTTTTGGTACTCAAGCTCAAAAGGCTAAAAAAGCCGCAGGTCAATTATTTTATGGTCTAGCATTCACCGCATGTTTCTTGGCAAGCATGAGCGGTATTTGGTATGCTAACCAAGTCTATGGGCCAGAAATGTATGGCAAAAATGGAATGGTGCCCGCTGCTGATGCGCATGCTGACGGCAAGAATTATGCGGTTTTTGATCTTAACTTAAATATTCGCGCACTGCGTGATGAACAATTAAAGCGCATGACTAAGACGCCAGAACTCATCATTCTTGGTGCGAGCCATTGGCAGGAAGCCCACAAAGACCAACTGAGGGGCATGGACGTTTTTAACGCCCATATTCACCGCGACTATTGGGAAGACCCACTTGGCATGGTGGAACTTCTGATCAGCCACGATAGACTGCCAAATAAGCTTATCATTTCCATTCGCGACAGGCAATTTACACCGGTTGATGCCCGCAAAGATTGGCTGTGGGAACCGGGTATTCCAGCTTACCGCGCGATGACGCAGCGCCTAGGAATTGAACCAGAAGGCTATTGGAAGACGGCACCGTATCATCGGCTCCAGGCTTTGATCTCTATGCCAATGTTGTTCGAAAATTTCACGCGCTGGTATAACGCATCTGAACATCCAGCTCCGACATCAGCCAAAATGCTTGAAAATATGGATATGGTTTTACCAGATGGTTCGATCGTTTGGTCAAACAAGAAGATGCATATTTTTACGCCGGAACGAACGCTGGACGAAGTGAACAAATATGCCAAGGTGGCTTTAGCCAATCCTCCTCTGATTGATGCAAAAGGAGTTGCTGCGTTTGATTCTTTGTTTGCCTATTTGAAAAAACAAGGTGTTCAAGTCTATCTGACCAATCCACCATTTAACCCGACATTTTATGACCAAATTGCAGGAACGCCCTACGCGGAAGGGCTTGCCCGCGTTGAAGCACTGACTCAAAAATTTTCAACAAAATATGACTTTCCGATTTTCGGCGGGTTCAACCCACACAAAATGGGCTGCACCTCTGAGATGTATATCGACGCAGAACATTCGAATCCGAAATGCTTGCAAAAGGTATTCGATCAATTCTTGGCCCTCGATGGTTTGAGAAAGTTTAGCTGATGTCATTTACCTCATTGCAGTTCATATTTGGATTTGTACCGGTGGCATTCATCGGTTTTGCATTTGCTCATCATTTTGGTGGTGCAAAGCAAGCAATCACTTTGCTCGCAACAATATCACTCGTTTTCTACGCCATGTGGGGCTTGCCTCTCTTAGGGATATTGCTTGTATCGATGATTTTTAATTTCACGGTGGGCAATGTTGTAGCCAATTTAAGCTCCAACCCGCGAATGGCTAAAAACCTGCTGTTTGGCGGCATCGCTACCAATTTGGCGATGCTGGGTTATTTGAAATACACCAATTTCTTCATCGACGTGGCCAATCAATTTTCAGGCGGCGGGTTTGACCATCTAAGCATCGTAGCCCCGCTGGGTGTGTCATTCTTTACCTTTGTGCAAATCGGCTTCTTGATTGATGCTTCAAATGGAAAACTGCTGCCGCATCGTTTCTCCGATTATATCGTATTCTCAGCTTTCTTCCCTTGTGTGACAGCGGGCCCACTGGTGATGCAGCGTGAGATGTTGGAACAACTGAACGATCCACAATTTCCAGTGCTTGATATGCGCCGTGTATTTATTGGCATCACAATGTTTGCGATGGGACTGTGCAAGAAAGTTTTGTTTGCTGACAGCATTGCACCCTTTGCGGACAGTGTTTTTGGTGCAGCCCAACACGGTTCAGCTATAGACGCTGGCACATCTTGGATTGGAGCTCTGAGCTTTACATTGCAGCTATATTTTGATTTCTCTGGTTATTCCGACATGGCGATCGGCCTTGGCACTATTTTTGCAATCAAGCTGCCGCTGAATTTTGACTCGCCACTTAAATCCACAAATATTTCAGATTTTTGGCGCCGTTGGCACATGACGATGACGCGCTTTTTTACGGCTTACATTTATTCAGGTCTGGCGATGCACGGCGTTCGCAGCGCCATGCGTTGGCGCTTGGGTCGGGTGGGTCGCTTCACGCTCGCTGCTGCAGTGCCTTCGATTGTCACATTCTTGTTCGCTGGTGTTTGGCACGGCGCGGGCTGGACTTACATTGTTTACGGTTTGATGCATGGTTTGGCGATTGCAACGTTCTTGGCATGGCGTGAATTTTCTGGAATCAAACTGCCATCGCCAGTTGCTTGGCTCATCACAATGGTTACGGTGGTTTGCGGTCTGGTGATGTTCCGCGCGCCTGATGTTTCCACAGCAATGGCAATGTTTGGCAACATGACTGCACTGAGCGGATTTGCCCAGACAGGTGCTGTGCCGGCAATCGACAATGCTCAAGCTTTATCAATGATCGTTATTATGGGTGCGATTGCGCTGCTGTTGCCAAATACCCAACAGTTTCTACATAACGAATGGCCGGTTATCGACACGATGCCACACGACACACCATTGGTTGCAGGTCTTATTGCATGGAAACCAAAACTCAGCTCCGCATTGTTGACTGCTTTAGTTCTGACAGCCGGAATTGCCTCAATCGGATCCAGTTCTGGGTTCCTTTACTACAAATTCTAATTGGAGAGACAAGATGAACACCCACAATCATAATTTTACAGAGTTTGTATTAGACCTGCCACGCGAAGTAGTCCGTGAAGTGGCAGGCGACATTGAGAAGGAGTCAGTTTTCGTTTCGCCCTTTATCGAACGGATTCACGTCTGCGAAGATGGCAAGACGGCTCGCGTTGTTATGCGCCCTGGTGCTGATCTTCAAAAAACCAAAGAAAAAACCCAACGCTTTTTGGGCGTTATGGTTCGGCAGATCACAGGATTTGAAATTAAAGTTTTTGTAGAAACAAAGCGCAAAGACACTGGTCCCTATTTTGCTGGCGTAAACGATGAATTGGTAAAGCGCGGCTGGATGTATGATTATGGCAAAGGTCAAGTTGCCTATAGCGGACCCGTTTTGAAACTGGCTAAGTTAATTAACGACAAGGCCGGAGAACTATATAGCGCCGCCTTTGCAGCCAAAGAATCGCATTTTCCAGCGATGATCGATGCCGACACTTTGCACAAATGCGGCTATTTCGATTCACATCCGAATGCCGTGACTTTCGTTGGCAACGTGATTGAAGACTTTGACGCAATCGAAGAATTCCGACGTGCAAACTCCTGCTCGGAAGGCGCATTGATGCCACAGCAAGATCACATCCACATTGATGGCATGTGCCTCAATCCTGCGGCGTGTTTTCCATGCTATCCCACTTTAACAGGTCAATCATTCGACGAAGGCCAATGCTACACATGGCTTGGCCGCGTGTTCAGATATGAATCACGCAATATCAATGGCCTTGATCGTCTTTATGAATTTAACGTGCGCGAACTCGTGTTTGTTGGCGATGAAGACTATGTGCGCGGCATACGCGCCAAGGCCCTACCAGTTGTAGAACAACTCGCTGCATTTATGGATATTGATTGCCAAGTGCAAACGGCCACCGACCCATTCTTTGCCACGGTGTCTGCTGCCAAGAAGTTCTGGCAGGCATCACAAGAAGTAAAAAATGAAATTAAAATTCCTGCTCTAGCGAATGATGGAAGTGTCAAGCAACTTGCTTGCGGTTCGATCAACCTGCACGGCAATTTCTTCGGCAAACGCTTTGGCTTCACCTGCAAAAATGGTGAACCAGCCCAAACAGGTTGCGTGGGCCTCGGCATTGAACGCTGGGTTTTGGCGGCTTTCACACAGCATGGCTTTGACGAAAGTCGCTGGCCGGAAGCTGTGCGCAACGTAATTTTTGCTTAAAATAAAATCAAATTAACAGGAGAGAATAAATGCAACTCTATAACCTCGTCGGAAAAGTTCTTGATGTTGAGCCAGCACTGCTCAACGAGGAATCCAATGCACAAAACACCCCGAAGTGGGATTCGTTGCGTCACATTGAAGTACTTTTTGCAATCGAAAATGCCTTCCATTTGCGCTTTACCATGCCTGAAATTTCGGGCCTTCGAAAATTGGGAGACATTCGCAATCTTTTGGCAACAAAGAATGTGATTTTAAATGCTGAAGCAACAGACGAGACGAGAAAGTTTGGTTGATCTGAATTTTAAAAGCGATTTTCTGGAATCAAAATGCACGCGCCAATGACAATGGGTTCATCAGTTAGAGTATTAATCGTCGATGATGATGAGGATGATCTATACCTCATCACTGACGTTTTGACTCAAGTTGCAAACACCTATTACAACATTACGACTGCATCTTCTTCGCTGTTAGCGATGGTAGAGCTGTCGAAGGCTACGTTTGATGTTATTTTCAGTGACTACCGACTTGGCGCAGTCACGGGCATTGATTTCATCAATAGTGTGCGTGGTGCTGGGATTGATACGCCCATCATCTTGCTCACGGGCATTTCTGATCAACTTGTAGATAATGCGGCATTGAAAGCAGGCTCATCTGATTTCATTTCGAAAACTGCGTTGAACCCTGACGTGTTGGATCGTTCAGTGCGGTACTCAATAGCACATGCCAATCGTCAGCGTCTGCTGCAAAGTATTCTCAAGAACACCAAGTCTGGCATCGCAGTCATGAATAGCGATGGCACAGAAAGCCTCGCCAATAGTCAAATGTCGCAATTTGCCAAAAGGGTTTTCGGGGATACTGCAGATGGCAAGCAGCAGTTGATTGATATGGCTTTCGCTTCCGAGCAACAAGACATCTTCTTAGGAACCATGGTGTTAGAGCGCCATATTTCCAAATTGGTAGACGGCAGCCTGATCCTGACTTTGCATGACGTAACAGATCGTGTGAATGATTTACGCGCACGTGAACAGGCGGAAGAACGCATTCGTGCCATTGCCATAAAAGACACTTTGACAGACCTGCCAAACCGCATGGCTTTCAATTCTTTCATGGATGAGTCTCTGGAAAAGGCAAATGAGGATGGCAGCAAGCTTGCGGTTTTGTTGTTTGACTTCAATAGATTCAAAGAAGTGAATGATTTTTTCGGCCACGCCGCTGGTGATCATATTTTGACTCAATGTGCATGGCATTTGCGTTCAGCGTTGGGAAAAGGTGAGTTCTGCGCACGTCTGGGTGGTGACGAATTTGTATTGATAAAGCAAAATGCTGATCATGATAGCGCGCTTGATCTTGCCAAACGTATTTCGACGGCCATGGCCATGACCGTAAAATGGGAAGACAGAGTTATCGAGGTCAGCGTCACAATTGGTGTTGCGCTTTATCCGCAGCACGGCAAAAATCGGCAAGAATTGTTGGGCAATGCCGACCTGGCAATGTATCGCGGTAAATCAGAAATCGAACGTTCGATTTGCGTCTTCGATGCGAGCATGGATCAGCTGATCCGGTATCGGCGTGCACTTGCCCATGATTTGCGTCATGCGATTCAAGATGATGAGTTGAGTTTAGCTTTGCAGCCGCAGTTTTTTACTGCCACCGGAGAACTTGCGGGCTTTGAAGCATTGTTGCGCTGGAGCAGCCGTACGCGTGGCCAAGTTTCAGCAGGAGATTTTATCCCGATTGCTGAAGAAAATGGCTTGATCATTGAAATTGACAGGTGGGTTTTGCGGCGCGGTTGCCAACATCTGGCCGAATGTGATTGGATGCCGCGAATGGCGATCAATGTGTCTGCCAGAGCAATCTGCCAACCAACGATCGTTGCAGATGTCCGCGCAGCGCTTGTGGATTATGGTATATCTCCTGGACGATTAGAGCTCGAGATCACAGAAACAGCTCTTATTCTTGATCTGAACCGCGCCCTTCACAATTTGCGCCAGATCAAGGCACTCGGCATTTCTATTGCAATGGACGATTTTGGTATCGGCTATTCTTCGTTGTCGTTGCTCAACTCATTTCCGTTTGACCGCATCAAGGTTGACGGATCGTTCATTCAACTTACCGGTTCAAACGAGCGTTCAGATGCTATTTTTAAGGCAGTTGTTGGTTTAGGCACGGCTCTCAGCGTTCCCGTTCTAGCGGAAGGTATCGAGACAGAATTGCAACACGAATTTGCTAAGACTTCGGGGTGTGATGAACTGCAAGGATTTTACTGTGGACGTCCAATCCAAGAATCTCTCATTCCCAAACTGCACGCAGATCTAAGTGGCCAGTTGACACTCGAAAACATCAAGGCCTGGCAAGAGCGGTTGAAATTATCGATGGATATTAATTCCAAAGTAGAAACCTTGGCTATTTCCAAAAATTTCTAACGAAAATTATTTTCGTTATTTGCTTTTTCCATTCATCATAGATAGTCACGGGCAACCGCCGCAAAACAGCTAAATTACTTTACAGAGCCAGCAGTCAGGTCCTTGATAATTGCAGCTGATTACAAATAGCGGGCCAAATATGGCGGCATGGATGCTACCATGATTGCCGAGTTGAAGGGTGTCCAAGACGAGAACCGTCGGCTGAAGAAAATGTTCGCCGAACTCAGCATGCAAACGAGTGGCTGAAGGAGGCTCTCAGAAAAAACAGCAAGGCCATTTACCACCCGGCAGCCGAATGCCATCAATCACTGAGGGGGTCAACGCCGACAGATGGCCGTGAAAGCAGAAAACGCCTGAAGCGAGATGTCAGAAGCGCTTGCTGTACCGGACGCTCCTAATGGACAGGACGAAACGGCATTGCGCTGCATCACATCCAACCCGGAAAGCCCCAGAAGAACGCCTATATCGAACGCAACACCCGAACTGCCCGCCATGAATGGCTCGGCCAATACGACTTCTCAATACTCAGCGAAGTGCAAGATCACGCAGCATATTGGATCTGGACTTACAACAATGAACGCCCCAACATGCGCCTCGGTGGAATAATACCCGCCCAAAAATTGAACCCAAAAATGAAACGGGACACCTTAGAGCAACACATTTTCAAATAGAATCGGCATTGGGTTCCCAAATCAGTTGGGATGTGATTCAAGGTTTGTGGAGGTAATTTGCCATGCCACAAGCT
>JAYTSN010000110.1:0-5673 GCA_043745625.1 Aestuariivirga sp. | reverse complement strand
ATATGGAGAAAATAGAGCTTTTATTGATTTTCAGATTTCGCTGAAAAAGATGTGTGAATATGATAGCGGCCTTCGCCGGGGTGACGAAACTTGGTGTTGATTGATCGCATTTGAGCAACCGTTGCTCTGATCAATGATTATTGGTTTCAGTGTGCCGTTAAGTTTTTAGCTGCCATTTCACACACCAATAAAATCCTTCAGGCAGAAATTCGCTGCTTGATTTACCACCAAGGGAAGTTGCAGTGATACGATTTAAAACTGTTGATCCAAATCCTTTGTCGGTTGGTATTTGTTCAATTTTTGGTCCATTCGATTCTCGCCATTCAAATAAAATCTGCGGAGACGAATCTGTGTCGCTAACAGCCCAACAAATTGCGACCTTTCCAGAACTGATGCTTAGCGCGCCATATTTAATTGAATTGGTTGTAAGCTCATGCAGCGCCAAGCCCAGCGCTTCGGCATGAACCGCACTCAAGGCAATTTCCGGGCCGTCCAGTTTTACGAATTTATCAAGCTCATCAGTAAGCACCGAAATTTGCGATACCACCAACTCATGCAAGGAAACCGCCCGCCACTCTTGCTTTGAGAGAATATCGTGTGATGCGCTAAGCCCCTGAATTCGACCATTAAATGCCGCAACAAAACCCTCAACCGTAGTCGCGGTGCGCTTGGTTTGTTGTGCGATTGATTGAATGATTGCCAATTGATTTTTTGTGCGATGTGCCAACTCCCTCATCAATAGGAAGCGGTGATCGCGCGCAGCCGTTCGTTCGGTGATGTCGCGAATAGTGGTTGAATAACTGGTAATTGCACCACGTTCGTTTTTAATCGGCGCCGCAACTAATTCAACGTTGACCCTCGTTGCGTCTTTTTTAAGATAAACGGTCTCGCCCCGTACCACCTCTCCTTTTAAAATTTGAGTTCGCTGCGCCTTGAAATTGGATAATAATTCTGGCGGCACCAAAATCGACTTTTGTTTTCCGATTATTTCTTCGGCTTTATATCCGAATAGGTTTTCTGCACCATTATTCCAATCTTGGATTTTATTATCGAGCCCAGTGCTCACAATAGCATCGCCGGAAGCTGCTACCATCGCAGCCAGCTTAGCTGATTTTGCCATTGCATGATCAAGCGACTTTTTCACAGTTTCGATTTCACTGATTTTATATTTTTCAGGCGGTATCGCTTTGCCCTCAGCCAATGAGGTTGCGTAGCGGCTCAGATTGGCGATAGGCACGGCAATTCTTCCTGCAAAAACTGTGGCAGCCAAAAGTGAAAGTGCTAAAGCGCCCAAACCGCCCAATAACATATATGTTAAAGCATGCTGCATTGGGGCCGCCAACTCTGTTTTTGGTACTGCCACAACAGATGTCCACTGTGTGATGGGTGAGCGGTGATAGGAGTTCAAAACAGCAAGACCCTCGGACGTCACATTCTCGAATGTGCCTGCCCAGTCTATATTTTTCGCAGCCTCTAGAAGTTCTGGCCGAGCCCGCGTGCCCACACGCTTTTCGCCGTCCAAACTTCGTGCAATAAAATTCCCCGACTGATCAACAACAGCCGCGACCCAGTTGTCCTTCATTCCCGCTTCTTTAAAAACTTGGGCGAAATAAGACACTTTGATTTCAGCGGCCAAACCCGATGTAACGTTGTTCGTATTCTGAAAGACCGGAACTGCTATGATTATTGTTGCGCCATCAAAACCCACACCAGCCACCTGCGAGATGGCTGATTGGCCAGAAAAAACCTGCGCAATCAGCGCGCTTGATAAAGTGGGGTGGGGCAAATTCTGGGGCACATCGATGAATCTTTCTTTGACATTCGCAGAGGCGTCAAAGCTCCAGAGATTGACGATCTGGGCAATTTTTGCTTTTTGTGCAAGCGGTTGATCAAATTGCATGCTTATGGTTGTTTGTGATGCGAGCGATAACGCTATGCCGTTCAGAGTGCCTTTGAGTTCCAAAAACTTGCGGTCAACTACGGCAGAAAGTTCGTGTGTGGTACTTTGGCGCTGTAATTCAATGGTTGCTCGATTAGCAGCCGCAAGATTCATCGTGACAATGGTAAACAGCACAATCAAAGGCGCAAAAATTGTTACAACTAATGCAACAATTCGAAATTTTATAGATCTTGAATCCGTTAGTTTTAGCAAAGCACATCCGCCGATTTAAATGACGATGAAAGACTTAACCAAATAGCAAGTCAGTAGCGGTTTGCCAATTGAACAATTATAAAGCAAGCGTAACAATAAAAGCGTCCATCTTTAAGCACGCCAATCACGGCAACGACCTACAGTGCGATGGTGAGCGATATAAGCAGCGCCATCCATGCGCGATGGAAACCCAGTTCACATATGAGGTCATTAAAGACTCAACTTGACAGTGTTCTTATTTTGTTCTTACATTCCGCGAATGCAAATACTTTCACCTCATCACGTTGCAAATCTGACGGCCTTAAAAGCTTTGATCGAAAAGCCAGAACTGCAGGAAACGTCTATCCGCATTCCACTCGGGCCTAACGAAGTTGATCTTTGCTTGCGCGGTGGTCTTCAACGCGGCGTGCTGCATGAGGTTTTTGCTGTTCCCGGCCATGAAACGGCAGCAACAGGTTTTATGGCAGGGCTTGCGTCACGCATTTCAGGGGCAAAGCAAACACTTTGGATCAGACCAGATTTTTCAGCGCATGAATTTGGGGAGATTTCTGCAACAGGATTATGCGAGCTGGGGCATAACCCATCTCGGTTTTTATTATTCTATGCGAGCAATGCTGATGATGCCTTGCGCGTTGCCAATGATGCATTGTCCTGTGCTGCACTTGGCGCAGTAATTATTGAAATGATCGGTAATCCGAAAATTTTCGATTTGGTGGCAAGCCGGCGTCTAACCCTTGCCGCCTCACAAAAATCCGTCACAGCCATTTTTTTGCGCTTCAGCGCAAAGCCAAACACCAGCACAGCCGAAACCCGTTGGCTGGTGCGTGCGGCACCATCACCCAAGCGCAGTGAAGACTGGGGTTATCCAGCCTTTGAAGCAAATCTTGTTCGCAACCGGCATGGAAAAACCGGGCAATGGTTTATGGAATGGAATTGTGATGAATGTGTCTTCCAAAATGCCAAGGCGGATTGTGGCGCTATGGTTTCCGCGTCTACCAACTGACAGGTTGCAACGGCGCGCCAAGCCAGACATTGCATCTCCCCCCTTGGTCGCAGTGGCCAAAGTTAAAAGTGCCATGGTTCTGCAAGCACTAGATCGCCAAGCAACCTCTCTTGGTCTGCGCGTTGGCCAACCCTTGGCCAATGCCCGCGCCATGTTACCTGCACTTGAAGTGGTTCAAACCGATGAAACGGCAGATGCAAAATTGCTGGTTCGCATTGCAGATTGGTGTGACTGGTTCACGCCGTTTGTCGCATGTGATGGCCCACGTCATCTCTTGTTGGATGTAACGGGTGCCAGCCATCTTTTTGGCGGCGAGCAGGCAATGCTTGATCATATTTGCAGAAGTCTGCGCGCTCAAGGTTTTGCATTACGCGGGGCGATGGCTGGAACTGCCGTGGCCGCTCGCGCTTTGGCACGCTATAAAGATGGCACTGTGATTGCCTGTGGCCAAGAAGAACAAGCCATGAAGCAACTTCCCATCGAAGCGCTTAATCTGGGTTCAACCGCCACAGATGCCCTCCGCCGCGCGGGTCTTAAAACCATAGGCCAAGTGGCAACGCGCAAACGCAATGAACTTGTTGTGCGCCTAGGGTCTGCCATGCTGGAGGTTTTGGACGAGGCTTTAGGACGCAGCTCAAAACCCATAACGCCGCGCAGGCCACCACCTGATTATTGGAAGGAAAAAAGCTTCTCTGAACCAATTACCAATGAAGAGGTCATCAGGGCGTCATTGTCATCATTGGCCTTGGCATTGGGAAAAATCATGGAGCGTCATGGCCAAGGCGCACGCCGCCTTGAAGCCGCATTTTTCAGAACCGATGGCGCAGTGCGGCACATCGCAATTGAAACCGGAGCACCCACAAGAGACCCCGCAATGATTGACCGCCTGTTTCGCGAGAAGCTGGCAATGATTTCAGATCCGCTTGATCCGGGCTTTGGTTTTGATCTCATTCGCCTTTGCGCGGTTCGTGTGGAGGCCATCAGTTCAGACATTTCCGATCTGAATACCCACGCCCATGAAAAGGCCGAAATCAGCTTTCTGATTGATCGTTTAGCAGCCCGGTTTGGCAGCCACCGTGTTCTGGTCTTTAAATCCAACGACACTCATATCCCCGAAAAATCCTTCACCGTGATACAAGCACAAACAGCATTCGCATCAAAATTGGATTGGAAAAAACCACGTATAAAAAATGCCACGCCGCGTCGGCCCTTGCGCATGTTTGCAAGGCCAGAGCCCGTTATTCTGGCCACTCCCACAAGGCTTAACTGGCGCAAAAGCAACCGCATAATGACCCAGAACGAAGGCCCCGAGCGCATCGCCATGGAATGGTGGCGGCATGAAGAGGCAATGCCCACGCGTGATTATTTTCGCGCAGAAGACTTAGAGGGCAGGCGCTATTGGTTTTATTGCAACGCAGCCACTGAACAATGGTTTCTGCAAGGATTGTTTGCATGAGCCCCTATGCTGAAATCGCCGTGACGACGAATTATTCGTTTTTGCGCGGCGCATCTCATCCCAGAGAGTTGGTGGAAACAGCTTCAGAGCTGGGGCTTGCGGCCATTGGCATCGCCGACCGTAATACACTGGCAGGAGTGGTGCGGGCCTATGCAGCGCATCAAGAACTTAAAGGCGTGAAGCCAAAACTTCTCGTGGGTGCAAGGCTGGTCTTCACCGATGGCACACCTGATATTTTGGCCTATCCAACCAACCGCGCCGCTTATGCAAATCTGTGCCGGTTGCTCAGTGCTGGAAAATCCCATGCGCCCAAAGGTGAATGCTATCTTCGTTTTGACGATCTTCTGAACTGGCAAGAGGGCCTGTTAATGGTGGTGATGCCGGAGCACCCCGATGCGCCTATGAGCGTGAGGCAAGAGGTGGGGAAGTTTTGGAACCGAAAACAGTCCCACAATCCCACTCCTCTTTCCTCCGTCATCCCCGCCAAGGCGGGGATCTCCGTTTCGCTTCTGCCGGAATACCCAAACAGAGATTCCCGCCTACGCGGGAATGACGAGTTAGAAAGTAATTTGCGACACCTCCAGCGCCTCGGTCCCGGTCGCGTCTGGCTTGGTGTTACAATGCCATATCATGGTGATGATCATCAGCGCCTCAACGCTTTCAAGCAGCTTAGCGTTTCAACCAATGTGCCTCTGCTGGCCACCAACGATGTGCTTTACCATTGCCCAGAGCGGCGCCCGCTTCATGATATCGTCACCTGTATTCGTGAACATAAAACCTTGAGCCAGGCAGGGTGCCTTTTGGAAGCCAACGCAGAACGTCATTTAAAATCTGCTGGTGAAATGGCGAAGCTATTTCATAAAGCACCAGAAGCCATCGCCGAAACCATGCGCTTTGCAAGCCAGGTCAATTTCACTCTCGACCAGATTAAATATAACTATCCAAACGAAACGATCCCCGAAGGTAAAACTGCTCAACAACAGCTGGCTGATCTCACATGGGAAGGCACCATCAAGCGCTATGGCCATGTGCTGCCCTTGCACATCAAAAAACTTATTGAAC
>JAYTSN010000109.1:0-5673 GCA_043745625.1 Aestuariivirga sp. | reverse complement strand
TGCCGCTGAGGCCGCAGCGCAAAACATCAGTATACAGATTATTCGAAACTCCACCCGCGGCATGGCGTGGCTGGAAACTTTTGTGGAAGTGGAAACACCAAATGGTCGTGTGGGTTATGGCCCGGTTGAAGCAGGCGATGTCAGAAGCCTTTTTGCCGCAAAGTTTTATGAAGGCGCAAAACATCAATTGGGCCACGGCCTTGTTGATGAGTTGCCCTATCTCAAAAATCAAGAGCGTTTGACTTTCGCTCGCGCTGGCATCACCGATCCCGTTTCACTCAGCGATTATATTTCGCATGGCGGTTTTGAAGGATTGCGGAAAGCTTTGTCCATGACTGGCGCTGCTATCGTTGCTGAGGTCACAGAATCCGGTTTGCGCGGTCGCGGTGGTGCGGCGTTTCCAACGGGCATCAAGTGGAAAACCGTTCACGTTACAAAAGCTGATCAGAAATATGTTTGCTGCAATGCTGATGAAGGTGACTCAGGCACATTCGCCGACCGCATGGTAATGGAGGGTGATCCCTTCATGCTTATCGAGGGTATGACTGTTGCTGGGATTGCTGCTGGCGCAACGAAGGGCTTCATCTATATTCGCTCGGAATATCCTGATGCGATAGCCACGATGAAGCAAGCGATTGGCATTGCGACTGCTGCAAAATGGCTTGGGCATAATATTCAGTCCACGGATCATTCTTTTGATCTTGAAGTGCGTCGTGGTGCGGGCGCTTATATTTGCGGTGAAGAAACTGCGATGTTGGAATCTCTTGAAGGCAAGCGCGGCATGGTACGCGCTAAGCCGCCAATTCCGGCACTACAAGGCTTGTTTGGCAAGCCAACCATAATCAACAACGTCCTCAGCTTTGCTGCTGTTCCATTCATTCTGGCAAAGGGCGGTGCTGCTTATAAGAATTATGGCATGGGCCGTTCGCGGGGAACCTTGCCATTCCAATTGGCCGGGAACATCAAGCATGGCGGATTGGTTGAAAAAGCTTTCGGCATAACGCTCCGTACACTGATTAACGATTTTGGCGGCGGCACATTCACGGGCCGCAAACTGCGCGCCGTGCAGGTGGGTGGCCCACTGGGTTCTTATCTTCCAGAGTCACAACTTGATTTGCCGATGGATTATGAAACCTTCGCCGCAAACGCTGCAATGGTCGGTCACGGCGGTCTCGTGGTGTTTGATGATTCCGTTGATATGGCGGCACAAGCGCGTTTTGCCATGGAATTCTGCGCCATCGAATCTTGTGGCAAATGCACGCCTTGCCGTATTGGTTCCATACGTGGTGCTGAAACGATTGATAAGATCGTCGCTGGTGAAAACCGCGATGCCAATCTGTTGCTGCTCGAAGATTTATGTCAAACCATGACTGATGGGTCACTCTGCGCCATGGGCGGATTAACGCCGATGCCAGTGATGAGTGCCATAAAACATTTCCCCGAAGATTTCGATAAACCTGCTCGCCTTCAAGCTGCGGAATAGGAACACATCATGTTGATCAAAGAAACTGATTTCGGCACCCCAAAATCTGAGGCGACCCAGATGGTCACGTTGGAGATTGATGGCCATTCCATCACTGTGCCGGAAGGCACATCAATCATGCGGGCGGCGATGGAGCTGGGCACCAAGATCCCAAAGCTTTGCGCAACTGACTCGCTCAACTCATTTGGTTCATGCCGTTTGTGCCTTGTGGAGATCGAAGGCCGCAAGGGAACGCCTGCATCTTGCACTACACCCGTTGCCGCTGGCATCAAAGTGAAAACCCAATCGGATCGCCTTGGCAATTTGCGCAAAGGTGTTATGGAACTTTATATTTCTGATCATCCGCTTGATTGCTTAACATGTGCTGCTAACGGCGATTGCGAATTGCAAGACATGGCCGGCGCCGTGGGGCTTCGCGATGTGCGCTATGGCTATGAAGGCGACAACCATGTTTTTGCAAAGCGCGACGGCGTGGGTGAAAACTTCCGTTTCAAAGCGAAAGATGAATCCAATCCCTATTTCACATTTGACCCTGCAAAGTGCATCGTCTGCTCGCGCTGTGTGCGCGCTTGCGAAGAAGTGCAAGGCACATTCGCACTGACCATTGATGGGCGTGGATTTGCATCGCATGTTTCAGCAGGCATGGATGAAGGCTTCATGGCTTCAGAATGCGTTTCTTGCGGTGCATGCGTGCAAGCATGCCCCACAGCCACCCTCACTGAAAAATCTGTGATCAAAAAAGGCCAACCTGAACATTCAGTCGTGACCACCTGTGCCTATTGTGGCGTTGGCTGTTCCTTCAAAGCTGAAATGCAGGGCGATGATGTTGTGCGCATGGTGCCTTATAAAGATGGTGGAGCCAATGAAGGCCACTCATGCGTGAAGGGCCGTTTTGCCTGGGGTTATGCCACGCATAAAGACCGTGTGACAAAACCAATGATCCGTACACGGATTACTGATCCTTGGACAGAAGTAAGCTGGGAAGAAGCCATTGCCCATGCGGCGGATGGCTTTAAATCAATTCAGAATAAATATGGCCGCGGCTCGATCGGCGGCATCACGTCATCACGCTGCACCAATGAAGAAGTTTTCGTTGTGCAAAAAATGATCCGCACAGCATTCCAAAACAACAACGTCGACACCTGCGCCCGCGTTTGCCATTCGCCCACAGGTTATGGTCTATCCAAGACATTCGGCACATCAGCAGGTACGCAAGATTTCAAATCAGTTGAGAAAGCCGATGTTATCTTGATCATCGGGGCGAATCCAACGGATGGCCACCCTGTTTTTGCTTCTCGCATGAAGAAGCGCGTTCGTGCTGGTGCGAAATTGATTGTCGCCGATCCACGCAGAACGGACTCAGTGCGTTCGCCGCACATCGAGGCGAGTTTCCATTTGCCTTTGCGCCCGGGTACCAACGTGGCCATCGTGAATGCACTCTCTCATGTGATCCTCACTGAAGGGTTGGAGAACAAGGCCTTCATCGCAGAACGTTGCGATACCGTTGAGTTTTTGCGTTGGACTGGATTCATTCGTGAAGAACGCAATTCGCCTGAAGCGCTTGAATCTGAAACAGGCGTAAATGCCGAAGATGTTCGTGGTGCTGCTCGCTTGTTTGCAACGGGTGGCAATGGCGCGATCTATTATGGTTTGGGTGTAACTGAACACAGCCAAGGCTCGACCATGGTTATGGGCATGGCGAATTTGGCAATGCTCACCGGAAACATTGGCCGCGAAGGTGTGGGTGTTAATCCGCTACGTGGTCAGAACAATGTGCAAGGCGCTTGCGATATGGGTTCGTTCCCGCATGAGTTGCCGGGCTACCGGCACATTTCTGATAACGCTGTGCGCGAACTGTTCAACAAAGTGTGGAACACCACGCTTGATTCCGAACCGGGCCTTCGCATTCCGAACATGTTGAACGCTGCTGTTGAAGGCACATTCAAAGGCATCTTCATCCAGGGCGAAGATATTGCGCAGTCTGATCCCAATACCAATCACGTGACCGCCGCACTTGAGGCCATGGAGATGGTGGTGGTGCAGGATTTGTTCCTGAATGAAACTGCGGCCTTTGCTCATGTGTTTTTCCCCGGAACATCCTTCCTGGAAAAGGACGGCACATTCACCAATGCTGAACGCCGCATCAACCGCGTGCGCCAAGTGAAGGCCCCGATGCAGGGCAAACATGAATGGCAAATGGTGGCCGAACTTGCGCAAGCCATGGGCTATGACATGAAGTATAATAGCGCTTCCGAAATTATGGACGAGATCGCTTTGGTCACGCCGACATTTGCTGGCGTTTCTTTCAAAAAGATCGAAGAAATGGGATCGGTGCAATGGCCTTGCAATGAAAAAGCGCCAAACGGAACGCCGATGATGCATGTAGATGGTTTCGTGAGGGGCAAAGGCCGCTTCATGATCACCGAATATGTGCCAACACCTGAACGCGCCAACCGCGACTTCCCGCTGATCCTGACCACGGGTCGTATTCTGTCGCAATATAATGTGGGAGCGCAAACCAGGCGGACCGAAAATTCAAGCTGGCATCCTGAAGATGTTTTAGAAATACATCCGCATGATGCAGAGCTGCGCGGTATTGCCGATGGCGCGATGGTATCGCTCACCAGTCGCATTGGTGGCACAACGCTCCGTGCACTGATTACCGAGCGCATGCCGCAGGGTGTGATCTACACCACGTTCCATCATCCGGTGACAGGTGCCAATGTGATCACCACTGAATATTCAGATTGGGCCACAAATTGCCCCGAATATAAAGTAACCGCCGTGCAAGTGCGCCCATCTAATCAACCATCAGAATGGCAGAAGGATTGGGAAACACGCGAGGAAGAAAACAAACGCGTGGCTGCGGAGTAATGAGTGCTCGCTCTTCATCCTCCCCCCGTGCGGGGGAGGTGGCACGGGGGGAGGATGAAGAGCTGTGTTCGGTTGCTGTTAACGGACATATAGAAGGCACACACACGACTTGGTTTCTACCCGATGAAATTCCCGTCGCGGTGCTGATCAATTCGATATCTTACGCCGTAATGATGGCCACGCCTGCTGATTTGCAAGACTTTGCCATGGGTTTTGCTTTGTCGGAAGGTTTGGTGGCTCATGCTTCACACATTGATAATGTTCTGGTGATGAGCTCTGGTGAAGGCTTCTCAGTTGATCTCGCAATTGCAGAGCAACATTTAATCCGTGAACGGATGATTTCTCGGTCTATTGAAGGTCGCGTTGGGTGCGGGCTTTGTGGTATTGAAGAGATGGCAGATGCTATTCGCATGCCTCGCCACAAACTTCACCCGCCTGAACTTTCATCAACTGCGATAACGCAAGCGTTCCAAGCCCTACCCTCGTACCAACCCATGAATGAATTCAACCGCACAGTTCATGCCGCCGCATGGTGTTCCGTGGACGGAGCAATTTTATTGGCGCGAGAAGATGTCGGGCGGCACAATGCATTGGACAAACTCATTGGTGCAATGGCGCGTGGTTTGATCAAGCCGGACAATGGCTTTGTGCTTATGTCATCACGCTGCTCATTTGAACTGGTGCAAAAATGCGCCACGGTTGGGATTGGTGCACTGGCCACGATTTCGGCACCCACTGCCCTTGCATTCAAATTGGCCAAACAGGCTGGATTAAAACTTGCCGCGCTTTCAAAGCAAGGCATTATGATTTTTGACGGAGTATAAAATGGAATCCAAAGACATGGTGCGCATGGCAAATCAAATTGCCACTTTCTTCAAAAGCTATGGCGCTGAAGAGGGTACCAAGGAAATCGCTAACCACATCAATAATTTTTGGGAACCGCGCATGCGGTCGCATTTCTTTGATTTTGTAGCCAAAGGCAATACTGGTTTTGATCCCATGGTGCTGGCCGCCGTGCCGATGGTGAGGAAGCCTGCCGATCATGCCACGCATCAGGGCAATTTACCAAAAGCTGGCGAAGAGAGTTAAAAAACGGAATCATTTTACCAATTCCGCTTCTACGATAAATCTTTTCGGCCCATGGGTGATTGCATCAAATGGATAGCATGTGGCCAATACTAAATTGAAACCTGCGGCATGCGCATCAATGCCAGATTTGTTCCAATCAACAATGCGCATTTGCTTTGCCCGGTAAGTAAATGATAATCCATCGTTGCGCTCGACCTCAATTAAATCACCAACTTGAACATTCTTTA
>JAYTSN010000108.1:0-5696 GCA_043745625.1 Aestuariivirga sp. | reverse complement strand
ACAGATTCCCGCCTTCGCGGGAATGACGGTTATGGGGATGAAGGCGTGAAACTTACCAATCTCTCATTGGCAACCATGACATCAGGATATGGCCTAATCCATAAGGCCGCCCTCATTATTGAGAACGGCCTCATTACTTACGCTGGCCCTGAAGCTGAAGCGCCTTCTGGTGCCACGATTAACTGTCACGGAGCGCTCGCCACCCCCGGCCTGATCGATTGCCACACCCACCTTGTCTATGGCGGTAACCGCGCCAATGAATTCGAACAACGCCTCAACGGCGCCGATTATGCTGCAATTGCGAGGGCGGGCGGCGGTATCATGTCCACTGTTCGCGCAACCCGCGCTGCAAGCGAAGCAGACTTGTTGAAATCTGGGTTGAAGCGACTCGATAGTTTATTATCCGAAGGTGTAACCACAGTCGAAATTAAGTCAGGCTATGGCCTCGATATAGAGACTGAAGCCAAAATGCTGCGCGTTGCTCGCAAGCTCGGTCAGCAGCGACCCGCTACGATTAAAACCACATATCTCGGCGCCCACACCTTCCCTGCCGAATACAAAGAAAACCATCAACAATACGTCGATATCGTTTGTAATCAAGCGCTTCCCTACGTTGCTTCACAAGGTTTGGTGGATGCTGTTGATGCGTTTTGTGAAGGTATTGCTTTTTCAGTTGAAGAAACTGAAGTAGTTTTTAAGGCAGCCCAGCAGTTAAACCTGCCTGTGAAGTTACATGCTGAACAGCTCTCAAATCTCGGTGGTGCAAAACTCGCCGCAAAATATGGTGCACTGTCTGTCGATCATATTGAATACCTGGATGAAGAAGGTATCGAGGCGATTCAAAGCTCTGGAACGGTCGCGGTGCTGCTCCCCGGAGCCTTCTATTATCTCCGCGAAAAGCAAGCGCCACCCGTTGCGGCATTACGTTCTCGTAAAGTACCCATCGCCATTGCAACTGATCTCAACCCAGGGTCATCGCCTGTTCATTCTTTGCTCTCCACCATGAATATGGCCTGTGTTTTATTTGGCCTCACGCCGGAAGAAGCGCTGCTTGGGGTTACAAAAAACGCCGCAAAGGCTCTGGGTCTTGCCGATCGCGGTGAGATCAAAGTTGGACTTCGCGCCGATCTTGCCTTCTGGGATGTGGAGCGCCCGGGAGACCTTGCCTATCCGCTGGGCTTCAATCCAATTTCTGCAATTATGCAAAACGGCCAATTCTCAAAGGCCTTCGCATGAACGACGCCCAACCACTTTATGCCCGCGTGAAAGATCACATCCTCGCCCAAATCCGCTCTGGCGTTTTGTCGGCTGGAAAACGCGTGCCTTCCGAAAATGAATTAGTCGCTCAATTTAGCATCAGCCGCATGACTGCCAACCGGGCCTTACGCGAACTCACCGCCGATGGTTTTCTTGCCCGTGTGCCCGGTGTCGGAACTTTCGTCAAAGAAGCAACGCCGCGCACGTCACTGATCGAGCTCCGCAACATCGCAGACGAAATCGCCGCCCGCGGCCATCGTTATTCCTCGCACATTGAAGATTTGCGCGAAATTACGGCGACACCAAATTTGATTGAAGACTTTGAGCTGAAATCTGCAACGCCACTGTTTCATATCACCATTGTGCATGAAGAAAACGGCATGCCAGTTCAATTCGAAGATCGCTACGTCAACCCATTCTCAGCACCGAATTTTCTCAAACAAAATTTCGCTGAACAAACACCAACAGCATATCTGCTCTCGATCCTGCCTGCTGACGAACTCGAGCATAATGTCGAAGCTATCATGCCCGATGCCAATCAACAACGCCGCTTGAAAATCACCAGCGCGGAACCCTGCCTATCCCTGCACCGCCGCACCTGGTCGGGTGGCCATGTCGTTACCTCAGCAACCCTCATCTATCCAGCCAGCCGATATGCCCTTTACAGCCGCTACCTAACTTCGAGTAAACAACAATGAACACACGCCGCGATAACACCCGTCACATAGAAGCCGCCACCGGCACAAAACTCAGCGCCAAATCCTGGCTGACCGAAGCGCCGCTCAGAATGCTCATGAACAACCTTGACCCACGCGTGGCCGAGCGGCCAGAGGAACTCGTGGTCTATGGCGGCATCGGTCGTGCAGCGCGAAACTGGGAGGCTTACGATCAAATCGTCGCCTCTCTCAAATCCCTCGAAGATGATGAAACTCTGCTCGTGCAATCAGGAAAACCCGTCGGCATTTTTCGCACCCATAAGGATGCGCCGCGCGTGTTGATTGCCAACTCAAACCTCGTTCCGCATTGGGGCACTTGGGAAAAATTCCACGAGCTCGACCGCAAAGGTCTGATGATGTATGGCCAGATGACGGCTGGTTCATGGATCTACATCGGCACGCAAGGCATCGTGCAAGGCACTTATGAAACCTTCGCCGAGGTGGGCCGCAAACATTATGGCGGCGATCTCAAAGGCAAATGGTTTTTAACCGCAGGCCTCGGCGGCATGGGCGGTGCGCAGCCCTTGGCCGCCGTGATGGCAGGCGCATCCATGATCGCCATTGAATGCCAACCATCCAGAATCGAAATGCGCCTTAAAACCCGCTACCTCGATTTCCAAGCTCCAACAATTGAAGACGCTTTGAAAATGATCAAGGTCTCACCAAAACCAATCTCCGTGGGCGTACTCGGCAATGCTGCTGAAATTTTGCCAGATATGGTGAAGCGCAAAATTCTCCCTGATGCCGTGACTGATCAAACCTCCGCCCATGACCCGGTCAACGGCTACCTCCCCATCGGTTGGTCTCTGGCCGAGTGGGAAGACAAACGCTCCAGCGATCCACAAGCAGTAAAAGCTGCATCCATGGCGTCGATGAAAATCCATGTGCAAGCCATGCTGGACATGCAAGCACTCGGCGTGCCCACTTTAGATTATGGCAATAACATTCGCCAAATGGCTTTAGAGATGGGCCTCAAAAACGCCTTCGATTTTCCGGGCTTTGTGCCAGCTTACATCCGCCCCCTGTTCTGCCGCGGCATCGGACCATTCCGGTGGGCCGCACTTTCAGGCAATCCAGAAGACATCTACAAAACTGACCAACGCGTCAAAGAACTGATCCCCGATGATAAACATTTGCACAATTGGCTGGATATGGCGCGTGAACGTATCGCTTTCCAAGGCTTGCCCGCGCGCATTTGCTGGGTGGGTCTGGGCCAACGCCACAGGCTGGGCTTGGCGTTTAATGAAATGGTAAAAAACGGCGAGCTTGAAGCCCCCATCGTCATCGGCCGTGATCATCTCGACTCCGGCTCCGTTGCCTCACCCAACCGCGAAACCGAAGCCATGCGTGATGGCTCTGATGCTGTATCCGATTGGCCATTGCTCAACGCGCTGCTCAACACAGCCAGCGGCGCCACTTGGGTTTCAATCCACCATGGCGGCGGTGTTGGCATCGGTTATTCACAACACGCTGGCATGGTGATTGTGGCCGATGGCACCGATGATGCGGCGCGCCGTTTGCGCAACGTGCTCTGGAACGACCCCGCAACGGGTGTGATGCGCCACGCTGATGCGGGCTATGAGATCGCTGTGGAATGCGCCAAGGAACAAGGATTAAAACTGCCGGGGATCACAATTTAGAACTGCGCACCTATCCCAGCAGTGACACCACCATCGCGGCAAGCCCGCCCATGAAAAAAGACACAAATAGATTAAGTAAGTTGGCCAATGTTGAGCCTGATTTACGGCCAGAAAATTTGCGCCTTGTGGCAGATTTAGAAAATCTGAGTTCAATTCCAGCGGTAATGAACGCGGCCAGCAGCGTGAACAAAAGTGTGATCAACGCAGCGCTTGGAGATTTTGTGACGAGCAGCAGCGGTATGATCATCATCAACGGGCCGCCCATGATTAATACGGCCAATAATTTTAAACGCAAAATTTGCTTTGCTGAGCGCGGCGCTACGGCCAGAAGATCAGGTGTGTCCTCGCCCGTGATGGCCAAGCCCGTTATATCGCCGATCAATTTTCCAGAACCGAACACGCTCAAAAACGCAGCACCCGGAATCACCATAAAAAGATTAGTCACCTTAGCGAGGCCCAGGATGAGCGGGATGAGAAAAATCAACTGAAGCAGTAAATTAAAAATCAACGCCGGGTCGCGCATCATCAGTAATATTTCTTTTTTAACAATCACCCAACCAAAATTATTACTGAAATGCTGTGCGATATTCTGGTTTTTGTTTTTTCGCGGTGGGACATGGTTTGCGGCGGTTTGAAAACTGTTCATAAAACTTTGTTGCAAAGCGCCGGTGGTGAACACAAATATTGCAGCCGCACTCACAACTATGATGCCGAGCGCCAAAGGATCGCCAAAGCCTGCCTTGCCCGGCAAACTGGTTATGCCAGTGGCCCCTATCCCGTAACTGACGCACCAGTCATACAGGCTTTGAAACCCGGACTGGTTGTTGCTGCCAATATGCAGTGCCAATTGCGAAACAATAAATATTGAGGCAGCCATAACCGCGGCCAAAATTTGAATGGCTTTGCGCGCCGCCCGCACACCCATGATCCGCACAATAAACAAAGTGAGACCAAGGCCAATGCACGTTGCAAAAACGGCAATTGCAATAACCAGAACCGGCAAGCCCAAAAGATTTGGATTTTTTACCAGCGCAATGGGGATGAGCAATGGGAAAATGAAGATCACGTTGAACGCCAGCATCGACATGGAAATTCCAGCCAGCTTGGCCATCATAACCCGCTGCGGCGATACCGGCGATGTGAGCAGCAGCTCTAAATCAGCTTGCTCGTAAAGCGAATGTTGTGTTGCGCGCATTGCACCGCTCAAATTAAAAGTGAGCATGGCAAACGAGCCAATCAAAATCATAATATAAAAATAAAGCGTAGGCTCGATGCTCTCTTCAATGCCGTTTGCAGCAAACCAAAAGCCAGCTGCGATATAACCCGCCATCAAAACACCGAGCACAATTTGCATGCGCGACGAAAATTCCAGCGCGCGCCAGTTGAGGCGCACCTCATGCGCCAACAACCACCAAAACGATACGGGGTGACTTGTTGTTTGCATCACTGGGTCTTTGTCAAACGAATGAACATATCCTCAAGTGTAGCATCACCAGCACCACCCATTGCTTGCAACTCTTGCAAAGTGCCCTGGGTCAAAAGCTTGCCATCTGAAATGATACCGATACGGTCGGCCAGTCGTTCGGCAACTTCGAGAATATGCGTGGTGATAATGACTGTGGCCCCTGCATCCACCTGCGCACGAAGGGCATTCTTCACCGTGCGCGCCATCGTGGCATCAAGACCCGTCAACGGTTCATCAAGGATGAGCAGTTTCGGTTTATGAATCAGTGCACCAGCCAAGGCGACCTTCTGTTTCATACCGCGTGAAAAACTTTCGCAGCGAGAATTTCGAACATCCCAAAGCTCAAGCCATTTTAAAAGACTTTCCGCTTCCGTTGCGGCCACCTTTGCATCAATACTCCACAGCCCTGCGATAAAGGCCAGATATTCGGCAGGCGTGAGTTTGTCATAAAGCATCGGATCATCTGGCAACCAAGCCGTGATCGCTTTGGTTGCTTCCGGATTTTTAGTAATATCTTTCCCATAAATGTGAACCGTGCCAGCATCGGCTTTCAGCAACCCCACCACAATCCGCAACGTCGTGGTCTTCCCCGCACCATTGGGCCCCAGCAAAGCATAA
>JAYTSN010000107.1:0-5697 GCA_043745625.1 Aestuariivirga sp. | reverse complement strand
GGTCTAGTGGATTGCCGCCTGCTTTTGTAACCGTTGATGATTTGAAGCCCGTTGATCATTTGAATATGGCGGCCGCCGTTCAACCTTTTGTCGACAGCTCAATTTCCAAAACCGTGAACGTGCCGGAGATGATTGACTTTCAAAGTTTCACCTCGGTTTACCAAGAGGCTTATGCTTTGGGTTTAAAGGGCTGCACCACATTCAGGCCCAATGAAATCACTGGATCGATTCTGAAATCGACACCAGCCAAAGAGCTTTGTCCTTCATGTGGAAGCGATAATTTAGTCGCCAAAGAAGGCTGCAAATCCTGCAGCAATTGCGGATTTGCATTATGCGGTTGAAATAGGGCTTGACTTAATTTTGATTTTGTTCCATATTTGTTCTCATGCAAATACATGGCACCCCAATCACCCTGACCTCCCCGCAAGACGCCGATATGGCTGACCGTTTCTGGTATTGGCAGGGCACATCGGGGCGAAAATATATTCACTCTGTTTATGACGTGGACTTATGCCCGCCTCTGCCGGGTGCAGTTTATGTGGGCGTCAAACGCGCTGGCCAGTTGCGCATCGCCGTCACTGTGGGGCGCTTTGCACCCTTCTGGGATAAGACTTTACCAGAGAAAGATTCTATGCGCTTGCAGCGCTTGGGCGTTGATGAAGTGCATGTGCATCTTTTGGCGCGTGGCTCTGATGCGGCAGATGCGATTATGAAAGATTTAAATTCAGCTTTGAGTGAGACACGCACTCCACAAGGCTTGAACCAAACCACATCACCTTGGGTTCGCGCGGCCTGAATTTGACAGATGCATAACAATCTCTTCGAGTTCGGCCTCGTGAATGCCAAGGCCGTGCAGATGCGCAACAGTGTTTAAAATATAGTCAACACAACTTCCGGCCAATCCATGACCTTGCATCACCATGGCAAGAGTTTTTGTAATCGGTTGAGTTGCAAAAAATTGTGTGTGTTCATGGTTCACAACGTAAGTGACGGCTTGAACGGTCTTCAATTGATCAGCCACTTGAACGTCTTTAACAACTTCGTGGTAAGCCTCACTGATCAATTCTCGCTTCCGGATATATGCCAAAACGTCGGCCCATTTTGCAAGCTGCACTTCATAGAGTACGCCAACACAACGCCCACCATTATCCAAGCCTAAAACCAAACCAGGTTTTTCCGGCGTGCCACGGTAATGATGCGAAACAATGCTGAGGCGGCGATGGTAGCCAATAATTGTTGCAAGAGAGGAATTCACATATTCAAAATCTGGCCGCCACATCAACGAGCCATAGGCAAAAATATGATGGCAGTCTTCCGGCTTCATTTCTTTGTGGGCACACGTCCAAAATCGGGCGCTGCAGTATCTTGACCAGCAGCAACAATATTCCGCCGCGCCTCTCTGGCCCGCGTGAACAGGTTAAACAATGTCTCGCCGTCGCCCCAACGCACCGCACGCTGTAGAACCGCGAGCTCCTCGGTAAAACGCCCCAGCATTTCCAGAACTGCATCTTTATTGTTCAAAAACACATCACGCCACATGGTGGGATCCGATGCCGCGATACGTGTGAAATCGCGAAAGCCACTGGCCGAATATTTGATAACTTCTGTGCTGGTCACACTTTCCAAATCAGAAGCCGTGGCCACAGTTGTGTAAGCTATGAGATGCGGCAAATGGCTGGTGATCGCCAAAACCAAATCGTGATGATCAGCCGTCATCAACTCCGTATTAGATCCACAAGCCTTCCAGAACGATTCAAGTTTTGCAGTAGCCGCAGGATCGCCGCCTGCAACAGGCGTTAAAATGCACCAGCGATTTTCAAATAATTCGGCAAAGCCAGAACGCGGCCCAGATTGCTCTGTGCCAGCAATAGGATGACCCGGAATGAAATGAACGCCCTTTGGAACATGCGGGCTACAATCACGAACAATGGTGCCTTTGACAGAGCCAACGTCAGTCAAAATTGCACCCTGCATTAAATGCGAACCAATCGCGGCGGCAAGCGGCCCACAGGCCCCCACAGGCACACACATGATCACCAGATCAGCACCCTGCACAGCATCAACAGCCGTTGCATATACACAATCAACCAACCCAATTTCCAAAGCAATTTTGCGTGTCGCTTCGCTCTTGGCATGGCCAACGATTGATTTTGCCAAGCCTTTCTGGCGCATAGCATGGCATAGCGATGAACCGATTAGGCCGATCCCCAACACAGCCACTTTTTCAAACATAAAACTCATTTCATAAATTCCGTCAGAGCATGAATAAACGCGTGATTGGCCTCTTCAGAACCAATGGAAACGCGCAATGCTTTTGGCAAGCCATAAGCGTCAACCCGGCGCACAATAATCCCCCGAGACATCAAATGTGCATCCGCCGCCACCGCTTTTTCAGCCGATGCAAAATGAATCAAAATAAAATTGCCAACACTTGCCGTCACCTCAAGCCCAAGCTTACGCGCTTCACTTGAAACCCATTCCAGCCATTTGGTGTTATGCGCAATGGCCTGCTCAATAAACCCAACATCTTCCATCGCCGCAGTGCCAGCTGCAATTGCAGGCGTGCTGACATTAAAAGGCCCCCGAATCCGGTTGAGCACATCGGCAACATTTGGCGGACAGTAAGCCCAACCGATACGAACACCAGCCAACCCAAATATTTTTGAGAACGTGCGCGTCATCACCACATTCGTGTTATTCTCAACCAGTTCAACGCCTGCATCATAATCATTAGCCATAACATATTCAGCATAGGCTGCATCAAGCACCAGCAACACTGTTGAAGGCAATCCTGCATGCAACCGCTTCACCTCTGCATAAGACAAATATGTTCCCGTTGGATTGTTAGGATTGGCGAGAAACACCATCTTCGTTGCATTTGTTAGCCGTGACAAAATCTCGCCTACATCTGCAACATAATTCTTTTCAGGCGCAACCACAGCCGTGGCCCCGTTGGTTGCAATTACAATTGGATAAACGAGAAAACCAAATTGCGAATAAATCGCTTCATCACCCACACCCAGATAAGCATGCGCCAACATTTGCAACAGCTCATCAGAACCTGTGCCACCGCAAACAATATGACCAGCGTTTAGACCATAGCGCTTAGCAATGGCCTCGCGCAGTTTGGTGGCACCCGGGTCAGGATAAAGCGCAAAGTTTTGCGAGACTGCTTCTTCGTAAGCAGCAACAGCCTTGGGGCTTGGCCCCAGAGGCGATTCATTTGAGGACAACTTGTAAGTCTTGCCCGACTTGGGCCCAGATTTTCCGGGCACGTAAGCATGAATGTCCAAGATGCCCGGTTTTGGTTCCGGCCCCACGAACGAAGTCATTACACTTCCGCCTCAATGGCGCTACTATAACGGCCAGCAATTTTTAATTTCAGCGAAGCATTCGACCGCATCAGCCCGACCAGCGGCCCTTCATGTTCCGTCAAATATCCGGGCAAACAAGAAAGCCTCAAATTTCCAATTTTGCTTTGCCACATCGGTTGGGGCGTAAAATCTCGTGGCAGTTTGCCATCGGTGATCACCAGAGTTTCATCAAAGCCGCTTGCCTCAACGGGTGCTTGGCCAATGAGCAGAAGTTTGGGCATTTCGTCTTCTTTCAAAATCGGCAGGCTTGCTATCACTTGCGCCTTGCCACCATGGCCCGCCATGAATGCTTCAACCCATGGCTGGCCAGTTTCAACCACGCAGAGATCACCGGGTGAAGACTCAATTTGCATCAGGGCTTGGGCCTCATCGCGATATTCTTCGACATTGATGGCGCCAAAATAATCCCGCAGCCGCAAACGATGCGAAATATTGGCATTCAAATGTTTGCTCACATGCAAGGTGATGGAGGCCTGGCGCAAACTGGAATCGCTGATGATGGCCCGCCAAAGACGCAAAATCAGCGTGGCCGAAACATCGCTACCCTTGGCCCGCGCCAACAACCTGCGCATGATGGCAGCCTCGCGCGTAGGCCTCAGAGGCGATACATAGGCCTCAAGTTCATTTTGCTTGGCGCGCTTTACCTGACCCGTAATGTCAATGCGCTTGGCCAACAGTTCAAGAATGTGATCATCAATCTCATCCAGCGCCATGCGGGCCGCGCCCAAGCTGGGGGCTGGTGTTGAATGGGGGTCGTCAGTGTTCATAAGGTGGGTCCAAAGCTTTGAAACAGGCCGTCATAAAGCTTCATAAGGAATAGATTAGATAAATGCAAAGTCAGCTGTGGGAAGCATTCGGGGCGGGCAGAAAGACTGGTTTAAATCGCGGCAGGGCGCGCCTGACCTTTCGCCCCGGCGCATATGCATAAACCTGTTTTTGGGCCTCAATAATCAATGCGCCAGAAATGCCGCGCAAAGCCGCAAAGCCGCACAGCTTCTCAAGACCCCTGGCCATTGCCGAGCCTCCAAGCCGTTTCGATGGCGGCATAACCAATGCATATTCAAAGCGCGTGACTGAGAATTGCGCTGCCCTCAGCAAGCCTTGCAATTGCTGGCGTGAAAAGGGCTGGCCATAGCCGTAAGGTGAAATATCGCGCATCGCCCACAGGCTGCTGCGATTAGGCACGACCAAAAGCAATTTCCCTTGCGGCGTCAATACGCGCCACACTTCTTGCAGCAATTCGTCAGGACGATCCGTGAACTCGAGGCAGTGGATCACCAAAGCGACATCAACGGCATTATCACCCAGCGGCAAATCAAGCTCGTCAACCAAGGCCGATGCCACTGGACCCTGCTCTGGCCAATGAATAACCCCGCGCCGCGCTGGCATGAATGCAATCTGCCGCGCAGCGTTTTCCGCCTGCGCATTAAGAAAGGGCGTGGCATAACCCAACCCCAAAACGGTGGCATGTGGATCTTGCGGCAAATGGCCCGAAAGCTTAGCCGCAATCAAACGCCTGGTGGCTTTTCCCAGCGCATTGGCATAGTATTCACGAAGATCAACAACATCCATAATTGCGGTCTTTAGCGCCAAATGCGCTTCTGGTCACTCAAAGCTTTGAATAGGGTTTCTAAATGGCTCACATCGATATGCGTCAGTTTATGTGTCTGGAAGATAATTATGGCGTGATTATTCATGACAGTGTGACCGGGGCCACAGCTTCCATCGATGCGCCTGATGCAGACGCTGTTGAAAAGCAACTGAAGAAATTTGGCCGCCAACTCACCCATATTTTCACAACCCATCACCATGCCGACCATGTGCAAGGCAATGCACAATTGAAAGAACATTACGGTTGTAAGATTATTGGCCCCAAGGCCGAGGCAGACCAAATCCCGGGCATTGATATGCAAGTGTCCGGTGGTGAAAAGTTCATGTGGTCAAACCGTGAGATTTTTGTACATGATTGTCCGGGCCATACCTTAGGTCACATCGCGTTCAGCATTCCAGATGAATTCTCGCTTTTTGCAGGCGACACATTGTTTTCCGTAGGCTGTGGACGTGTGCTCGAAGGTACATTAGAGCAGATGCATAAATCCGTAAACCAGTTCAAAACACTTTCAACCAGCACTTATGTTTATTGCGGTCATGAATACACAGAAGCGAACGTGAAATTTGCGTTGACCATCGAGCCTGACAACAAAGCGCTGCAGAATCGTTTTCATGCAGTGGCCGCGATGCGCTCCAGAGGCGAGATGACCTGCCCAACCACGATTGGTGAAGAACTTAAAACCAATCCATACCTGCGTTGTGATAGCCCTGA
>JAYTSN010000106.1:0-1911 GCA_043745625.1 Aestuariivirga sp. | reverse complement strand
CCGCGCTGCTGAAAAACTGGGCGTCAACCAACCAAAAATTTCGGCACTGGCGAATTATAAATTGGAAGGTTTTTCTGTCGAAAGGCTAATGGCATTTTTGGTGGCACTCGATCAGGATGTGGAGATTAAGATCAAGAAGAAGCCTCGTTCGCGCGGCACGGCGCGGATATTGGTGGTGGCGGCATGAACGGCGCACACTAGGTTTTCATAGGGCCTCTCACCACTCCGCCACATCCACCTGAGATAATCGTCCCCCGACCCTAATCGGAGCCACCATGATGGCCAGCCCTGTCTTATCATCGGTCTCCACTGCCACGCCGCAAACTGTGGCTGGGCCTTCAGCTGGTCTCATGCGTTCTACGGGCAGCTTGCGCAGGAAGCGTTGCAGCGGTTCTTCTTTGGCCATGCCGATAATTGAGTCGTAATCGCCGCACATTCCAGCATCAGTCATATAGGCTGTGCCGTTTGGTAAAATCTGATGATCGGCGGTTGGCGTATGCGTGTGCGTGCCCACCACCAGCGATGCACGGCCATCAACGAAATGGCCCATCGCCATTTTCTCCGACGATACTTCGGCGTGCATATCAATCAAAATCGCATCGCAGTCACGGCCCAGTTTGCATTGCTCAATCTCGCGCATCACAGCAGGGAACGGATCATCAAGCTGCGGCTCAATCATCACCCGGCCCATGGCTTGCAGCACCAACACGCGTTGTCCCTTGGCGGTTTCAACTAACTGCGCGCCCCGCCCCGGGCAGCCTGCTGGCCAATTGATCGGGCGCAGCATATTGCGCTCGCGCTCAATAAAGATCAGCGCTTCTTTTTGGTCGAACGAGTGATTGCCGAGTGTAACGACATCAGCTCCCGCCTCGCGCAGCTTCAAATAAATCTCTTCAGTGATGCCAAAGCCATGTGCAGCGTTTTCGCCATTGACCACACAAAGATCAGGCTTATAGCGCTCGCGCATAATCGGCAGTTGTTCATAAACCGCCTCGCGCCCAGACTTGCCAACCACATCGCCTAAAAATATCAACCGCATTTAAAAATCTCTTTTTGCGTCATCATATAGTCCAGCGGTTGATCATGCGCACCATGCGGCACCGCCTCAACCTCTTGGGCCGAATAGCCGACACCGATGGCCACTATATTCTTCTGTCCACGGAGCTTTTCTAACGTGCGATCATAAAACCCGCCGCCATAGCCAAGGCGAAACCCTTGGCGGTCAAACGCTAAAAGCGGAATGATCAATATATCAGGCTCCACGACAGGTGAAGTCTCTGGTGGCCGTTCAATGCCCAGCACGCCTTTAACCAAAGGCTCACCCGGCAACCAACGCCGAAATTCCAGTGGCAACCCCTTGCCCAAAACAATCGGCAAACACGTTGTCCAGCCTTCACCCGCCAAACGCCCCAGCAAAACCCGCGTGTCGATTTCTGATTCAAACGGATGAAACGCCGAAACGCCGTTAAAATCGGCTCGCGCTTGCAATGGAAACGGCATCGAAGCCAAGGCCAGCGGAGCACGATCTTGCCAAGCCTCATGGGCTATAAACCGCGCTGCAATGGCGGCCACACGGGCCTCTTTCTTAATCTGATCTAAATCCATGCCCCTGCCTTAGACAGGCGGGGCGAAAAAAGAAAGTGGCAGGCCACTTTCGTAAAGCGGTGCCAAAGGATTTCAGTCATAAACTGAAAGTGGCAGGCCTCTTTCGTAAAGCGGCACCAAAGGATTTCAGTCATAAACTGAAAGTGGCGAGCCACCATGGGCCGTGGGAACTGACGATCCCTGGTCCCTACTTACGTAGGTGGGTGCCGTTTGAATCAGACCACGGTCTGGCTCAGGGACAGCTCCCAAGATGATCGATTATAGGCCCTGGGAAAAATGGTTCCACACGCACCGAGCAGCATCGCC
>JAYTSN010000105.1:0-5709 GCA_043745625.1 Aestuariivirga sp. | reverse complement strand
CAGTAGCGGCCATGGTTTTGAGTTCCCGAATCAAGAGTTCAAAAGGCAATCTAGCGACGGAAGTGCTACGCGGTGGAAACGTAACAAAACGTTAACCAGACTGTTTCGCCTTTGGATTGATTGGAATGTCCAATCGCACTTGGGGCAATGAAAGTGGTGCCTCTCAGTTTCGCCGACTTTGGAGGGCCGACAGAGACTAAAAAACCTTACACCGTCGTTGCTTTGGGGAGACCTTGCGGCACGTGCGACTTTGGGTGGGCTGCATATGATGGATTCGATTGTCGTATACAAGCTTTTTTTTGGGCTGATCAAAAGTTTTTCATTAATTTTTGCTTATTTTTTTGGCGCAGCGAAATTCTGCCAACCAGCCAGGATGCGCGTGGCGGTCGTCAGCGTGCACAGCGCTGCATAAATATACGCCAGTAACGGGAAATGCTGCGAGAACAGGCACATTAGAATAAACATTGCGATAGTCTCCGTGCCCTCTGTCAGACCTCCCAAATAGTAAAATGATTTTGACGGATAGGCCGCGCTTTTCTCGCCGCGCTTTTCAGCCAGAGTGGCATAGGCCAGAAAGCTGGTGCTAGTGCCTATAAAGGCGGCAAGCAAAACTGCTCCGGGAAGTGCATTTGGTTCAGGCTGAGATATGGCGAAAGCCAAAGGTATTGATGCGTAGAAGAGAAAGTCCAACGCAATATCCATGAACGCGCCACGGTCACTCTGCACCGTCAAACGCGCCACTGCACCATCAAGGCCATCGCACATGCGTCCAAGGAGGAGTGGGAACAATGCCAATTCAAAATGACCAAGCATAATCAGCAATGCCGAGGTCATGCCAAATACAAAACAAGCGAGCGTCACCTGGTCGGCGCTGATGCCTTGCCTGACAATGTAGCGGGCAGTGGTATCAACGATGGGCTTGGTTAGTTTAAGGGCAATGCGGTCAAACAATTTTTATCTCGCCTGTCTTTGTGATTTCAAAAATACGGGCACCTGTTGGTGCATCGCTTGGGTCGTGGGTGACCATCAATGTCGGCACTTTGCGGATCTGCAAATTTGCAAATGTATAATCACGAACGGTAGCGCGCAGTTCTTGTTCAAGCTTATTGAACGGTTCATCCAGCAACATGGCTTGTGGTTTGGCCAGTAACGCGCGCATGAGCGACACGCGTGAACGTTGACCGCCTGAGAGAGTGTGCGGAGCGCGATGTTCAAAGCCTTCGAGTTCAGCGCGCGCCAAAGCTGTTTTCATCAACGACTCGCGTTCTGGGCGCAGGCCTCGGGGCGTCGCAAAGAGCAAATTTTCGCCAACTGTCATGTGTGGGAAAAGCAGATCGTCTTGAAACAAGCGGCCAATGTTTCGGTTTTGAGGAGGTACGCAGTTCAGCGTTGTCCCGTTCAAAAAAATATCGCCTGCGCCAGCAAAAGGTGCTGCAAGATGGCCAGCAATGTATGACAGCAATGATGATTTTCCAAAACCACTCGGCCCCATTAAAGTCACGACTTCGCCTTCGGCAATTTCCAAAGAGAATGGTTCAATCAAAGTTTTGCCACTGAGTTGCAGAGAGATATTTCGGAGTTGCAAACTCATGAAGCCCTCCACCGTGATTTTCCCAATTGAGCGGCAATCACATAAGCTAAAAGTGGTGGCAACAATAGCAAAAGTGCAAAGGCCGCCGTGAGCGGGCGATTGGTGCCGGAGGTGAGAGTTACGGCCTCGATGGGCAAGGTTGAGTATCTGCCAGCAGCAATCAGTTGCGCTGGGATATATTGGCCGAAGCTGACTGCAAAACCGACAGCGAGTGCGGCCAAAATTGGGCCCTTGAGTAAAGGCAATTTAATTTGCTTTAGAAATTCGAATTTCGATTTTGCGAAGCTTGAAGCGGTTTGACTATAGCGTGGATCGAGCGCCCGGAATGGGCCAACGAGAACGATGATCATATAGGCCGTCACGGGCATAAGATGAGCAAGGTAAAGCCCTGTTAAATTTCCTGTCAAACCAAAATTGAGGAAGGCACGGTATTGCCCGAGGCCAACCAATATTGCAGGCAAGCCTAACATTGCTATGCTCAACATAAACAAAATCTGATCTGATTTTTTAGGTAAATTTTCGAGCCAGCAAATGATCAATGTTAATGCGGTTGTACTGGTTGCAATCGCTAAAAATATGCTGGTGATCAGTGCGTTTGGATTTTTGATAACAAGACCCCAAGCGCGAGTAGACATCGTTGGAATGAGATTTGGGAAAGGCCATAGCGGCGCGAAGCTGATGAACAAAAGCAGTGCTGTGACGATTAGATAGAGCCAGATCAGTATTTGATAATTTGCGCGGCCAATAAAGTTAGGCAATAACTGTGAACTTGGGCCAGATGATAAAAATTTTCGGCACAGTGATGTTGTTGATTTCAGAATTGTATATGCCAGAAGCAAAGATATCGTGAGTGCCAATGACAAAAAAACGGCTCCGACATTTCCACGTGCATTGTTGATCACCTGCTCGCTGTTGATATCAGCCCAGATCACCGTTGTTAATGTTGGTGGTTGTGTGGGGCCGATGACGAGAGACATATCAACGACAGTTGCCGCATAGATAAATACAATGACCAAAGGCCAAATTAATTTGGGCATGAGTTGCGGCAGATAAAGTCGCAACCAAATTGAGAGGCTGCCATGGCCGAGGCTGGTTGCTGCGGCGCGTTGGTTTTTGAAATTTTGATTGATGTCATCGCGGTTGAGAAGGCCTGCCATTATCCAGATGAGGAAGGGCGTTTCTTTGATGGCTAGAGCTGCAATCAACGCTAGTCCGTAGGGGTCATGTGTGGTGATCCATTGCGGCGGCGTTTGCCACCCCACGACGTTTGCGATGATACGTGCCAAAAATCCGCTGGGCATGATGAGAAAACTGAGGCCGATAGCGAATGCAAGATGCGGAAGGGCGAGCATTGCGCCCATGGTGGCTGGCAGATTTTTCCATGTGATGCTTTCAAATGTTGTAGCAACAATGATGATTGCTGTGATCAGAGCCAACACTGTGGCGGTGGCACCCGTAAATATTGTAAGTTCGAGGCCCGACCAGAGTTGCGGGTGCGCAAAAAGCGCTTGCCATGCTTGGGCGTCAAATGCGCCGATCAGAGCGTAAAAGAGACTGGTGACGAGGGGAAGTGCGAAGAGGAGGAGAATTGGGAGTATGCCGATTGCACTCCACCCACTCCACTCCGTCATACCTGCGAAGGCAGGTATCCAGCTTTTTCGATTGGCAATCATTTAAAGAAAGCGGGATCCCAGCTTTCACTGGGATGACGTTTAAGGGGAGAGTTTGAAATGAATGACATCATCCTTTCGCGTAATGGCTCAACCAAGTTGATTCAATCAGCGCTACAAAACTTGCATCGGGTTCCAGAATCGCTGGGCCAGTCAGTGTCACACTGCCGGGGACAGCACTTGCAGCAAACATCTTGGCATCATCGTCCGAGAGTTTTGCAACATCCAGTACAGTCGGATCACCCCATGTTTCAAGATCATTCTTCTTGGCTTGCGCTTCTGCCGAGAGCAAGAAGTTGGCCACCACTTGGGCGCCCGCTTTAGCCTTGGCGTTGGTGGGGATAGCAACGAAATGCGAATTGCCGATTGTGCCTGCTGAATGCTGCCAGGCGATTGTGGTTTTGGGCAATGTGCCAGCAGCTACTAAATTTGCTGGTTCATTTGGGTTGAATGTTAAACCAATCAGCAATTCACCATCTGCTACCATCTGAGTGATTTCGGCTTGCGACTTTGGATATTGCCTGCCCTCGCGCCACATTAATGGCTTCAAAGCATCAAGAAATGCAAAGCATGGCTTTGCAAGTTCTGCAAACGCAGCGGCATCAACAGGTTTGGAAAATACGCCCTTATCCGCCGTGACCTCGTAAAGCACTTGCTTCAAAAAAGTTGTGCCATGAAAATCTGGTGGCGCTGGATATGTCACGCGGCCTGGATTGGCTTTTGCAAATGCAGCAAGCTCGACCATCGAACGCGGCGGATTTGCCACTTTTGCGCCATCGCCAAAAAACGTAAACTGCGCCATGCCCCAAGGGCTTTCGAGACCGTCCGTGGTTTCAGTGAAATCTTTCGTCGTGGTGGGCTTGCCCTTTACATCAACCAGAGCAAAATTCGGAAGCGTCTCTGCAAACGGGCCAAACAATAATTTCTCAGATTTCATCGCTTTGAAGTTCGCGCCATTGATCCACACCAGGTCAACCGAGCCATCTGCTTTGCCTGCCTTCACTTCATCGCGCACCCGCTTTACAACTTCTGCAGTATCAGTGATCTTCACATGGTTGAGTTTTACGCCCCAACGCTTCATCACTTCATCGCCTGCCCAAGCGATGTAAGAGTTGATGTTATCAGCGCCCGCCCAAGCATTGAAAAATACTTCTTGGCCCTTGGCCTCCGCTTCAATGGCTTTCCAATCGGCAGCATATGCAGGTGCCAGAGGCACAAATGTCGAGGCTGCAAGAAATTGCAGGGCCGAGCGGCGGGTTATTTTCATTCGTCAATTCTCCTTGAGGCTGCATTATCACCACACAGTGGTAACGGTGCAAATGAATGTTTTTGTTTTATTATCATAAAGATGTGATCAGGCTTTAAGTTTTTGCAACTTGACATGTTGCAGTAATATTATGGTCTTGGCGTCGGTGATTTCACCTGTTGCGATCATGCCATAAGCTTCATCAATCGGAATTTCGAGAACTTCGATGTCCTCTCCCTCTTCCAATAATCCACCGCCAGCACTGACGCGGTTCTGCTCTGTATAACGACCAATAAACAGGCTGAGTTTTTCTGACACTGCACCGGGGCTGGAGTATGTATCGCAGACATGGCGAATGTCGTTTAGATGAGTGCCCAATTCTTCAAGTGCTTCGCGGCGCACGCACTCTTCTGGATGATCGGCATCCAAAAGGCCCGCACAGACTTCAATTAGAAAACCGTCATCACCATTAAACGCTACCCCTGCTCGCCATTGGCGTACCAAAAGGCAAGTTTCACGCTTTGAGTCGATAGCCAAAATAGCTGCACCTGGGCCATGGTCTGCCACTTCGCGCTTAAGCTCCATTTTATGCCCGTCTCTCATTGTTGCTTCAACAGTGAGTCTGGAAAGCGAAGACCAGCCCTTGGCCATGATTTCGGTTTTGGTAATTCTAAATTGGCTCTTATTCATGACCCTTGCTAGCCCGGCCAAAGCCATTGACGCAATCTTAACCTTGACCCGGCAATTTTAGCGAAAATTTAGGAACTTTGAGATGGCGCGTCCTTTCGTTTCGGCTTTGGTGGCTTTGTCTTGCTTTGCGGTGGCAGCAGGCGGGCTTTATTGGACATTTGGCAAAAAGCACCATGAAAATGATGCTGAGGTTACGGGTTCGATTGATCCTATTGTTAACACGGTTGGCCCCTCAGGCCTGCCCATTCCACGTTTTGTTTCACTCAAAACTGAAAAAGTGAACGTGCGCAAAGGCCCTTCGAGTGATCATGATGTGGCATGGGTTTACCAAGTCAAAGGCTTACCGGTGGAAATTATCGCCGAGTTTGAAACTTGGCGGCGCATCCGTGACAGTGAAGGCACTGAAGGCTGGATTTTGCAAAACATGCTGGCTGGCAAACGCAACGCCTTGGTTGAGCCATGGAAGAAAAATGAGCTCACGCCGCTTTATTCAAGCACCAATCTGCAATCCA
>JAYTSN010000104.1:0-5715 GCA_043745625.1 Aestuariivirga sp. | reverse complement strand
GCCGCCAAGTGGGGCGACTTGCTGATGATGGCAACGCCTGATGAATTGCAGGCCGATATTTACAAGAACGACATCGCTCCTAACATTCGTGATGGCGCTGCCATTGCTTTTGCCCACGGCCTCAATGTTCATTACGGCTTGATCGAGCCGAAAAAGACCGTTGACGTTGTGATGATTGCCCCTAAAGGCCCGGGCCACACTGTGCGCGGCGAATATCAAAAAGGCGGCGGCGTGCCTTGCCTCATCGCCATCCATCAAGATGCATCGGGCAATGCCCATGATCTCGCTCTGTCCTATGCCTCAGGCGTTGGCGGCGGACGTTCCGGCGTTATCGAAACAACATTCAAAGAAGAATGCGAAACCGATTTGTTCGGCGAGCAAGTGGTTCTCTGCGGCGGCTTGGTTGAACTGATCCGCGCTGGCTTTGAAACCCTGGTTGAGGCTGGCTACGCTCCAGAGATGGCCTATTTCGAATGCTTGCATGAAGTGAAGCTGATCGTGGATTTGATCTATGAAGGCGGCATCGCCAACATGAATTATTCAATCTCCAACACCGCTGAATGGGGCGAATATGTTTCAGGCCCGCGCATCATCACGTCGGAAACCAAGAAAGAAATGAAACGCATATTGCACGACATTCAATCCGGCAAATTCACCAGCGACTGGATGCAAGAATACCGCGCCGGCGCCGCCCGCTTTAAGGCGATCCGTCGCAACAACGACTCGCACCAGATTGAAGCTGTTGGTGCGAAATTGCGTGAGATGATGCCTTGGATTGGCAAGAACAAGCTGGTGGATAAGGCGCGGAATTAGGTTGAACTATTTATGCTGTATAGTTTTGTCGTCGCACTACTAAGTGGACTAGTTGCCGGAGTGCGGCGACAAAACTCATAAGTTCCAAATGGTGTTATGTTGCTGCGATTATCGGAGCAGCAGTTGTTGCAGCCATAATAAATGTTGGCGTTTTACAAACAATGGCAAGTTTTTTCCCGAACGCACCATTTGATGCGTCAGCGGGATTCGTCGCTGCTGGGCGCTCATTTTGGCTCTCATTAATTATGTCGTGTATTGTAACTTGGGCGATCAGGAGAAGCAAAGCTTAGATTTTTCAAACCAACTCCACCCGCAAACTCTTCCCCACCGCGTTCGCAGCCTTCTGCATTGTCGCCAAAGTCACATTCCCACTCTTGGGATCAAGCAGACGATCCAGCTGGGCACGGCTGGTTTTCATGGCTTCGGCCATTTTCATTTTGCTCATGCGTTTCTTTTTCATCTCTTGCGCAAATTGCCAAGCGAGCACGCTTTTAATGGCGGAGTTTGTTGCTTCTTCGAGAATGCCAAACTCTTCCAAAACCTCTTCAAGGCTCGAGCCTATATGCTTTGGGTTAATTTTCATGATATTACATCCTTCATTCGTTTTGTAGCCAAATTCAATTCTGCCAAAGGCGTTTTCTGTGTCTTTTTTATAAAGCCGTTGAGAACGAAAATTGTATTTTCGACGATGCAAAATATGACACGAGCCTCGCGCTTATTTGGCAATGACGACCTTAGCTCCCAAAGATCCATTCCAAGTGACTTTACGAGTGGCATCCCAACAGGCCAACCAAATTGCACGCGCCGCAAATCCTTGCCAAGTTTCGTCCGTTCTAACTCGGGTAGAGCTTTGAACCAATCGCGCGTAGGTTGATTGCCAGCCTCAGAATTCCAAAAAAAGAGAAGTATCGATTTTGGAACTTCTTGCATAATTTATATGTACCATAAATAATACACACAATCAACCAAAAAAAGGGCCCCCAAAACTGGGAGCCCGTCTTCGTCGAGATAATTACAATATTACTGAGCTGCCTTCATCTCAGTATTACAAGCCGACCAATACTTTGGCCATGTGCCGTATTGAGCAGAGAAGGCTGGCTTGTTGGCGCGCCACTTGGCACCGCAATCGCGGGCACGTTGGTGGGCGGCCATTTGGCCTGGTGTGAAGGCTTTGCCGTTCTTGTCCACAGTCTTGAGTGGTTCAGCATTTGCTGTGTCTGCTGGTTCAGCAAGTGTCGGATCCATCGTTGCTGCAGCTGGCTTCTTCTTCACAACCACTGGTGTGACCGGTGCAGGAGCTGGGGCAGCGCCGGCAACAACACATTTTGCAGCAACAAAGTCTTTCCAAGCCATGCCGGCTGGAACAGCGTTCTTAGCTTTCAAATCCTTCCAAGCCGCAGAGCAATTTTGCATAAAGCTGCCTGATGGCGTTGCAACTGTTGTTGCCGGTGTTGCTGGTGCTACAGGTGCAACAACCTTCGCAGCCTTGGCAGGTTTGACCATTGGAGCGGCCGGAGCAACTGGAGCAGGCTCAGCAGCAGCTGCATCAGCAGCGCACTGGCTTTTCATAAAGTCTGTCCACTTCATGTTACCTTCTGCGGAATTCGCAGCCTTGGCAGCTTTGTATTTTGTCGAACAAGCTTTCATGAAGCTCTCCTTGGCCTGAACTTCAGTGCCAAGCATTGGTGCCGAGATAACCATCAAAGCCACTGCTAGTGACATGTTACGTAAAGTTTTGGACATTTAATAATTCCTTTTAGTAAGAGTGGCCCGCCCGCCGCCTGAAAGCCCGGTGCTTGATTGCTGTGATGTCCTGAATCACAACAACGCGCAGTCTAATCGCTTTTAATCTTGTTTAAAAGGCGGCAAATTTGTTACGGTTATGTAATTTACTATTCTTGGCAACTAGACAGTTTGAGGTTGGGGCCCGCTTAGCTGCCCATAGCCCGAACACTAATCTCAAAATCAATCGCCGCATAAAGTTAAATCCTCCAAACGTGGCAAAAGCCTTTTGCCTTTGTGCCGCGTTTAATACAAACTGCCGGGAAATCAAATGGAGCTAATTCCTGTGAGTCTCGAAGCCGATATTGCCCAACTCAAAATCCAAGAACAATCTTTGCAGTTTCAATCCTTCACGGAACAAGAGGCTTGGAACTTGGGTGAAGCCATGCGCGGCGCCGCCATGGCAAAGAAATACCCGTTCGTTATTGATATCAGATCAGGTGGACGCAAATTATTTTACACAGCCTTGCCCGGCAGTGTTCCTGAAAACGAAAATTGGGTTCAACGCAAAATCAACATCGTTATGGCCAAACATAAAAGCTCTTATCACATCGGCAGAGAGCTGGCGCAGAACGGCAAAACTCTCGATCAAGCCTTGGGCTTTAACCCCATTGACATCGCGCCGCATGGTGGCTGCTTTCCGATTATTATAAAAAATGTAGGCGTCGTCGGCACCATCACAGTGTCAGGCATTCCACAACGAGACGACCATAATTTTGTAATCGAACATATCTGCGCGTTTTTAAAGCTTGATCACACAAAATTAAAGTTAGCTGCCGAATAAATGGACACAACTTTATTCTGGGTTTTCGCAGCCTTCGCCACTTTTGTGGCCGGCGCTTCAAAAGGCGGAATCCCAGGTGTCGGCATATTGGCGGTTCCAATTCTGGCGCAAGTCATCCCCGCAGGTGCAGCTGCTGGCTTCCTGCTTCCACTTTATGTGGTCAGCGATATGTATGGCCTTTGGCTTTATCGCAAAGACTTCGATCTCTGGAACATTCAGATGATGGTGCTTACCGGTTGCATAGGCATTGGCATCGGTTGGGCCACGGCACATTACAACAACGATGATATTGTAAAATTGATCGTTGGCTTCATCGGAATTTGGTACACTGCCGACCTTTATTTCAAGCGAAAAAAAGATGCTGTAGTAAAACCTGCGGACATTCCACGCGGATTATTTTGGGGAACCATTGCGGGCTTCACCAGCTTTGTAGCGCATGCGGGCGGCATTCCATTTCAAATGTATGTGCTGCCTCAACGCCTCAGCAAAATGAAATATGCTGGCACATCCACAATTACTTTTGCAATTATCAACGCCTTGAAACTCCCACCTTATTGGATGCTGAACCAGATTAATTTAAACAGCTTGGAAAAATGTGCATATCTCGCACCCATGGCTTTATTTGGCGCATGGGCCGGTTTTCGTCTCACCAAAATTCTACCCGAAAAACCGTTCTTCAAAGCCGTGGAGATTGCTTTGCTGCTTGTTTCATTAAAGCTTATCTATGATGCGCTGATGCACATGCTCTGAGATTATGACAATCGGCACAATGTTTTGCTTGCCGCGCATAAAATTCCGCGCCACCATAACGCCATCATGAAATTAAAATTCCATACGTTAGATGTTTTCACAACGCGAAAGTTTTCCGGCAACCCACTGGCTGTCGTCCTTGGCGCAGATGATCTGACCATGGAGCAAATGCAAGCAATCACCAAAGAATTCAATCTCTCTGAAACAACTTTTGTGATGAAGCCTGAGAACCCAGCCAACACGGCCAAAGTTCGCATCTTTTTTCCAGGCGGTGAAATGCCGTTTGCAGGCCACCCCACATTAGGCACCGCGGTGTTACTGGCTGAACTAAACAGCAAGCGTGGATGCACAATTTCCACTGAAATCCGCCTCGAACTGAAAGCGGGCCTAACACCTGTAAAAGTCACACGCATTGCTGAACAATGCTCTGGCATTTTCACTGCACCTATTGTCCCATTTATTGTCGACGTGCCCTTGCCCTCTGCCAGCGCCACGGCCAAAGCCCTCAATCTTGAACTTGAAGACATTGGTTTCGACGGACACGCCATAACGAGCCTGGAAGGCGGCCCACGTTTTTTCTATGTGCCTGTGAAAACCCGCGCAGCATTAGAAAAATCCCAAGTCCGTGAACCATATTGGTCCGATCTCATAAAGCCCTTGGGCAGCGGAGTCGACGCTGCTTATCTCTACACTCGAGGTGGCGACGGCCCTAACGTGTCATTCCGCGCCCGCATGTATTCGCCCACAGGTGGCATTCCCGAAGATCCAGCAACAGGTTCCGCCACAGCCTTGCTCGCCGCACAATTACTTAAGGCTGAAAACCTTAAAGACGGCACACACAGTTGGCAACTAGAGCAGGGCTATGAAATGGGCCGCCCATCAGATTTGCGCTTGGAAGCAGATGTGAAGTCTGCCAAGCTGATCGCAGTTCGCGTCGGCGGTTCAGCGGTGCGCATGATGAGCGGAGAAATTGACCTGTGAGTTACCATCAACTGATATTAGCGCTTCACCTTTTGGCAATAGCAATTGGCATTGGCATCGGCTTTTCAAATATCGTGAATCTCGCCACTGCCAAAACCCAAAAAGGCGATATCTCCAAAGGCCTTGCCATGGGCCGCCTCGCCAACCGCAAATATCACGATGCAGCAGTCATCATCATTTTGGTTACAGGTGGATTGCTGCTCGCCAATCTGGGCAGCATGGCAGGCATCAGCAAATGGTTCCACGTCAAGCTGGCCTTCGTTTTGATCTTCGTGGTTTGCCATTTCGCAGCCCGTGCAACTGTAAAGCAGATGTTGGCAACTGCGAACACAGCTCTCATGTCACGCGCCAAAATGCTTTCGCATATTGCGATAACCGGTGCCGTCCTGGCGTTGGTGAGTGCAGTATTGGCGTTTGCGGCCTAATTACTCGATCTTAAGAAGCACCTTGGCCTGAGCGGTCACATCAACGCCTTCTTTTTCGTTGCCAGCGCCACAAAGCTGAATGGCTTGCTCACGCAAATCCGTCACTTCGGTTTTAACGTCAGAATCGAGAGTGGCTGTCTTCAAAGCAGCATCAATTTTGGCAACATCGTCTTGACAAGC
>JAYTSN010000103.1:0-5729 GCA_043745625.1 Aestuariivirga sp. | reverse complement strand
CCAGCCCCATGTCATCAGCCAATACCCCGCCAAAGCCAGCACCGTGCAGCGCCTGCAGCCAATCCAGTCCCTGTTGCTGATAGGTGCGTAAGGAGGCTTTGAAGCTCTCGGGTGTCGTGCAGGGCGATAGTTGCATTTGCGTCAGGGCCTTGGCCAAATTGCGCAGGGCTTCGGCACCGGCCCAGGGAATATGGGCATTGGTGCCGCTCTCAAAATCCGCTAGTGCGGCCAAATCACGGGCGGGCAATCGCAGTTTTTCGGTGTTGTGTTGATCGCGTGACGCGAACTGCAACAGCATTTGCAGAACCGGCTTGATCTTCTCCATCGGCACTTGCACAAGCTTGCCTTGCGCGACTTCAATTGAAAGTGTTTCGGCGGAATGATCGAGCAGCGCCACGCCGTATTGCTGCAGCATGCGGCGGAGCAGGGGCAGGATGTCAATCGGTTTGCCGTCGATGCGGGCTCCAAGCCGAATGTCAAACCAGTCAATGCCAGAGGGTTCAACATCAAAGCTCAAACTGTCGGGCTCAATCTCGACAAAGGCCAGCGACCAGCGTGGGGCATAGGCAATGCGCCAGCCATCGGCTTGCAACTGTGGCACGTGGTTTTGTAAAATATCAGCAAATTGCGAAGGGGTCGCTCCCATTTGCATGGTGAAATCCCAGGCTAGGGCGGCTTTCACCTTGGCTTCGATAAAGCTTTTCATCGGCTTCATTCCCAGCTTCGCCAAGCGCGCAAAAGCTCGCGCCTCCGCCTCCACATCACGCTGAAACTGGATGGTGGAATCGTCAATTATTTGCAGGAGCAAAGTTGCTTCAGTTGAGTGTGTAACCTTTGTGCCCGAATAGTCAAAACTCAAGCGCGCAGTCGCCGTTGGGGTTCTCACAATGCCGGGCGAATAATAAGTTGCGCGCCGGGGGAGGTAAACATCGACCACCTCCTCCCTGAAGGTGAGAACCGGGGTTGGCGCGATCATCCCGAGGTCAGTCAGATTCAGGAGTGCGGGCGGCGGCACTGCGTGGCCTGCGATCTTGTCCCACCGGTCAGCAAGTGTCGAAACGGCATGGGGCGGCACGGGCGGAAGCCGGAGCAGACGTTCCGCCAAAAAACGTTCAACTCCGGTGTCTACCCGGTACACCGTGCCAATTTCGGCATCGATCAAAAGCGGGGGAGCATGTGCCAGGAGTGTCAATCCATCGGATAATTCGGACAGGGTCAGCCGTTGCTCATTCGTCGCCAATGTCTCCCAGCGAAAGGCAGCAGACTTGCCATCGCCCCAGTGAAGCGCAGGCCCGTCGGGCGTGCACCAGCGCAGGCGCCCCGTGGTAATGGCCTGATCCAGCCAGTTCGCGCCGCCAATACCTTTCAGCGTGCCTCCTGAAACATCACCCTGATATTCCATGACCTGCTTCACCAACCACACATCAATTGGGGTGGGCAAAGCGAAAGTCCAGGACGTGTTATAGCGGTCGGGTTCGCGCCATGCTGGCTTGCCATCGGCAAAAGGATTCTTGTTGAGCCAGACCTTGACGGAAGTTTCATGGGGCGTCACTGACGGTGACACGACAGCGGATTTACCTTTTGGCAATTTCACCTGGTGCAAAATGCGGGGTGTTAACACATAGACAATTTCTTGGGCGCGTGAATGCATCACCGATCCCTGTGCCTCAGCCAGCCAGAAAGAAAGAGACTGCGGCAAAGGTGCTGCTTTTGCGGGCGGGAGGAGATCGGGGAGCGCAACAGTGTTGCTTGCCACTAATCCTGTGCCCACTGTGTGTTGACTCTGGGTCGCATACAACACCGCTGCACAATGCTTGCAGCCAATACCTATCGGGCAAGAGCATTCGGCAACATAGCCAAAGTCGTAATCGTCATCATCGAAATAGATCAACACTTCATAGGGGCTTGGCTCGCTGCCTTGCACCCGAGCGGAAATTTCACTCATATCAAGATCAATCTTGAGCTTCGTAACCCGACCGTCTTGCCAATAACGCCGCCCAGCGCTGACCATGTTCGCGGTCTCGATCATCTCGTCAATCAGGGAATCGGTGATGTCAGGTATCATGATGCTGAGTTGCAAACGACGGAATATCGTTTCTCGGGTTAAGGACGCAAATTGCCTGCTGGTTATTCGAATTCTTGCATATCAGAACAAAGTTTCAATTGAAAGCAAGTTTGGTGGTGACAACAACAGTTGAGCGTGATCGTCGAGGCAACAGACGAGATGGAAAAGCAACGAACGGAGGCGGAGATATCTATTTAGATCGCCCTGATGCAAAACTTTTTGAGATTTTGGCCCAATAATTCAAGTGACTAGGCGGCTCATTGACCATCGAGTGGGAGTGATCGGGAGCAACGTCGAATTTACGCGTATAGAAACTATATGATTAAATCAATATTTTGATGCATTGCGAGATTGCCCATGAGCCAGCGGGCAGCTGGGCCTAGAGCTTTGGTTCGAAGATGGCCACGTTGATGGAAAAGGATGGCGGTGCGTCGGGCGCGTTATTGCGACCAACCTGCTAAAACGTGGCTGGTCTCCACGCAAACGCTACGCGCTGGTTGCTAACGACGATATTTCATTTAAGGTGAAGAACGGTGAAATTCTTGGGCATGAAACAGAGTGTTTAAGTCAAAACAAAGGATTAATTCATGGCCAACAAAGTTATCATCTCCGTCGCCATCACGGGCGGCATTCACACTCCAACCATGTCACCGCATTTACCCGTCACACCCGGTGAGATCGCCGAGCAATCGATAGCAGCGGCCAAGGCTGGAGCTTCAATTATTCACCTCCATGCGCGTGATCCAAAAGACGGCAGGCCTACGCCAGATCCCGAAGTGTTCATGCAGTTCCTGCCGCGCATCAAACAGTCTTGTGATGCTGTAATCAACATCACAACAGGCGGCGGCTTGAACATGACGGTGGATCAACGCCTTGCTGCGCCTCTCGCTGTAAAGCCAGAAATGTGCTCACTCAACATGGGATCAATGAACTTCGCCATTTATGGCCTTGCTGATCGCTACACTGATTGGAAGCACTCATGGGAAGAGCCATATCTGCGCGGCACTGACGACTTTATTTTTAGAAACACGTTCAAAGACATTGCGCGCATTTTGCGCGATTTGGGCGAACAACATGGAACCCGCTTTGAACATGAATGTTATGATGTGGGGCATCTTTATAACCTCGCCCATTTTGTCGATAAGGGTGCTATCAAGCCACCGTTTTTTGTGCAAATGATCTTTGGAATTCTAGGTGGCATTGGCGCCGACATGCGCAATTTAATGTTCATGAAAGAAACCGCTGACAAGCTATTCGGCAATGATTATCGCTGGTCGGTTCTGGCTGCAGGCAAAAACCAAATACCGTTCTGCACGCAAGCCGCTATGATGGGTGGCAACGTTCGCGTGGGTCTCGAAGACTCGCTCTTTATCGGCAAAGGCAAGCTGGCAACTTCAAACGCCGAGCAAGTTTCAAAAATCCGCCGCATCATCGAAGAGCTTGGCCTTGAGATTGCAACGCCGACAGATGCACGTGAAATTCTGGCACTCAAAGGTGGCGACCGCGTCGGATTCTAAAATCGTAGAGATGAAACAGCAACTGTGCCGTTCATAGTGCCCACCAACGAGTTATCCTTTACCGCTTGGGCCGTCGGGGAATTCAATGTTTTTAATCCTTACGGCCTTGGCCGCGGAGGTGAATTGAAACGACAGCTCGTACGTTCTGCTATCGCTGGTTTGGAAGCAATTTGGAAAGTTAGTCCCCAGGTGCCCTTTGCCCATGTTGAGCCTGCCATCCTTCCCGATCCTGCAAATCCACTTTCGTCCGAATTTGAAAAATAGTACCATGCATCACATTTGAAGCTTGGGACATGTTGTCAGGCATCATTAAAACATCACGCCCCAACCTTTCAGCTAGCCTGAAAAGAATTGCTCCAGCACAAGATTCGGGCGCAGAATTAACACCATAGCTCCTTAAATCGACACGCGTATTTTCAAAGTTTGGAAGGGTTGTTTGGTTGCTGAGCTTTGCGCTTTGAAGCCTCTCTTGCTGGAAGCTTGACTTGTTTTTCACGCGCCCAAATCCTCAATTCCCGGCAAGCCTTCAGGAAGTTTTCTACTGACCCGCCACTATCGAGAGGCATAAGACCTTCATCATTGGTGACATCAACACCAGCTTTGACAAACAAAGGAAGTGCTGATTTATCGTATCCAATGAATTTCAGATGGGCAAAGGCATCTGCAACAAAATCTCTTGCCGCAGCTTCATGTGCAAGTTCCGCAAAGCCTTCATCTGATCCCAGTAGTGCCACGGCGTCAAACAGCACCGATGGCCCGCCGTCAATCATGGTCGTGCTTTAATCAATGTCTTATCGGACGCGATGACACCTCCAACCTTTGGTGCCACAACTTCCACCGTGGCACCTTCTTTGGTCATGGCTTCAATCAGCTGGGTTAACACCTTCATGTCGACACCATCTGTTACCAACACGCCAACCTTGCGGTCTTTGAAGCTGGGTGGACCATTCACCGCAATGCTCAAGGCAGATGAGGGATGTAAATCTTTCGGTTCCAAGGCTGAATCCGCAGGTGTTGGTATTTCCATGAGGCCCAAACCGTTAGCCACACCATGTGCCAACTCATCGTCGATGTTTAGCAAATGCGAAACCATGCGTTCACGGATCACCGGAAGTTCAACTTTGCTGAGTTCGAAAGTCAAAGCCATTATGATGTGGCGTTGCTCATTGACTGTTTGGCTCCGGAAAAATTGCCTGGCCTGACTGTAGGATCAGCAAAACGCTCGGAGCGAAGTCTGGCTTTTGGTCCTTCTTCCATCGTTTCGAAACTACGAAAGCCTCGCTCAGGAGATTCGCGCGGGCCTACACCAAACGAGTTTGGTTGATAATTAACGCGGCCCACGGGGTTGCGCATGGCCATGTGACCGTCCTGCTGAAAATGATGAAACGGACATTTTGGTGTGTTGATCGGGAGGTGCGTAAAGTTAGGCCCACCAAGCCGTTTGAGTTGCGTGTCGAGATAAGAAAAATTGCGACCTTGCAACAATGGATCATTTGAAAAATCTATGCCGGGCGGGACGTTTTGCGTCATGAATGCAACTTGCTCCGTCTCTGCAAAAAAAATGTCCGGCATGCGGTCAAGCACCAGTCGACCAATAGCAATTGGTTGCACCAGTTCTTCCGGTATGATTTTGGTGGCATCAAGATCATCAAAATCAAATGAGTCGGCAAACTCTTGATCAAATAATTGCACTTGCAGTTCCCATTCCGGAAAATCACCGGCAGATATTGCATCCCACAAATCGCGGCGATGGAAATCTGGATCGACGCCATTTATTTTTACCGCTTCATTCCACAGGACTGACTGCAACCCCAACTTAGGCCTCCAGTGGAATTTCACGAATGTGGATTCGTTGTTTTCATTCACGAGCCTGAAGGTGTGAACACCAAATCCTTCCATGAAGCGGAATGATCGTGGGATGGTACGGTCTGACATAACCCACATCACCATATTCATGCTTTCGGGCGTCAAGCTGATGAAGTCCTAGAACGTGTCGTGTGCTGACTGGGCTTGCGGAAATTCACGGTCTGGTTCGGGTTTTACTGCATGGATCAAATCCGGAAATTTAATCGCATCTTGAATGAAAAATACGGGGATGTTGTTTCCAACCAAATCCCAATTTTCTTCTTGTGTATAAAGCCGAACAG
>JAYTSN010000102.1:0-5735 GCA_043745625.1 Aestuariivirga sp. | reverse complement strand
GTCCGGTGATGACAGTTTGGGTTGGAGTCACTCTTCTCACCCGTGTCATTCACCCCACCCCCTGTCATTGCCGGACTCGTTCCGGCAATCCATGGTGCCGCACGCGCAATGTGCAATACAGCAAAGTGATTGAAGTAAACCTCGTAACCCAAGCCAAGCCTAAATCGCTGCGCTATAGTCGACACAAGTAACGCGGATGAATGGATCACCGGAACAAGTCCGGTGATGACAGTTTGGGTTGGAGTCACTGTTCTCACCCCTGTCATTCACCCCACCCCCTGTCATTGCCGGACTCGTTCCGGCAATCCATGGTGCAGCACGCGTGATGTGCAATACAGCAAAGCGATTGAAGTAAACCTCGCAACCCAAGCCAAGCCTAAATCGCTACGCCATAACCGCCACCCGTAGCAGATGAATACATCACCGCAACAAGTCCGGTGATGACAGTGGGTCTCTTTCAACGTGAAAAAAATTCGGATACAAATCTTCCCAATGCGGATTATCACGTTCAATCAAATTTATCTTCCAATCGCGTTTCCATTTCTTCATTGTTTTCTCGCATTGGATGGCCGCATCTATTTCGCCAAAATATTCGAACCACACTAAACGATGAATGCCATATCGTTTTGTAAAGCCCGCAATCTGATGATCACGATGTTGCGTCGTCCTTGTAATGATGTCGCCGGTCACGCCGATATAAAGCGTACCGTATGGTTTGCTGGCCATCAGGTAAGTTGAATAAATTTTGCCATCCATCATGCTCATCAATCCAATTGCGACAAACCATAAAACCCAAGGCCAGCTGCGTCCAGCCGATCTCGGGCGTAGCGTCGGTCCCCATCGCTACAGGGAAAAAATATTTACAATGTCAAACAGCAGGGCTTACGCCATCAATGTTCTGCATATGTTCTATTCTGGGATAATTGTCAAGAATTATTTTCAAAAATAGGAAAATAAAATTTAACCCGTTGAATTTCAGCCCCTTGGCCTGGTCTTATCCGGATCATAATGCGCAAATCTCACAACCCGCGCCGGAAGCCTTCTCGCAAAACCATCACCTTTTCCAATTTCAAGCGCAGTTCCAATTTCCGAATTCAAAGCATCCATGCGCGCCAGAGCAATATTCTTGCCCGAAACTGGAGACCTCATGGCACTCGTCACCACACCAACCTGCGCGCGGCCAATATAGACATGATCGCCATGCCCCACTGTTTCATTAGCCTCAATTTCCAAACCCACCAATTTCCGGCGCGGATGTTCTTTGCGTTGAATTAAAGCCGCCTTGCCGATGAAATCATCCTGCTTGGTTTTGAGCGGCACCGTAAAACCAATACCAGCCTCAAATGGATCAGTCTCCGAATTGAATTCATAATTCGCAAAAATCAATCCCGCTTCGATGCGCACCATATCAAGGGCCTCAAGCCCCATGGGAGCAAGCCCATATTTCTCGCCTGCTTTCCACACCGCATCAAAAACCGTATGCGCATCTTTCGGATGGCAGAAAATTTCGTAGCCCAATTCGCCCGTATAACCCGTGCGTGAAACCACAACCGGCGCGCCCTCAAAATGGCCGATCCGGGCCACGGAAAATTTAAACCATTCAAGCTCAGCCATCGAAGGCTGCGCTGCTGAAGTCCAAATAATCTCTTTCATAATCTCGCGCGAATTTGGCCCCTGCACGGCGATGTTATGCAATTGATCAGTCGATGAGCGCACCCAAGCCTGATACCCCATCTTATCAGCTTGCTCGCGCAGCCATTCGCCAGAATAATCATCACCGCCAATCCAGCGGAAATTATTTTGGCCCAGACGAAACACCGTACCATCATCAATCATGCCGCCATTTTCATAACACATGGCAGTGTAGACCACTTGGCCCACGGCAAGCTTCCTGATGTCGCGCGTCAAGCAATATTGCAGCAGCGCTTCTGCATCTGGCCCCGTCACTTCAAATTTGCGTAAGGGCGATAAATCCATCACCACCGCTTTTTCACGGCACGCCATATATTCTGCAATCGGCCCTTCATTGTTAAACCGTTGCGGCAGCCAATAGCCACGGTATTCAGCAACATTGCGCGTGAGTGCTGCAAACTTATTATGAAACGCAGTTTCTTTTGTCAAAACTGGATCAGCATCGGGGGAAGAGCGGTAAGCCATAGCGTGTTGAAACTTCTCTTTTGCGGCATAAGTGCGAATGTGAATATCGGTTGGATCCCAGCCATTGCCGGGGTCAATGTCATCAGGGCAAGATGACGTAACACACACCAAATCCGTCAGTGCACGGAGCAAAACATAATCCCCTGCGCGTGACCATGACTCGTCTGATGTTATGATGTTGGCGTGATCCATTCTTGTATTGTAGAAAAAATTCAAAGCCTCCCAGCCGCGCCGCTTGGCGATGCCATAAGGTGTGAGCGCATAGTTGAAATTATCGGTGCAGTTCACGTGGCCGGGATAACCCATGTCATCATAAAAGCGCGAATTGCAAGCAGTCGCAAATGCATCGTGCCGTCCACACGTGTCCTGCACCACTTCAACCATCGGCTCAAAATCAAAGCCAAAAGCTTTCGATGGTAAACCAGGTATGGGATAAGCGCGGCCTGTCAGCGTGCGCGTGACTGTAGCATCAAGCGAATTCTCAATGCCCTTGTCTAATTTCGCAACAGAGAAACATTGAAAGTCTGTCATCTGCCGGCCTGACACATCAATGATCTGAATATACTCGCCCGCCTTCACCATATAGGCATTGGCAGTAGCCGCGCGAATACGAATGTCTTGCAACGGATCAGCCAAAGGATCAGGCAATGCCTCAATATTTTTATACTTCGGATTAGCCCGCGTAATCCTCAATTCAATGTCTGTTGCAGTATCATTGCGATCAACAGACATAACGGCTGCAGGTGCCACAACAATCAGAAAACCATCGCGCCCAGCAGTGAACGAAGCGTGTTCACCAGCCCGTCCGGAATGTCCAAATAAATTGATAGATGAAGCTTGCCCCAAATCAATCCCACGGCTTTGCAGCGCCTTGCGCGAACGTGTTGCATCAAGAGCCGCCGAAGCCAAAATTGTCTTGAGCCCTTCGCCAGTGCCATTTGGCTTCAGGCCTAACGAACCCGTATCAAATTTCCCCAAGGCATCACAAAATAAAATCTCAGCAGGTTGCCCACCTTCGATGTTTGTCAGCTGCAAGTGGTCGCCTGCAACAACAGGCACCACCAATGAGCCTTGCCCCTTGATCACATGGCGCTCCACTCCGCGTGGCAATTGTCGGTCACCCGGGCGCAGGATGCGGCTGGCGGCAGGGGCGATGGAACGTGAAAGTTGTATCTGATTCATTGTTAAATTCTCATTTTCCAGCCCACTATCTCACAGTTTCACTTGACGGTCGATATAATGTCATTCAAAAATGTTTCCTGAGACGATACGCCGGGGAACTGCTTTTCTTTCCTGACTTCTTCCACACGTGGCAGACGTAAACAGGCCTCGGTTCGTCGTCTTCTTGGCTAGACCTGCATAGAACAGGGTCAGCTATTGGGAAATGCAACAAGAAGAGGGGATAATTATGTCAACAATCACTGCCGGCGAAATCGCCGGGAAAACGAGCTCGGGCGAACTCGTCCGTTCTTTGGACTGGAGAGGTGCCTTCTGGGTCGCCGCGGGCGTTCCGCCCCTGGTATTATTCTCAATTGGCGGCATTGCAGGCGTAGTCGGCAAACTTGCGTTCGTGGTTTGGATTTTGTCCATGATCATGGGCTTCTTGCAATCCTTCACCTATGCCGAAATCGCCGGAATGTTCGGCAACAAATCAGGCGGCGCATCGGTATATGGTGCCACAGCTTGGTTGCGCTATTCAAAATTTATTGCGCCCCTTTCTGTTTGGTGCAACTGGTTTGCGTGGAGCCCTGTGCTGTCGCTCGGCTGCTCCATCGCGGCACTTTACATGCTCAACATGGTAGCCCCCATTCCGGGTTTCACTGAAACCTCAGCACAAGTCGTGGCCTGGCTGGCCGATGCAGCACACGCAGGAAAGACACCTGCCGACGCTATTGCAGATTTAACGGCTGCAGGAACACCGGGCATCAGGACATGGTCGCTGCTCAGCTTCGCCATTCCCGGTGTGGCTTCATTCAATATCAATGCCACCTTCGTGATTGGCGCAATTTTGATGTTGATCATTTTTGCAATTCAGCACCGCGGCATTCTCGGCGCTGCCAGTGTGCAAAAATGGTTGGCGATTATTGTGTTGGTTCCACTTTTGTTGGTTGGTCTCATTCCAATTTTCAATGGTAGCGTCAACTATTCAAACTTCGCAGGCCTTGTTCCTCCGTCTAATGTTTACGTAACGACCGATGGTGTTTGGAATAATGGCGGCTGGACATTGTTCCTCGCCGGCATGTTCATTGCCGCCTGGTCAACCTACGGCTTTGAAACCGCCGTTTGTTACACGCGCGAACTCAAAGACCCTGCACGTGACACATTCAAAGCCATTTTCTTCTCAGGCTTGCTTTGCATTGTGTTCTTCATCCTGGTGCCATTCACATTCCAAGGCGTTTTGGGATTGAGCGGCATGTTGGCCACACCAATTGTTGATGGTTCTGGCGTTGCTGAAGCTTTAGGCAACATGGCAGGCGGCGGCGTTGTGATCACACAAATTTTTGTGATCCTGATGATCCTCGCTCTGTTTCTTGCCATCATGACGGCGATGGCTGGTTCTTCGCGCACTTTATATCAAGGCTCAAAAGATGGTTGGTTGCCACGTTATCTCACCCACACGAATGAACACGGCGCACCAACACGCGCCATGTGGACGGACTTGATCTTTAATTTGATTTTGTTGGGCATCGCATCAGACGTGGGCGGATATTTCTTCGTGCTGGCTGTCTCTAACGTTGGCTACATCATCTTCAACTTCCTCAACCTCAATGCAGGCTGGATCCACCGTATGGACTCAGGCAACATTGAACGCCCATGGAAGGCCCCCTCAGCACTGATTGCTCTGAACACAGTATTTGCATTTGCAAATCTGCTCTTCATGGGTGCAGGTGCAAAAGTGTGGCAGGTGGTGGGTGCCAAAGCTGATGCGCCAAACCCACTTTGGATCGGTGTCTTCTTTGCTGCTTTGATCGTCCCAGTGTTTTACTACCGACATTTTATTCAAGACCGTGGCAAGTTCCCTGCCGGTGCTTTGGAAGAAATTGGTTTGAAAGACGGTGACATGGGCCAGAAAAAAGCCGGCATGTTGCCTTATGCAGCTTTGGTTGCTGGAGCTCTGCTGGTGCTCTGGGCCAATTGGTATTTCCAGTTACCCGCAGCATAAGAATTGCAAACGCTTAAAACCGCCACCGCATCCGAGGTGGCGGTTTTTCTTTATGGGTGCGTTCCGCTGTTGAAGCTGGGCCTTCGAAATGAGACCTTGGGCAAACAACGACTGTGGCGAACCGAAAGATGCAAATGTGGGAAAGCCGTAGATCGGCAAGCTGCCCAACGGCATTACCGAATTCGAAGATCAGAAAGCCCTTGTCGTAAAAAGGTTTGATCGACGCTGGCTCCCCGATGGCCGATTGATACGCCTGCCGCAAGAAGATTTCTGTCAGGCGCTTTCTGTCGCGTCAACCTGCAAATACCAGCCAGATGGTGGCCCCGGCATTGTGCAGATCATTGAGTTACTCAAGAGCAGCGACACGCCAGACCAAGATATCGCCACCTTCATGCGCGATTACGGTTATTACGGT
>JAYTSN010000101.1:0-36683 GCA_043745625.1 Aestuariivirga sp. | reverse complement strand
CAATCAAAAGCAAACGAAAACTCGCAACTTGGGATGCAGACTATTTGAAATCAGCGCTTCAACTCAATCCCTGTTAACCTGGACTCGTTGCCCTGCTTTGGTCTGATGTTCGCTTGAGTGTGGTAAATAATTGAGCTAAATTGATTAATCGGGGGTCAGGACTTTGAATTTTGACGATGGCAACAAACTTTCGTAAATTTGTGTTTCTGGATACTTTCATCGGAACCAATCGGCTTTTGCGACAATTTGCAATTGCTGCTGCTTTTATGATTCTGGTTGGTATGGCAGTGACTGGCGCTTGGTTGACACGTCAAATTCAAGATGGCGTCATCCATCAAACGACGGCGTCTACAGCTGTATTCATCGAACGATACATTCAGCCGCTTATTGTTGAGTTGCGCACCAAGGATCGTTTTTCTGATGCCGCAATTCAAAATTTAGATAGCCAAGTCAAACAGGGGCTCATTGCAAAGCAGCTTCTGTCGATCAAAATTTGGAAACCCGATGGCACAGTTGTGTTCAGCACTGATCGGGAAATTATCGGACAAAAATTTTCTGTTGAGGACGCCCTTAAAACTGCTGCGAATGGTGAAATTGGAATTGAATACGGGGAGTTACTTTCCCCAGAAAATAAATTTGAGCGAACACTTAATAAGAAACTCATTGAAATCTATGTACCGATGTTTGACGTTGATAATGGCAAAATATTTGCCATATCAGAGCTTTATGTGGACGCCGAAACGTTACCTGCCGATTTGCAAAAGCGCTATAACAACAGTTGGATTGTGGTTGGTTTAGTAACCCTAGCCATGCTTCTTCCATTGTTTTTTATTGTGAGGCGTGGCGATAAAACAATCACTTCGCAAGATGTCGCAATTGGAAACCGCATGACAGAACTTACGAGTTTGCTGTCGGAAAATCGTGAATTAAACTCCAAAGTTGAACAGGCAAACCTTCAATCAGCAACAGTCAATGAGCGTTTCTTGAATAGGCTGGGTTCAGATTTGCACGATGGGCCTGTGCAAATGCTAGCTTTTGCCGCTCTGGGATTAGATAGTTTAGCTTCGCGGAAATCACGAACATCCAAGGCCCAGAAAAAAGAGGATGAAGATAATATTCGGCTTATCAGATCAACAATCAATGACGCTTTAAAAGAAGTGAGATTACTGGCAACTGGGCTTGTGTTGCCAGAACTTGCGAAATGCAGCTTGGAAGAAACTTTACGACTTGTGACCGATGCACATATTATGCACACGAAAAGTATTGTCGAACTTGAATGTAAGTCACTACCACATCTCTACTCGTCAACGTTGAACGACACCATCTACAGATTTGTTCAGGAGGGCCTTACTAATTCCTTCCGTCACGCCGCAGGTCAAGGACAAAAAGTCATGACCAGAATTAAAAATAACGATTTAATTGTGGAGGTGATTGATAATGGCAAAGGTTTCAAAATCGAAAAAGCGCCAAGTCTGCCATTGCATCTAGGCCTATCGGGAATGAAAAACCGTATCATCGCTATAGGGGGTGAATTTGAGATTATTTCAACTGAAAGCAAGGGCACGATATTGAGAGCTTGTATTCCGATCAGAAGTTTTGCCACCGATAATAAACAGCAAACTATCGAGGGTGTAGGTGCATGAACCAATTGATAAGAATTGGCATTGTGGATGATCATCCATTGTTATTGGCAGGGTTGCTCCACGCTTTGCGAAAAAATTCTGACTTTGAAATTGTGGGTACCGGACAGTCGAAGTCAGATGCAGTTGATTTGGCACTCAATTTAAAACCTGAAGTTATGTTAATAGACCTTGGAATTCCCGGCGGTGGAGTTGAAGCAGCGCGTCATATCGTTGAAACCGATAGCAGCGTTAAAATAATTATGTTTACTGCGTCTGACCGCCCAGACCACGTTAATGCAGCTTTAGCAGCTGGGGTGATGGGATATGTTTTGAAAGGTGCAAGCAGCCAAGAATTATGCGACAGCATAAGAACAGTGTACAGCGGAAAGCGCTACATTACGCCAGAATTGGCGATGAAAATATTGACGCCTGAGTCGGCCAACAGGACAGCAATCAACCCGCAACAAACTCCCCCAAAACTCTCGAAAAAAGATTTCACGAGCCGAGAGATTGATGTCATTCAATTATTGTCGGCAGGAAAGACAAACAGAGACATCGCAAACGAGTTATCGCTCAGTGAAAAAACTGTGAAACATCACATGACCAGCATCATGGAAAAATTGCAGGTCCACAACCGCCTGTCGGCTGCACTTATACTTTCGAAGTGGGACAAATAGATTTCAAGCCTTGGCTTTTCAAATTTATTGGCGTGCACAACGTCGAACCTGATCATTGCTCATAATGTTTTTAAAAGTCGATCATGCCTAACTTTGAAGAGTTTTTAGAAACCGTAAAATCGGCAGATGGTTGCTGGGAAGCGCTGCATCGATTTTCTGAATCGCTCGTTGCTTCTCGTCTTTTTACAGTAATGACAGTCGATATGCCGAAGCTTTTGGCGCAGCGTTCATACACCAGTGACCCAGCCGCTTATCCAACGTCAGGCACAAAACCCGTGATCATGGATCGTTGGTTTGACATTGTGCACCGTCAACAGAAAATGTTTGTCGCAAATACGATTGCAGACATTGCCGATGTTTTTCCTGACCATGAAAAAATTTGGTCTCTGGGCTGTGGTTCAGTCGTTAATTTACCGATCATCATCAATGGTTCATTGGTGGCGACAATCAATTTGTTGCATGAAGAACATTATTATACGCCAGAACGCGTGCATCTGATTTCCAGCGAGTTATCGGGACCTTCACGCCTTGCATATCTTCGTGCGCAAGGGCTTGACCGAGTAATAAATTGACATGTGATCTTAAAACCGTGATGTTTCCGATCTGACGAGGGAAGACGCACTTCACATGAAGGCTATTCAAGGCACCAATCGATCGCTGATTTTGATCTGGAAATTGCTGACTTTCTTTGGTTCTTTAATCCTGACATTCATAGGCCTCACCGCAATTACGTTTGTGATTGGCAGGTTCATGGCGGTGGATCCAGTTTTAGCAATTGTCGGTGATCACGCGTCGCAGGAGGTTTATGAAAAAGCATTTCTGGCATTGGGCCTCGACCGACCGGTGATTGTTCAATATTTCTTTTATTTGAAGAAATTGTTGGTTGGCGATTTTGGCAATTCGATCATGACCTCGCAGCCTGTCTTGACTGATCTGCTGCGTTTCTTTCCTGCAACATTTGAACTCGCAACGATTGCAACGCTGCTCGGTGTTCTTATCGGTGTGCCTGTGGGTGTTGTGGCTGGTGCACGTAAAGATGGTTGGATTGATCAGGTCGTTCGCGTGATCGGATTATTCGGTTATTCGATGCCCGTATTTTGGCTTGGGCTCGTTGGATTGTTTTTGTTTTATGGAAAACTCGGTTGGGTTTCAGGGCCAGGTCGGCTGGATATTGGTTATGACGATATTGTGACATCGCACACGGGAATTATTCTTGTCGACAGTTTGATTGCAGGTGAGTGGGAGATATTTCGCAATGCTTTGAGTCACATCATTCTACCCGCCGGAATTCTCGGATATTATTCGATTGCCTATATTGCGCGCATGACGCGGAGTTTCATGATCGAGCAATTGAGCCAGGAATACGTCATAGCAGCGCGGATCAAAGGCCGTTCTTTTTGGGGAGCAGTTTGGCATCACGCATTTCCGAATATCATGGTGCCACTAATCACTGTGATCGGTCTCAGCTATGCGTCTCTATTGGAAGGTGCAGTGCTGACCGAAACAGTTTTCTCTTGGCCGGGGCTTGGACTTTACATCACTAAGTCGTTATTCAACGCCGATATGAATGCGGTATTAGGCGGCACCATCATGGTTGGTGCTGTGTTCATTGGCGTCAACACACTATGCGATTTCCTGTACCAAGTTTTCGATCCGAGGCTGCGCAACGCATGAGCACACTTGAAACAGTGGATTGGAAAAGTTGGTTAACGGACGATGCGCCATCGTCGCGCCGTCAAGCCTTGTCAGGAAATATTTATCGGACAGTTCGGACAATTGGCTCAAATTCTGCTGCTGTCATTGGGTTGATCATTGTCGCAGCACTCATTCTCGTTGCAATATTTGCCAACGTGATCTGCGGCGGCATTTCGCCGAACGCTCAGGATTTATCGAGCAGGCTGGCTGCACCTGGTGCTGCACATTGGTTTGGCGCAGATGAGTTAGGCCGCGATATTTTCGCGCGTACAGTATATGGCGCACGCGTCACAATTTCAATTGTTGTATTGGTCTCGGTCGTGGTGGCACCCATTGGTTTAATTGTGGGCACAACTGCAGGGTATCTTGGTGGCTGGGTCGATCGCGTTCTGATGCGCCTGACCGATGTATTTCTCGCCTTTCCAAAGCTTGTGATGGCATTGGCATTTGCAGCAGCTTTGGGCCCTGGGATCGAAAATGCTGTGATCGCAATTTCGCTGACGGCGTGGCCACCTTACGCGCGGATGGCGCGGGCTGAAACGATCGCTATCGCCCGCAGCGATTTCATTTCTACAGTGGTGTTACAGGGTGCTTCTACTCCTCGCATTTTGTTCAGGCACATTGTGCCGCTCTGCATGTCGTCGCTGATTGTGCGGCTAACCCTGGATATGGCTGGAATTATTCTAACTGCGGCGGGCCTCGGATTTTTGGGGTTGGGTGCACAACCTCCGACTGCGGAGTGGGGCGCTATGGTGTCGACCGGTCGTAATGTTATTTTAGACCAATGGTGGGTGGCCACCATTCCAGGCGTTGCGATTTTCATTGTAAGTTTGGGCTTTAATCTTTTAGGCGATGGGTTGCGCGACGTGTTTGACCCTAGGGCATCATGAGCAATATTCTCGAAGTTGAAGACCTCAATGTTGTGTTTCCTTCGCATAGCGGCGAGACTCTGGCGGTGCGCAATGCCGGTTTCACTTTGGGCCGTGAGCGACTTGGCATTGTGGGTGAATCTGGATCGGGTAAATCCACTACGGCACGGGCACTGTTGGGGTTGATATCACCACCCGGAATTGTGCGGGCCAAAGCGATGCGCTTCAAAGGCCAGAACCTTTTGGGACTGCAGGATCGCGAGTGGCAGACGCTAAGAGGCCGCCATATTTCGATGGTGATGCAAGACCCCAAATATTCGCTCAATCCAGTTATGAAAGTGGGTTTGCAAGTTCAAGAGACCTATCTGCTGCATCACAATGCCAGCAATGCAGAAGCCAAACGCCGCGCTTTGGCCATGCTGGAAGCGGTTAAAATTCGAGATCCCGATTTGGTGTTTCATCTTTATCCGCACCAGCTCTCCGGTGGCATGGGCCAGCGCGTGATGATTGCCATGATGCTGATCGCAGAACCGGAATTGTTGATCGCAGATGAGCCGACATCGGCTCTAGATGTCACCGTGCAAAACGAAGTGCTGCGCATTCTCGATGATCTGGTGACTGATCGCGGCATGGGGCTTATTTTTATCAGCCACAATCTTACTATTGTCTCGAGTTTTTGTGACCGTGTATTGGTTATGTATGGGGGGAAAATCGTTGAAGAATGCAAGGCTGATGAACTTTATCTTGCCAAACATCCGTACACACAAGCTTTGTTAAAGGCGGTGCCGACGGTTGACCACCCCGTTTCCGAATTGAGCGTTGTCACTCGAGATCCTGAGTGGTTGCGATGATCGATGCAAGCGGCCTATCGGTGACATTCAAAAACAATGGTCACGCAATCAAAGCTGTGCGCGATGTTTCGTTCAATGTTGCTGAAGGCGAAAGCTTTGGCATTGTCGGTGAGTCGGGTTCTGGAAAATCAACAATTCTGAAAGCCATCGCTGGCTTAATTTTAGCCGACCAGCCGGCAATCAAAATTGCAGGTCGAGAGATGGGGCTGAAACGCAACAGGCAAGATCGTCGTCTGATGCAATTCGTATTTCAAGACCCCTATGGGTCATTGCATCCAAGGCACACCGTCGATGATATTTTGCGCGAACCGCTTCTCATTCACGGCATTGACGATGTGCAGGAAAAGGTAAGTACTGCACTTGCTGACGTGGGTCTTCAACCTTTGCATCGTTATCGCTACCCTCATCAATTGTCAGGCGGTCAGAGACAACGCGTGGCTATTGCCCGTGCGCTCATATTAAAGCCAAAGATATTGCTGTTAGACGAACCCACATCAGCTTTAGATGTTTCAATTCAGGCCGAAATACTAAATCTTATTGCTCGTCTGCGGAGCAGTTACAAACTTACAATCATTTTGGTTAGCCATGACCTTGGCGTGGTGGCCCATTTATGCAAGCGTGTGGCCATCATGCAGAATGGCGCTTTAGTTGAAATTTTGAATGTGGAAGATTTGCGTCGCGGCATCACTAAAGAAAAATATAGTGCAGAACTGCTTGCCGCTAGCGTTGGCTACTCCCGGCCAAATGCACCCAATATTGGCCCCTTGCAAATCTAAAATATAGGGACTGTACTCTGACTATCTCGGGCAGAAACGCCGTGTTTCTGTCACCAAGATTTAAAATAACAGGGAGTTCAAAATGTTGAAGCAGTTCAAATATGCTCTACTTGCGGGTGTCATTGTATCTCTGTCCCCTCAGGCCTTCGCTGAAACCCCAAAAGACACATTGGTCATCGCCAAGTTTATTGATGATATTATTTCGCTTGATCCTGCTGAAGCCTATGAGTTCATGGGCATTGAAGTGATCGCCAACACTTACGACCGCATTATGCGCTTTGAGCCAACAGACATTACAAAACTGGTTGCCGGAATGGCTGAAGGTTACACGCTGAGCGAAGACGGCAAGACATTTACTTTCAAAATGCGCGCGGGACAAAAATTTGCTTCAGGCAATCCCGTCACTGCTGCAGATGCTGTATTTTCACTCACTCGCGTTGTGAAGCTTGACAAAACGCCTGCATTCTTAATTGGCCAGCTCGGCTGGACCAAAGAAAATGTTGATACGATGGTGAAGCTTGTTGATGACAGCACCTTCACGATCACCATAGGCGAAAATTATGCGCCATCCCTGGTGCTCGCTTTGCTGTCGTCCGTTGTGGGCTCTGTCGTTGATCAAAAAACAGCAATGGAACATGAAGCAGCTGGCGACATGGGCAATGCTTGGTTGAAGACGAACTCAGCGGGCTCAGGTGCCTATGTTTTGAAATCTTGGAAAGCCAGTGAAAGTGTTTCACTTGAGGCCAATCCAAATTATCGCGGCGGCTTGGCAGCCCTGAAGCGAGTGGTCATCAAGCATGTAGCTGAACCAGCTGCACAGCGTTTGCTGATCGAAAAAGGCGATATTGATATTGCGCGCGATTTGCAGCCAGATCAAATTGCTGGTGTGATCGGTAACAAAGATATTGTTATCACCACAATACCGCAAGCCGCACTATATTATGTCGCCATGAATATGAAGACGACAGAATTCCAGAACCCTAAAGTGCGCCAAGCTATGCATCACCTGATTGATTATGACGGCATGGCAAACTCCTTCCTCAAGGGCAAAGTGAAAGTTCACCAAGCCTTTTGGCCTTCAGGTTTCTGGGCTTCGCTCGATGATAATGAATATAAGTTTGATCCTGCCAAAGGCAAGGCATTGCTCGCCGAGGCTGGCGTGAAAGACGGCATTGAATTCACGTTGGATACGCCAAACAAAGCGCCGTTCAACACCATTGCTCAAGCAGTGCAAGCCAGTATGGCGCAAGGTGGTGTTAAAGTAACATTGGTTCCAGCCGAAGAAAAAGCTGTTCTCACCAAATACCGTGCACGTGGACACCAGATGCTGATCGAAAATTGGGGACCTGACTATATGGATCCTCACACCAATGCAGATACATTTGCACGCAATACGGATAACTCAGACGCGCCAAAATCTAAACCATTGGCATGGCGTAACTCATGGGATATTCCCGAACTTTCCAAGCGCACAGATGCTGCGGTTCGTGAACGCGATGCCGATAAGCGCAAGCAAATGTATTTGGATTTGCAAAAAGACGTAATGGATCAGGGCCCCATCATGATCATGTTCCAAGACACAGTGCAATTGGCCACGCGCGCCAATATTAAAGGTTATGTTATGGGTTCAAGTTCGGATGTGGTTTATTATAATTTGACGACGAAGTAGAAACAATTACGCACTAGAATGCGGTGCGGAAAACGATAGTTGGAGGCGTGTTTAAGTGAAGGTTTGGCTTGAACACGCCTATCTGCTGCGATTTGCACATAAAATTGTGCACAAACCCCCGCACAAGGCTGCCAATATTGCATTTTTGGGGATCGAAAAAAAATCGATGCAGGTTCTCCAATTTTTAACAGCCCAATTTGTTGGTAGCCTTCTAATTGAACGGAATGAAACATTTTCCATAGCGTGTCATAGATATGGGGTTCATAAAATGTTTCGACATATTTTAAATTTGATGGTCTGCAATCAGACTACGCACTTCGCCGACTTGTTCCGAAACTGTCGGCGCATCAGCGTTGAGGGCAACTGTTCACTTCACACCAAAAGAATTTGATCTGTTATTTTTGCTGATCAAAAATGTTGACCGGGTGCTCACTCATAAGCAAATTCTAAATACCATTTGGGGGCCTGCACACACCGAAGATGTGCAATATCTCAGAGTTATGGTGGGGCAAATTAGACAAAAAATCGAAACCAATCCGTCTGATCTCGAAATTCTGTTAACTGAGGCGAGTGTTGGATACCGTTTTGCAGCTGAAACGGTTTAGCAACGCCAAACTTCTTCAGCATATTAGTTGTCGAAGATGACATGCAACGCGTCGATCACCAGTTTCTATCAATTGCGGCACGATCTGCCTGCACTTTTCGAATGCCAATGGGCAGCGTGTCCGGAAAGTGCAGCCAGATGGTGGATTTAATGGCGAGGGTAATTCACCCTGCAAAATAATGCGTTCTTTTTTTAACAAAGGATCAGCTTGCGGCGTCGCTGATAACAATGCCTGCGTGTAGGGGTGTGAAGGAGATGAAAAAAGATTGCGCGCTAAACCCTGTTCCACGACGTGGCCTAGATACATCACCATCGCAGTATCAGCGATGTGTTTTATGACCGTCAGATCATGCGAGATAAACAGATAAGCGAGATTGAATTTTTCTTGCAGACTCGTAAGTAGATTTAAAACCTGCGCTTGGATCGAAACATCAAGGGCAGAAACCGGCTCATCAAGCACCAATATTTCTGGGTTCAACATCAACGCCCGTGCAATGGCAATACGTTGGCGTTGCCCGCCCGAAAACATATGCGGGTAACGATCATAATGTTCATGGCGCAAGCCCACCGCCACCATCATTTCGCGCGCTTTCTCTGTGCGTTCCATTTGGCTAATATTGGTGTTCATCAGCAGTGGTTCTTCTAGCGCATGGCCAATTTTTTGGCGCGGGTTCAATGAACCATATGGATTTTGAAAAACGATTTGCACACGCGCCCGCATGGATTTCAAAGTTTCAACTGATGCACCCGCAATTTCAGTTCCACCAATTTTGAACGAACCTGCAGTCGGTGGTTCAATCATGGTGATCACGCGCGCGAGAGTGGATTTGCCGCAACCAGATTCCCCGACCACAGCCAAAGTTTTACCGCGCTCCAAAACGAAACTAGCACCATCGAGCGCTTTGAGCGTGCGCGTTGGGCTGAACATGCCGCCACTGATTTGATAGTGGCGTGTTAAATCCTTGGCTTCAAGAACAATGCTCATGACGCCATGGCTTTCATGTTCAACGGATAGTGGCAGAGCACTTCAAGCGCAGGGTCGGGCGGTGTGGTGTGGCAGAATTCAGTTGCATAAGAACAGCGCGGCGCAAACAAGCAACCCTTTGGTCGATCGAATTGACCAGGCACCACGCCGGGAATGGATGGCAAAGTGCGGCCCTTGGCGCGTTCAGGAAGCGAACCTAGTAAAGCCTCTGTGTATGGATGATGTGGCCGCGCAAACAGGCTCGCAACAGCCTGTTCCTCCACCTTTTGCCCAGCATAGTGCACGCTTACGCGCTTGGCGGTTTCAGCAACAACACCCATGGAGTGGGTGATCAACACCATTGCCATTCCGGTTTCACGTTGCAGCTTTGACAGCAGGTCGAGGATCTGAGCTTGGATCGTGACATCCAGCGCCGTTGTCGGTTCGTCGGCGATCAGCAGTTTTGGATTGCAAGAAATTGCCATGGCGATCATCACGCGCTGGTTCATGCCGCCCGACATTTGATGCGGGAAATTGGAGAGCCGTTCTTCGGGCGAAGGAATGCCGACAAGCCCAAGTAATTCTGTTGCACGCTTCTGTCGTTCTGATTTGTCTAATCCTAAATGAATTTTCAATGCTTCCTTCAATTGAAAACCAATCGTGAAACAAGGATTGAGGCTGGTGGCTGGCTCTTGAAAAATCATCGCAATGTCTTTGCCAATGATTTTGCGGCGTTGCCTTGCATCCACGCCGAGCAGATCATGGCCTTCGAACTCTAATTGATCCGCGGTCACTTTTGCTGTGTGTGGCAAAAGCCCCATCACAGCCAACATCGCCACCGATTTCCCTGAACCTGACTCGCCTACAATGGCGTGAACTTGCGCAGGCTCAATTGCCAGCGACACACGGTCAACCGCCCTGAACCAGCCATTGCTGGTTTTAAATTCGACGGTTAGATTTTTGATATTGAGCAGCGCCATCGCCTCAACTCTTTCTCAACCGTGGGTCAAGTGCATCGCGCAGTCCGTCGCCCATCAGGTTGATGGCCATTACCGTAATTAAAATGCACAAGCCCGGCAGCGCCATCACCCATGGATGGGATTGCATCAGGTCGCGCGTATCAGCCAACATGGCACCCCACTCAGGTGTTGGTGGCTGTGCGCCAAGCCCCAAGAACCCTAACCCTGAAGCTTCAAGAATTGCATCCGAGATTCCGAGAGCGGCCTGCACGATGAGCGGTGCAGTGCAGTTCGGTAAAACCGTGACCAACATTAATCGCAACTTTCCAACGCCTGAAACTTTGGCGGCTGTCACATAGTCTTTTGAAAGTTCAGCAATTGCGGAAGCGCGCAACAGGCGCACATAGCGGGGCAAATAGACAATTGTGATCGCAATGACAGTGTTCAAAAGACTTGGGCCTGTAACGGCGATGATCAGGATTTCCAAAACCAAAGAAGGAATGGCCATAATCAAGTCCATCACACGAATGATGATCACATCAATGATGCCACCATAAAATGCGCTGGCTAATCCAAGGATCACACCGAGCACCATCGAAACCAGCATTACTGACAGTCCGATAAACAATGATATCCGCGCGCCATACATAAGCCGTGAGACCATGTCGCGACCCACGGCATCAGTGCCCAACCAATATTTCGGGTCAGCCCCCTGAACCCAGAACGGTGGCAACTTTGTTGCGCCTTTAAACTGTTCAAGGGGATTATAGGGAGCAAATACTGGCGCGAACACTGCGATGAACACAATCGCGAGAACCAACCAAAAACCAATAACCGCACCACGATTTTCCGAAAAACTATTCCAGAAGGAGCTAAACGCGCCTCTTGGTTTCGGCGATGTCGTGCTGATTTTTTCACTTACCATAACGGATTCTCGGATTGATGGTTGCATAAGTGAGATCGACTAGAACATTCACCATAATAACAATCGACGCGATCAATAATATACCGCCTTGTAAGGCAGGATAATCACGGCGCGCGATGGATTCGGTGAGCCAATGTCCAACGCCAGGCCACGAGAAAATATTTTCTGTTAAAACAGCGCCAGCAAGCAAAGTACCGACTTGCAATCCAATTGAAGTAATCACCGGAATAAGTGCATTGCGCAAGGCGTGAACCCCGATCACACGCCATGCTGATAGGCCTTTTGCGCGGGCGGTGCGCACATAGTCCTCTTCTAAAACTTCAAGCATAGCTGACCGTGTCATACGCGCTATCACAGCCATGGGAATTGTGCCTAAAACAATCGAAGGCAAAATAAGATGGCGCAGCACGTCGGCGAATGCGCCTTTCTGGCCGGAAATCAAAGAGTCGATGGTGGCGAATCCCGTGACGGCTGGATAGTAAAATTTTATCAAATCAGTCCGACCTGATACAGGTGTCAGATGTAGTGTGTTTGACATAAACAGAACAAGAATTAAGCCCCACCAGAAAATCGGCATAGAATAACCCGTGAGTGCTATGCCCATCAACGAATGATCATAAATGCTGCCGCGCTTTGATGCCGCGAATACACCTGCAGGCACACCTAGGCCAGCGGCAATCAACATTGCAAAAAATGAAAGTTCAATGGTGGCAGGAAACAGCGTTAGAAACTCGTGGAGAACTGGCGTTTTAGAAATCACAGAGGTTCCGAAGTCTCCATGGAAAATGCCCCAGACATAATCGCCGAACTGTTTCCAAACAGGCTGATCCAACCCCATTTCGTGGCGCAGCATTTCAAGGCGCTCTGGCGAAATACCGCGTTCGCCACGGCGTACTTCAATTGGATCGCCCGGAACCAACCTGATCATCACGAACGTAATGAACATCAGCGCCACGAACGTTGGCACTGTCAAAAGCAATCGTTTGAAAAGAAATTTGATCATGAAAAAAAGGGCGGATTTCTCCGCCCCTCTCAATGCTTATTCAGCAACATCAACGCCCACAAACACATGCGAGCCAAGTGGGCTAACTTTATAGCCAGTCACTTTTTTGCTCACAGGTTCAAACACTGTGGAATGGGCGATATTGAGCCAAGGAACTTCATCAGCAACGATAACTTGCGCGTCTTGATAGAGCTTAATGCGCTCATTCTGATCCGCACTTGCCGCAGCTTTAGAAATATCTTTTTGGAACTTGGTGTTGCACCATTTTGGAATGTTGTTGCCATTTGGTTTGCCTTCTTTATTGCAGCCCAAAAGCACGGCAAAGAAATTGTCTGGATCGCCATTGTCACCCGTCCAACCGAGGAACGCCATTTGGTGTTCGCCAGCTTGGGCACGCTTGCGGTATTCACCCCACTCATAGGAAACAAGTTTGGCGTGAACGCCAACTTTTTCAAGATCAGCCTGCACCATTTCGCCCATGCGCTTGGCATTTGGGTTGTATGGGCGTTGAACCGGCATCCACCAGAGATCAGTGTCGAGTGAGGTAATGCCAGCAGCTTTCAACATTTCTGCTGCTTTGGCTGGATCGTAAGGAATGTCCTTCACATCATTGTTATAGGACCACATGGTTGGAGGAATTGGGTTCTTGGCCTTTTGGCCAGCACCTTGATAAACTTCCTTCAAGATAGCATCGCGGTCAATCGCCATGGCAATGGCTCTACGCACCTCCACCTTATCAAATGGAGGTTTTTGAGCATTCATCGCCATATAGCCGATGTTCAAACCTGCTTGCGACATCAAGTTGATGGTGTCGTCCTTGCCCATTGCTTCGAGATCAGCAGGGTTTGGCACGTTCATGATTTGGCATTCGCCAGCTTTCATCTTGGCATAGCGTGCTGTTGCATTAGGAGTGATGGCATAGATCAAATCATCAATCTTCTGTTTGCCGCCCCAATAATCAGGATTCGCTTTAAAGCGAATCACTGCGTCTTTTTGATAATCTACAAAGCTAAATGCACCAGTGCCCACTGGAATTTGGTCAAACTGTTCTGGTGTGCCCTTCTTCATCAGAAAATCAGCATATTCAGCAGATTGAATAGTTGCGAAATCCATCGAAAGGTTTGCCAAGATTGGAGCATTTGGAGTTTTCAATTTCATCACAACAGTCATCGGATCTGGTGCTTCGATGGAAGCCAGCAAGTCTGGCATGCCCATATCGCTGAAATAGTCAAAGGCACCGCCTGACACTTTATGGAATGGATGATCATCCTTCCATTGGCGATTGAATGAAAACAAAACGTCATCAGCATTGAATTCACGTGTTGGCGTGAAGCCGTTCACGCCGGAATGAAATTTAACGCCCTTGCGCAAATGGAAAGTGATGGTGAGGCCGTCAGCTGATACTTCGTATTTTTCAGCAAGGCCTGGTTCGACCTGCGTTGTGCCAGGTGTAAATTGTACGAGCTGATTATAGACCGGGCGCGCGGCATCAAGCGACGTGCCAGTAGTGTTCATAGCCGGCGTGAAGTTTTCAGGCGAGCCTTCGGAGCAGTAAACAAGTGACTTTGCTTCAGCTGCGCTGCCGAGGATGGTTCCAACCAGCAATGCAGCGCCTAATAGTTTGAATGATTTCATTATTATTCTCCCTCAAATTCAACAGCCCAAGGGGGCGATTTTTCGAGTTAAGCACTGTTTTTTCAATTGGTCAAAACATGTAATGGATAGTGACAAGCGACGTTTCTATTCTCTGTTATACTCAGCAGAGCAGGGCGTTCGATTTTGCATCGATCCTGCGCAATGGGACAACGCGGATGGAATCGGCATCCAGACGGAGGGTTAATCGGACTTGGCACATCGCCGGTTAAGACAATGCGTTTGCGCGTGGCTTGCTTGGTCACATCGGGCACAGGCACTGCGGAAATTAAAGCCTGCGTATAGGGGTGTGCAGGGTTGGTGAAAATGTCTTCTGCATTTCCAAGCTCAACGATTGACCCCAGATACATAACTGCAATGCGGGTAGAGACTTGGCGAACCACACTAAGATCGTGCGCGATGAAGACGTAGGTGAGGTTGAGCCGTTCTTGCAAATCGGCCAACAGGTTGACGATTTGCGCTTGCACTGAAACATCGAGCGCCGAAACAGGCTCATCAAGGACGAGCAGTTTTGGCTCGAGAGCGATGGCACGGGCGATACCAATCCGTTGGCGTTGACCGCCAGAGAATTCATGAGGAAAGCGCAAAGCATGATCAGGCTGCAGGCCGACAAGGCTCAAGAGTGCGGCGACACGCTCGGCGACTTGTTTTTCATTAAGCTTGGTGTGAACGCGCAAGGGCTCGGCAATGAGGTCACGCACACGGCGGCGCGGATTGAGGGAAGCGTAAGGATCTTGGAAAACCACCTGCAGCTCTTTTCGCAAGGGTCGCATTTCGCGCATGGAATGCTTGGTGATATCTTTGCCGTCAAATCTCATCGTGCCTGACGAAATATCATAGAGCCTGACCATGCAGCGGCCAAGTGTAGATTTTCCGCAGCCGGATTCACCGACCAAGCCCAAAGTTTCACCTGGCATGATGGCAAGTGATACGCCATCAACTGCATGCACAACTTGCTTGCCGCGCGCCGAAAAGCGGGTGCCGACTGTGAAGTCTTTGCTGACGCTGATAGCTTCGAGGAGCGGTGCTTTTGTCATTGCGCACCTTTCAAGAAACAGGCGGCGGCATGTTGGGCTTTGCCAAGTTCGGGTTGGACAGAACATGCTTCAAATCTAAATGCGCAGCGGGGGCCAAAGCAACAGCCTGTCGGCCGGTTCAGCAGCGATGGCGGAGAACCTGAAATGGCACGAAGGCGTTTAGGCTTTTCACCTGCAAGCGGCGGGATCGAATCAAGCAATGCTTTTGTGTAAGGATGTTTGGGTTGGAGAAACAGATCATCGCGGAGCCCGCGCTCCACAATACGCCCGCCATACATCACCATCACACGGTCTGCGATTTCCGCAATCACACCCATATCATGAGTAATGAAGACAACGGCGGATTTATGATTGCGTTGAAGCTTTCGTACGAGGTCTAAAATTTGAGCCTGTACCGTAACGTCAAGCGCAGTGGTTGGTTCATCTGCGACAAGCAAAGATGGATTGCAGGATAGGGCCATAGCAATCACTGCGCGTTGGCGCATACCGCCGGAGAGTTGATGTGGAAAACGATCAACAGCGTCAGCTGGATTTGGTATATTAACTTCAGCCAAAAGATCAATGGCCTTTTGACGGGCGGCTGATTTACTGATTTTTTGATGCGCCAAAATCTGCTCAGCAATTTGCCAACCGATGGTGTAAACGGGTGTGAGTGCAGTCATTGGATCTTGAAAGATCATCGCTATTTCGCGGCCGCGCAGTTTCCGCATTTCTATGTTGGGCAGGCCCACCAATTCGCGACCTTTGAATTTGATCGAGCCTTCGATGACCGCGTTCGGATCATTGATCAATCCCATCACAGCAAGGAGCGAGACGGTTTTGCCAGAACCAGACTCGCCCACCATGCCGAGAATTTCACCTTCACCCACGTTGAAACTCACACCATCAATGGCTCGCATCAGACCTTGCTCGCTGCGGAACGAAACCCTGAGATCTTTAACTTCAAGCATCAGGCTTTCCTCACGCGCGGGTCGAGCATGATGTAAAACACATCGACTAATGCATTGGCCAGCACGACGAAGAATGATGCGAAGATAACCGTGGTCATGATAATTGGCAAATCAAGATTGAGCAGTGCGTCATAAGTCAGCTTGCCAATGCCATGCAGATTGAAAACCACTTCCGTGAGCAATGCAGAGCCGCCCACCAGCGCTCCGAAATCCAATCCGAACAGCGTCACGAAACTGATCAACGATGTGCGCAACGCATGGCGCAGAAGGATGCGGGATTCGGAGAGGCCCTTGGCACGCGCGGTGCGCACATAGTCTTCTTGCATGGCTTCAATGAGATTGGCGCGAAGCACCCGGCCATAGAGCCCGATATAGAGGATCGCTAATGTGATCCAAGGAATAACCAGAGTTAGGAACCAAGCTTTAGGACTGGTGGTAAAGTTTTTGTATCCCAAAGGTGGCACCCATGAAAACATCCATGTGTCGTGGAAACGGCTCTGGGTGACGAGGTTCATCACTTCACCCAGCCAAAAGACCGGCATTGAAATACCGATCAGGCCGAGGATCATAAGAGTTTTATCGAGCCAGCTGTCTTTTGTTGCTGCGGCCACTGTTCCAATGATCATGCTGAATACCACCCACAAAATTGCGGCACCCATAACGAGCGACATTGTTACCGGAATTGTATCAAGCACGGCGGGCACAACTTTCCAGCCACGATTAACGAATGAGGTCAAGTCACCTGTGACGAAAATCTTTTTCATCATCGTGAAGTATTGAACGTAAATCGGTTGGTCTAACCCGAAGCTTTTGCGCACCGCTACCAAAATTTCAGGGCTGGCACCACGGCCCGCAATGCGCGATGCGGGGTCAGCACCTGGTGTTGCAAAGAAAATAAGAAACACCAATATACTGATACCGAACATCACGAAGAGCATTTGCCAAAGCCGCTGCAGGATTGCGAGAAACATCAGCCGCGCCCCAATTTAACTTTGGAGCGTGGATCAAGCGCATCACGCAAGCCATCGCCCAGCACATTGAGAGTTAGCACTGTGATGACGATGGCAATACCAGGTGCAAGTGCCACCCACGGCCTTGAATAGAGCAGTCCCTGACCGTCTTGGATGATTGTGCCCCAGCTTGCGTCGGGCGGTTGCACACCAATCGACAAAAATGAAAGCGCTGATTCAGTGAGCATATTGAGGGCCATCATCAGCGGCACGAACACGATTAATGTCGTTGTGACATTCGGCAAGATATCGCGAAATAATATCCGGTGACTTGGTACGCCGAGGCTGATAGCCGCAAGCACAAATTCGCTTTCGCGCAGCGACAAAACTTGCCCCCGAATAGGCCGCGCGACATAAGGAATGTAGATGATCCCAATTATAAAAATTGGCAACCAAAGGCTTCCCGACTCAATAGTGAATGGGCCAATTATTAGGCCATGCGAAATCATCACAATCGAAAGTGAGATCGCCAAAAGATAAACCGGAAACGCCCATAGAATATCAAGGATGCGCGATAAGATCATATCGGTCATGCCGCCGAAAAACCCTGCAGCCAGTCCAAGCACGGTGGCAAATAGCAAGGTGAGAAGTGTAGCACCACCTGCGATAATAAGCGAGGTGAGTCCGCCGTAAAGCAAGCGCGCCATCACGTCGCGGCCTTGATTATCTGCGCCTAAAAAATAACTGCCCAGTTGCCACGTGGGGCCGATGGGGTTGTAACCAAGGCCTAAGCCTTCGGTGGATTGCTCCATCACGGCTGTCGGTTTTCCGTCCAACATGATGGTGGCATCAAGGGTTGAGGTGAATGGGTTAACGCCCGCCCATTTGGCATAAAGTGGTGCGCTCAAACATGATATCAAAATCAAAAAGAAACAGATCAAAGCAGTCATCGCCACTCTGTCGCGCCGCAAACGCCGAAAGGCCGTGGCCCATGGGCCACGACTCAAGTGTGTGTTGATTTCAGAAATAGCAGTCACTGTGTGGTCAGATTATTGAACCCAAGACTGTGTCACCATCCAATAGAATTGTGAGTTGAATTGGAAGTTACCTGTGCGGTTTGAAATGAAATCCAAATGCTTTGGTGTGAACAACGCTGCAGCTGGCGCTTTGTCAGTGACAGCCTTATCAATCTCCGACCACATTTTGTTGGCTGCTGCTGGATCAGTTACGCCTAGAGCCAGTGCGGCTTGCATCTTGGCATCAATGTCCTTGTCGCAGAAGCCAGCCATGTTAATCGAGCTGTCAGAGCCCGGGGTAAAGCTTGAGCAACCAAACAAGATGTTCAGGAAGTCTGACGCCGCAGGATAATCTTGATACCACTGCGTGACTGACATTTGCACTTTGTTGTTGGTGTTCTGAATGTATGTGAATTGAATATCAGGTGAAATCGGCTTTACGCTGGCATCATAGCCCAATTCATTCATCACGCTTTGCAGATAAACACCGATGGACTTTGCAACGGTTTTATCTTCAGGAACAATGGTAATCTTCATGCCCTTGGTGCCTGACTCTTCAACCAATTTCTTGGCCTTTTCCATATCTGGGGCGGACCATTTTGTACCTGGGTCTTTGGTGTAGGGGCAATAATCTTCATGGCCGGGAAAGCCAGGTGGCAGAACTTGGCAGACGGGCGAGGCCAGCACGGGGCCACCGAAGAGATTGACCAAAGTTTTGCGGTCGATTGCATAGTTCACAGCTTGGCGCACCTTGATATTATCAAACGGTGCCAGATTGTTATTCATCGGCACATACCACCAAGCCGTCAGCGGCGTGACATGAACTTGGTCTTTGTTCTTTGTGCCCATTTCAGCCAAACGATCAGCTGGTGGCTCGTCATACATCCAATCCGCTTCGCCGTTTTGCACCGCAGTCACCTGTGCTTCTTCGGTTAAGCCGAAATCATACTGCACAACATCTGGATAGCCATCGGGTTGAGCTTGCTCACTCCAGACTTTGAAATTTGGATTGCGCGCCATCGTAAAGCCCTTGTTAGGATCATAGGTTGTGAACATATAGGGGCCAGTGCCAGGCAGGGGCTTTGAACCCACATCTTGTGTCGGTGAATCAGCCGGCAAAATTGCTGCATGCGGCAAAGCAAGTTTATCAAAAATTTCAGCATCAGGGCGTGTGAGGTTGATGGTCACTGTGCTTGCCGCTTCATCGCCGATCACGCCACCTTCAAGCGTGCAGGTCTTGGGGTCTTTGATGCACTTATCAGCACCAACGATGACGGAATAGAAACCACCTGCTGTTGGGCTCGAAACTTTGAAAATGCGCTGGAACGAAGCTACAACATCTTTCACGCCTAAATCTTGACCGTTGGAAAACTTGATGCCTTTGCGAATTTTGAACACATAGGTCTTGCCATCATTGGTGGGCTTTGGAAATTCTTCGGCCAGATCTGGAACTTTGGTGAACCCATCAGCACCTGCGGCTTTTTGGAAGGCAATTAAACCGTCATAAGTTGATTGATAAATTTGCCAATATTGCAGGGTATAATTGATGTGTGGATCAATCGTGCCTGCTGCGGCATGTGAAACCAAGCGCATGGTGCCGCCACGATGTTCTTTCATGTATTCAGCAGAAGCTGGTGCCACCGCGCCGAATGCAAACGTGGCAAGTGTAGCTCCTGTTAAAAGAAGTTTTTTCATTTTTTTCTCCCTGTTTTAATCATTGGCGTAGAGGAAGGCCCCAACGCGTTTCATACAATCGTGCTGTTCTTCCACATGCGGCATGTGGCTGGAATTTTCGAATATGTGCCAGGTGGCGCCGTTGATGTGATCGGCAAAAGGCTGCACACAAGCAGGTGTCGCCTCGTCATGGCGGCCTGAAATAATGTAGGTTGGCACTGTAATGTTATGCAGGCGGTCAATCACGCTCCAATTTTTTAAAGTGCCCACAACATGAAATTCATTTGGGCCGTTCATCACATGATAAACTGTAGGATTGCGGGTCACTTGATCAAAAGTTTCTGTCACTTCGGGTGGGAACGGTACTACGCGGCATACATGATGCTGATAAACCCACATGGTTGCGTTTTGATATTCAGGATCGTCCAGCGTGTTTGAGGCTTCATGCTTGTTAAGCGCATCCTGAATATGTTGCGGCATCAACTTGCGCATGCGAGCCGCTTCGCTCATCCATAAGGCCATGGATGCTGGCGAATTTGCGATCGTCAAGGATTTCAGACCAGCAGGCCGGGTCACGCCATATTCAGCGCCTAACATGCCGCCCCAACTTTGGCCCAGTAAATGAAACTTTCCACGTTGGCCTAAGTGGTCAATCAGGTTATTCAGTTCATCAATGAACAGTTGGATAGTCCAAAAGTCGCCGCCCCTATCTGGCAGCAATGTTGAATTGCCACAACCCAGTTGGTCGTAATGAATGACGGCGCGGCCCTCGGCAGCCAGCAATTTATAAGCATCAACGTAATTATGAGCAGCACCAGGGCCGCCATGTAAAATGAAAAGCGGTGGTTTTCTAGCGTCGATATCGCCCGTAACGCGGTACCAGGTTTCATATTCGCCAAACTTGGCGTGGCCTTCCATCGAACTCAATTTTGTCATTCCTATACCTCTTGCCTTAGCAGCAGGCGACGAAAGCTATTCCGAGTTTTCGTTTCTGGCAATGCCCATGTGACAATTGACACAAACTATTATTCGCGTGATCATCACTCTCATGAAATGCACGCACACCATTCACAGCCACACCTGCCATCACGGTTGGAACAATGCCAACCACCCCGCGCTCAAAATCGCTCCGGGTGAAACAATCAGCTTTAATCCACCGGATTCATCAGGTGGACAGATCACCGCGCAATCTAAGCTTGCTGATTTAAGCAAACTTGATTTCAGCAAAGTGAACCCTGTCGCAGGGCCCGTTTATATTGATGGCGCAGAACCCGGTGATGCGATTAAAGTGACGCTGCTTGAATTTGGACCATCTGGTTGGGGCTGGACTGCTAATATTCCGGGCTTTGGTTTACTCGCCGATCAGTTCAAAGAACCTGCTCTGCATATTTGGAAATATGATGCCGTTGCGATGACCCCAGCACTCTATGGCCCAAGTGGGAAAGTTCCGCTCAAACCTTTTTGCGGAACGATTGGCTTGGCACCTGCTGAGGTCGGTCAACATTCTGTAGTTCCGCCACGCCGTGTGGGTGGCAATCTTGATATTCGTGATCTTGCAACTGGCACAGAACTTTATTTGCCAGTCGAAGTAAACGGCGGACTATTCAGTGTGGGTGATACCCATGCCGCGCAAGGCGATGGCGAGGTGTGCGGGACAGCCCTTGAAAGCCCTTGCACTATTGCAGCGAAGTTTGAATTGGTGAAAGGGGCAAACCTTGCGTTCCCCCGTTTCACCACTCCCGGCCCTGTTACGCGGCATCTTGATGCTAAAGGTTATGAAGTGACCACCGGCATTGGCCCTGATCTGATGGAGGGCTCACGCGCCGCTGTTTCTGGGATGATTGATTTGCTGACAAAGCGATACAACATGAATGCGGTGGACGCTTATATGTTGTGTTCTGTTTGCGGCGATCTTCGCATCAGCGAGATCGTTGATATGCCGAATTGGGTGGTGAGCTTCTATTTTCCACGGGTCATTTTTGAATAGTCGACATTTTTGAAGGCGTTGTAATCTTCAATTTAAGACACGAACTCGCAGATCCTAATTAGCTTAAGTTATAGTGGTGTAAGTTAAAACATTAAAACTGTTCAACCTGATTGACACGGACAATTATTAGTTCTTAACTCCAATGAACAAATGTAATAAAAAAAAACATAAGTTCATGGGAGACGGTTCATCGCAAATCTCAGTGCAAATTTTGAGACTGTTATAGCTCTTGGAATTGCTGTGTCATGACAGCAATTGATACACCTGAACAACCGCGCAGATTTAGTTGGTTAGCTTCTGAGCACCCTTTACCATGGTTACTTCCTGCCACTGCGTTGATGATCGTTTTTGGTGTATATCCACTCATTTCCGCGCTGCTTAAAACATTTTACCGAAAAAACGCCGCAACGCGCCGCGAGATTTTCGATCCGCTTTATAACTGGACCAAGATTCTTGAAGACTCGCGTCTGTGGGATGCGCTTTGGCACACGCTTGTTTACACTGTGATAGCCATAATCTTCCAACTCGTTTTGGGAATGTTGATTGCACTGCTGCTCGATTCTGATCGCAAAGGCTACAGCATTCTGCGAGCACTTATGACCTTGCCTTTGGTAATACCACCTGCCGTGACGGGTATGATGTTTTTGCTTATGCTGAATGGCTCGTTCGGCGTCATTTCGCGGTCGATTATTGCAACAGGCCTTCTACCTGTGGGCTATTCGATATTGGGTAATTCCTCCACGGCTATGGCAGGGGTTCTACTGGCAGAAATATGGCAATGGACGCCTTTCATGGTTTTAATCATGTTGGCCGGATTGCGCTCGCTACCAAAAGAGCCATTCGAGGCGGCAGCCATAGATGGCGCAACACCGTTGCAGGCCTTTTTCAAGCTCACGCTGCCAATGATGTCCAAAGTAATTGCAATCGCAGTGTTAATTCGTGGCGTCGATCTCCTCAGGGCTTTCGACTACATCAAAGTGATGACAGACTCTGGACCCGGCACAGCCACAGAAACGCTGACGAGTTACGCAGGCCGGATATATTTTGGCAATTCTGATTATCCGTTGGCATCATCAGTTGCAATTATAACGCTACTGATCGTCATCCTGACATCGACCGTGTTCATGCGCGTGTTTAAGGTTAAGCTGTAATGGAACTTTCCCGCCCATGGCAAATGGCCAGAGATTTAGTCGCCTATTTCGTAACTGGCTTGTTTATGTTCCCAATATTCTGGTGGGCACTGACATCAATAAAGCCCATCTCCGCAGTGTTCGATAAAGACCGTATTGTTTGGTTTGATTTCGTCCCAACTGCCATCAATTACGGCGTAACACTTTTTGGCCGGTCGCGTTCGCAGCTTGCAATCGACGCAGGCCTCGGCATGGGTGTTGCTGGCACTGAATCTTATGACTCAAGATTTTCAATAATCGACAGCGGCGTCGTTTCCATAGGAGCCACGGTAGTTACGATGCTGGTTGCCGTTCCAGCAGCATATGCCCTGTCGCGCATGACGTTTCGCGGGCGCAATGCATATTTGAATTGGGTATTGGGCCAACGGTTCATGCCACCCATTGCAATTATATTTCCGCTGGTGACCACCTATAAATGGTTGGGCATGCGAGATACCGACAACTACTATTTGGGTTGGCTGGGGCTCATGTTGATTTATGCGCTAATGAATTTGCCAATTGCCGTGCTGCTGCTCAAGTCGTTTTTCGATGATGTGCCAAAAGATGTCGATGAAGCTGCAATGATTGATGGCGCGACGCGCAGACAAACCTTCTCAAAAATTGTGATGCCAATGGCAAAAGGCGGAATCGCTGCCGCCGCAGTTTTATGTTTCATTTTTTCTTGGACCGAGTTCTTGCTTTCCTTGTTCCTCACCACAGGTATCCGCACGGTGCCTGTCAAAATTCAAACTTTTGTCACCTCAACTGGTAATGAATGGGGTTTCATAACGGCGCTGGGAACAGCAGCGATCATCCCCGGTTTCATTTTCATATTGCTGGTGCAACGCCATCTGGTTCGCGGCCTCACTCTAGGCTCCCTTAAGGAGTGAGAACTGCGAACGAGAAATCTAAAACTAAATGTTCAACATAAACAATCTGGAGGAAACGATGAGTTTTAAAGAACACGATAAAAAAACCCACATTATTGATACTGCAAATGACTTTACCGCAGGCCGCATATCCAAGCGTTCGTTTTTGAAAAAAGCGGGTTTGGCGGGCGTTGGTTTCTCAGCCTTTAATTTGGGACTACTGGGTAATACCCGGCGCAATCGCAGCAATGGTCTGATCGGCGATGCAGCTTATGCAGCTGATGACGATATGGCAAAGTGGTTGAAGGAAGTTTCAGCACCATTCAAGGGCGCAAAAATCCGCTACACCTCGGAAGCCACGCCACCAACAGTGGTTCTTGACAAGCTGAAGGGCGAGTTTACAGCTGCCACAGGTATTGAAGTTGAGATCGAAATTGTTCCGTTGGAACAGGTTTTGGCCAAGGCTACACAAGACGTTCAGGGTCAGCTGGGTTCTTACGACCTTTACTATCTCGATCAGTCATGGGTCGCAACATTCGCTCAAGACACGGTTGACCCCATCGCCTATTACAAAGATAAACCAAATCTCGCGATGCCTGGCATGGATTGGGAAGATTTCTCCAAACCATTGGTTGAAGGTCTTGCGGTCTATAATGGTCACTGGGTGGGTATCCCGTTCGATATTCCAATCATGACAACCATGTACCGTAAAGACATTTTGGAAAAGCACAAAATCGCTCCGCCAAATACACCTGAGGAATTCTTGGCCGCCGTGAAAATGATCACCGAAGCCGAAAAAGCTAACGGTATGTATGGCACTGGGCTTCAGGCTAAGTCAGGCCATTATTCTTTGGAATGCGATTGGTCACAAGTTGTTTGGAACTCCGGCGGCTCAATTTTCGGCAAGGACAAAAAGTTCTCTGGCAATGATGAAGCTGGTGTCAAAGGTCTTCAATATTACCAGGAATTACTCAAGAACGCGCCTCCAGAATCAACCAACTCAACCTGGGATGGTCAATTCCAAATGTTGGCTTCAGGCCAAGTGGCGCTCGTCAATAGCTGGGATGAATTCATGCCAGGTATGGATGCCGCTGATTCAAAGGTCAAAGGCCTTATTGAAGCTAAACGTCCGATCCGTGGTGCGGCTTACCGTGCTGCTGCGGATGCAGGCTTTGGAGAAATTCCAAACGCTGGTCACCAAGGTGGTTCAGTTTTGGCGTTGTCTAAATATTCTAAGAACATCGATGCGGCATGGATATTCATGCAATGGGCATGTTCAAAGGATGTGATGACACGTTGCACATTGGGCGGCGGTTTTGCTCCAATGCGTATATCGTCGTTCAATGATCCCCGCGTCAAGGCAAAGGAAGTTGTTGGCCCCGGCACAACACGCCATTTGCCAGTTGTCAAAGAGATCATCGACAACGATATCGCGTCAGAGCCAGATATGCCATTGTGGGCTGGTTTCTCGAACAACGAAATTCCTGTCAACTTGGGCAAATTGCTCACAGGCCAGGATTACGGCGGCGATGCCAAAAAATGCATGGATGCAATTGCCACGCAGATTAACAAAGCCGTTGCAGACGCAGGTCTATAATTTAAAAAAGTGGGGGCAGCGCTTGAGCTGCCTCCATATTTTTATCAACCAATCATGAAACCAGATCTCGTAATCGGACTTGACTCATCCACAACGGCCACAAAAGCCATTGCTTGGGATAGGCATGGTCACGCCGTAGCCGAAGGCCGCTGGACGATTGCAATCGGCAATCCAAAGCCTGGTTGGTATGAACAAGAAGCATCTGATTGGACGGGTGCTGCGGCCAAAGCGCTAAAGCAACTGACAAAAAAGATCTCGGCTGATCGCATTGCGGCCGTCGCAATTTCCAGCCAGCGCGAATCCTTCGCGCAATTTGATCGCAATGGAAAAGCTCTGAGGCCTGGCACATTGTGGCTGGATGAACGAGCAACATCGATTTTGCCTGATATGGAAAAGAAACTTGGCGCCGAAGCCATTCACCGCATTTCAGGAAAGCCCTTGGATGTGATCGCCTGCTTGATGCGCTGCGCGTGGTTTCAAAAAAATATGCCGGCCATGTGGAAGCGCGTTCACAAAACCGCAGAGGTGCACGGCGTAGTCGCACATTTTTTAACGGGCCAGTGGAACAGCTCAACAGGTTCGGCTGATCCAATGGGCATGTTGGATATGGCCGAGATGCGGTGGTCAGAGAAACTTTTATCTGCAGTCGGCTTAACAGAAGATCAGCTGCCTAAACTTTGCCGCCCCGGTGAAGTAATCGGAGAGGTCACATCAGTTGCTGCGAAAATCACAGGGCTGAAAGCTGGCACTTTAGTCGTCGCAGGCGGCGGAGATGGTCAATGCGCAGGCACAGGCACCAATGTTTTCGTTAAAGGCAGGGCTTATGTCAATTTGGGCACTGCAGTTGTGTCTGGCAATTACGGAAAAAACTATTCTCACAACTTAGCCTTCCGCACCATGAGTGCTATCGCCGAGGAAGGTTATATTTATGAGACTTGCTTGAGGTCTGGTACGTTCCTTTTGAACTGGGCGGTTGAAAATTTATTTCGCGTTGATGCAAACAAGTACCCTAATATTTTCGAGCAACTCGAAAAGACCGCTGAACAATCACCCATCGGTGCTAAAGGTCTTATTTTGGTGCCCTATTGGTCTGGGGTAATGACGCCTTACTGGGATACAGCGGCGCGCGGCGTTATTGCAGGCATCGGCCCATCCCATAATCGTGGTGATATATACCGTGCAATCATTGAAGGGCTAACATTGGAGCAGGTCCTAGCAACGCAAAAGGTGGAAGCCGCGACCGAAAAAATCGAACATTATGTTGCCATTGGCGGCGGCGCGAAATCTAATCTTTGGTGCCAAATTTTGGCGGATTCCTCTGGTCGCAATGTGAAACGTTTGGAAACTGTGGAAGCATCGTCACTGGGTGCTGCATGTGCCGCTGCCAAAGGGGCGGGTTGGTTTAAATCAATCCCAGGTGCTGCAGCTGCCATGACAGGCAAACCATCAAAGACCTTCCATCCACGCACCAAACAAAACAAGCGATACGGCCAAATTCTCGAAGTATACCGCGATCTCTGGCCCACCGTTTCGCAATGGAACAAAAAACTTCAAGCACTGCATACAACTTAATTTGAAACAGGCATAAAATGGCATCCGTAACACTGAAAAAAATATTCAAGAAATATGGCGATGTTGAAGTAGTCCATGGCGTTGATTTGCAAATCGATGATGGCAGCTTCGTTGTTTTGCTAGGACCCTCTGGCTGTGGAAAATCGACTTTACTGCGAATGATTGCTGGCCTCGAATCCGTCACTGGTGGTGATGTTGAAATCGCAGGCCGACGTGTGAATCAGAAACACCCCAAAGACCGCAATATCGCCATGGTTTTCCAAAACTACGCGCTCTACGCGCATATGACAGTCAAGGACAACATGGCTTTTTCAATGACTCTGGCAAAACGTCCGCAAAGTGAAATTGATGAAAAGACAGCGTGGGCTGCAAAAATTCTCAACCTCGAACCATACCTGAAAAGATTTCCGCGCGAATTATCAGGCGGTCAAAGACAGCGCGTGGCCATGGGCCGTGCAATTGTTCGCGACCCAGCAGTATTTTTGTTCGACGAACCTCTTTCAAATCTGGACGCAAAATTACGCGTGCAAATGCGCACAGAAATTAAAGATCTGCACGAGCGGCTTAAAACAACGACCGTCTACGTCACTCATGACCAAATCGAAGCCATGACAATGGCAGATAAAATTGTGATTTTACGAGATGGTGTGATTGAACAACAGGGCACACCGCTCGAGGTTTATGACACACCGGCCAATCTGTTTGTTGCTCAATTTATCGGGTCACCGTCAATGAATTTGATAAAAGGCGCAGTTGACAAGAACTACGTTGTAACTGCGGAAGGTATACAGTTGCCGTTGCCAAAAAATCATCAGGCCAGTCTTGGTCAAGAGGTTATTTACGGAATTCGTCCTGAAGACCTTGAATTGGGCAAGGGTTTCAAAACAAAAATAACAGTAACAGAACCAACTGGCCCCGAAATTCACGTTTATTCTGAACTCAATGATGTGGAAATTTGCGCCATCATCCGCGGCCGCGAAGTGTTCACCAGAGGCAGTATTGTCGAATTTGCACCGCGTTTAGATAAGGTGCACCTTTTTGATGCAAAAACAACAATGGCAATAAAGTGAAAACGGTTACGATCATTGGCGCTGGCGTCATGGGATCTGCCATGGCATTGCCATTTTCTGATCGTGGTTATGCGGTGAAACTTGTTGGCACACATCTCGATGACGAAATTATAAATTGCATCAGAGATCGTAATTTTCATCCAAACCTCAACGTCACCTTGCCGCCCAAGGTTCGGGGATACTCGCATCATGATCTGTCTACTGCGCTAAGCGAGAGCCCCGATCTCATATTGCTGGGTGTTTCATCTGCTGGGGTAACATGGGCTATCGAGCAATTGCTCCAAAACATGAAGAAGCCAACGACAATATTGATGATCACAAAAGGTATGCGCGCTGAACTGAATTCACTTGTTGCATTGCCCGACTTGGTTCTCAAGGGCTTGACTGGAAAGTTCGGCAAGAATTTGCCGATTGCTGCCATTGCCGGCCCTTGCATTGCCGGCGAACTCGCAGTTCGACGTCCAACAGGTACGGTGATCGTATCCAGAGATCACGGCGTTGCTGATCAACTGTGCGACGAATTGGAGACAGATTATTACCATCCTCGCGCTTCCACTGATATGATCGGCGTGGAAGTCTGCGCGGCATACAAGAATTTTTTTGCAATAGCAGTTGGTTGGGCTCAGGGAAATTTAGAGCAAATTACCCAGGCCGAGAATAAGGCCAAAAACAACAACGCTGCAGCCATTATATTTGATCAAGCCGTTCGAGAGTTGATGCACTTAACCAGGGCAATGGGCGGTCAAAGTGAAAGCGTCTGGGGCATGCCAGGTGCGGGTGATCTCTATGTAACTTGCCAAGCTGGACGCAACTCAAGATTGGGAAATCATTTGGGGCGAGGCCTAACTTATGACCAAGTCAGAAACGGTCCGATGCAAGGCGATACCATTGAGGGTGCCGATCTTGGTCGAGCAACGGGTGAATGTCTAAAATCAATGATGGCACAAGGTATTTTGAATGAAACTTCAATGCCATTGACCAAATCACTTCTAAGTGCACTTCTCGATGAAAAGCCACTCGACATTCAATGGCAGAAATTTCATCGAGCAAGCTAACCTACAAAATAAAAGAGTTGCGAAGATGGATATCTCAGTCAATGATAAACTCGCAAGCTTTGATCCCGAAGAACAGCTCGCTACACGCGCCGCGTGGCTGTATTTTGTCGGTGGCAGCACGCAAGCCGAAATTGGAAAAAAACTTGGCTTGAATCGCATCAGGGTCAACCGTCTACTTGCTGTCGCTCGTGAACATGGCATCGTGCAATTCAAAATCACTGGCAAGCTCGCAGCGTGTATTAGCTTAGAAGAACAGCTAAAAAAGAAATTCAATCTTAGTCACGCAATTATTGTTCCATCGTCCATGGACGAGGATCAGTTGCCTCGGATCATTGGAAACGCTGCTGGTCAGTATCTAGGCTCCAAACTGACAGACAACATGTCGGTGGGCGTGGGTTGGGGAAAAACTTTGCGTTATTCGTTGAGTTCTGTCCCGCGTAAAAACTACAAATCACTGTCAGTCGTTTCACTAATGGGCGGGCTAACGCAAGCATCGCTGGTTAATCCTCACGAAACAGCTTCGCATTTGGCGGATATTGTTGGCGCAAGATGTTATTATATCGCGGCACCTGCGCTGACAGACTCGGAAGAGACACGCGACGTATTTTTAAATCAATCAATGGTGCGCGATGTTTTTGAACGCGGCGGAAAAGTTAGCCTAGCTCTTCTCTCAGTTGGTGAGTTGCAAGGTGCAAACACTATGTCCCAGGTCGGTCTCATCACCAAGGCCGAAGCAACCAGCCTTCGCAAATCTGGCGCTGTTGGTGATATTTGCGGATATTGGATCGACCGCAATGGCAACGTCATCGATCATCCTAATAATCGACGTGTGATAGCTTTGCCGCCAGAAAAATTAAAAAACATACCCTGTGTCGTATTAGCGTCCGGTGGAAAAAATAAAATCCCCGTTCTATGTGGCGCCTTAAGGGGTGGTTTTGTGGATGTATTGGTTACTGATGAATATTCCGCTCAGCAGATATTAAATAACCGATAATCAACTTAAGCCTCGAAACCATGCCGGTTCGCCAAAGCCTCAAGCTGTTCAAAATGTGCTGAAGGATCAACCTCAAGAACCCATTTAATGAAATCGACAACACGCCTTTCAATCTTGAGATTATGGTTTTGAAAAATGTCACTCACGCGGTGGTCAAGAAACGGATTTTGAAATCGTTCAATCGTCTTCTCAATATAGTGTTCGGATTCGTGCCGCATCCCACGGATGGTAAAACCAGCAACAACTTCATTACTATACAAGTTCAACAGCCGATTTTTGACGCTGGGGTCATCCAGCATTTGTCGAACAGTCTCATCAATGGCCCGCTGCTCACTTTTCCAAATGCCCGCAAGAAAACTATGACCTAAATTTAAAATGTGGAGCTTGAGGCGCAAAAACGGGGTCAGATCGTCAGTCAAAATGACCATCGGATGTGAAAACGGAAGCTCGTAACGTCTATCGCGCTTAATAGCCCATAGCGCGTAAGGCTCGCCAATTGCGCCGATGGGTTCAATAGCCTCAGAAACAATGCGGTCAACTAATGTGTCACAAATTATAACTTTCTCATCCAACCACTTTGTAAATTGCGCGGATAAATTCCAACTTTCCGCAATTCGATTTAGAATCTGCCGCAGCACTCGGCCATTTTCTGAAACCAACTCACATGGCAATATCAAGATTGGTCGGCCTGTCGCGAGGAATCTTGATTTCAATAAACTCAGGAGTTTGGCTGGAAAGCTATTGGGAACATGTCCACAAGGCGGTTCAGATAACATGTCTTCGACTGGCACATCGTAACCACTTTCGCTCACGTTTGAGATTATGACTTCAGCTTCATGAACGAACAATCTTTCAAGCGCCGCCCAGTCTTGATCGGCTATCATCGCGCTATCAATGCTTTTGACTGTGTAAGTATCGTTGATTATTTGATTTCCCACCATGCCACGTATGATGACAGGAAATCCTTGCGGCTTTGCAAGTTCCGCTATGCGGCCAATTCGTTCTTGGCCAGATGTTGATTTCACAACTGTAATTGGACCAATATCTTGGCCCGCTTCGCGTGCTTCATGAATGAATAGATCCGCATGCGCTTGCAGAAAGCGACTAGTGCCGAATTGGATAATGCGTTTTGTCACAAATTTTCACTTCTGTTGTTTTGAACTCGAGTTCCAACCTTATGGGTGCAATTAAACAAGGTCAAAGGCATTTGAGGCACGGCTGAAAAGAACCAAATTCATTCTGATGCCGAACCCGATTGCTGGGCATCGTTAACAACCGATGAATCATCAAACTCAATGCGACATTGCATAAAATTTGCAAACTCTTGATTTGACTCCGAATTGTTCAAATTTTGAGATCAAAAAATACGCATTGATTCAAATCGGAACAATTTTGGAGTTTTGAGTTAACCAGCCTTCTGAACCCGTATTTAAGACCCAGAACGCTATCAATGCGACAGGGAAAACCCCGGGGGCATTCTGTAAGTTCACTATCTCTTGCGGACGGCAACGGTTTCCATCCCAGGTGCAACTAAACAAGTTTATTAAAGGTAATGTCATGCGTAAATATCTTCTTCCAATCGTTGCTGTAGCCACTTTGGCCAGCGCCGCTTCTTCTTTCGCTGCAACTGCTTCAGGCACATTCAACGTTCAAGTGACCATTGTAAAAGCTTGTAAGGTTTCAGCTACAAACGTTGACTTCGGCAACCTTTCGACCATTCTTGGTACAGAAGCTGGTACTTCAACAGTATCCGTAACTTGCAACTCCGGCACGCCTTACAGCTTGTCGTTTGTTTCTGGTTCAGCAAGCTTGTCGACAACAGGCAACTTGGTAAACAGCGGAAACACCATTCCAGTGGCCTACTCTTTTGCTAGCACAGCAGCTGCTGCTGGCACGGGCACAGCAACAAACACGATGGATGTTAAGTTGCCAACAGCCACTCCTTATCCGGCGATTGGTGTCTATTCACAAATCCAAACGGTTTACGTGAACTACTAAGATTTGCGGCTGGTTAAACCAGCTTCATAAACCGAAAAACCACACTGCCTCGGGATGAATAATCCCGGGGCGGTACCGCTCAAACTCAATCAAATATAGGGGATTTATGATGAAAACGAAGGGTGGGACCTTGGTTCGTAGTCTGGCACTGGCAACAAGTTTGCTCGCAGTGCCTTTTTCTGTTTCTGCAGCCACGCTGCAGGTCAGTCCAATTAATATCGAAGTTACAGCGCCTGCCACAACAGCGACTGAAACTTTGACCAACATCGACGGCAAGGGTGTTTTGAACTGCCAAGTGCGCGTGTTCAAATGGACCCAAGTAAACGGGGTCGACAAGCTGGAACCAACAAAGGATGTGGTCGCTAGCCCGCCCGCTCTGACAATTAAAGAAGGTGCCAACGCAACAGTTCGCGTGGTTCGCTTGTCAAAAGCACCAATCAACACTGAAGAAACTTACCGCCTGTTGGTCGACGAAATTCCGTCAGCGCCAACCAAGGGAACAGCGGCAGTAGCTTTTGCCGTACGCCACAATATACCGGTTTTCTTTGCACCCGCTGGTCTTGCGAGCAAAATTCAATGGCAAGCAAAGGTCACCAAAGGTGGCATTCAAGTTTCCGCTCAAAATATCGGCCAACGCCACGTTCGTCTTGCTTCATTGCAAATTATTGGCAGTGGCGAAACCAATGCCTACAATGATGGACTTGCGGGCTACGCTTTGGCGGGCAGTGGCAATTCTTGGAAAATAAAATCGAAGGCCATTCGGGTCGGCAGCACAATCAAAATAACCGCCAAGGGCAATGATGGACCGATTGAAGCGACTGTCCAGGTCCAATAAAGGCTTCTTAGGCTTTATTGCGATACTGATCGCTTCCGTCTTCTTTGCGCCAATCACATTGGCCAAAGCCACAGTACCAATCGCGGGGGCGCCGGAAACAGAGGTCGTTGCAGATAATGCAGCGACTGATCCTGTTGCTGCGCCTTTTGCTGACGAACTTCCTGGCGCGGGCCATTTGAATGGTGAACCAGCCGCGCCCGCCGCTTCGTCGGATGATCCTATTCCAGGTGCTGGCCATCTCAATGATGAACCTGGTCAAGCCCCCGCTGCTAAAACACCAGGGTTGCAACTTGATGTTTTAATCAATGGCTACAAGATTGATCTGGTGGCCGCATTTGTTTTGCTGCCGGACGGCTCCATGACATCGCAACGCTCAGAACTTCGTGAGCTTGGCTTGAAAGTGCCCGGAACCGGGGCCGATGATGAGCAAATAAATTTAGCGACGATAGATTCTCTGAAATTCGTTTACGATGCCTCCGAGCAAACAATTGACCTCCAAGTGTCTGATGCCAACCGTGAACCAAAGTCAATCAGCGTCATTCCCAAAAAAGAAATGTTGGTGGCTGAAAGTGATACTGGCTTTGTACTGAATTATTCAGGCTACGGCGCAGCGAACCTCGATTTAGCAGGAGAGCCAGCTAAATTCAGCGGCGCTTCAATTAATCTCGATGCGCGCGCATTTTCAAGATTTGGTGTGATTCAACAAACAGGCATGATCGGAACGACGACGTTCTCGGAGTTTAGCCCAATCCGTCTCGACACCAATTGGACCTATACCAATCAAGATCGCGCTGAAAATTATACATTAGGTGATGTCATTAGTGGCGGCCTGAACTGGACGCGGCCAGTACGCATGGGCGGAGCGCAGGTTCAGCGCAATTTTGGCATAAGGCCTGATCTTATCACAAAACCTCTGCCAAGCTTGGCTGGCAGTGCCGTAGTTCCTTCAACGCTCGATGTTTATGTCAACAATGCCAAAACATTCTCGCAACAGATAGCCCCCGGGCCGTTTACGATTGACCGCCTTCCAGTCATCACATCAAATGGCACGGCCCGAGTCGTGCTCACCGATACGTCCGGTCGCCAAACGCAAAGTGAAACGCCAATCTATACATCGCCAGATTTGTTAGCGCCGCATCTCTTCGACTATTCGCTTGATATCGGTTTAGCCAGACGCGGGTTCGGAACCGAAAATTTTACTTACGACAGCGAGATCATGGGCATTGCCAGTGCCCGGTATGGCGTTAACGACGCAATTACAGCCGAAGCTCATGCTGAAGGCAGGTTAGACATGATCGAAGGTGGATTTGGTGCACTATTTGTGGCTGGCCCTTTAGGCACTTTCAATACAGCCGCATCGGCCAGTATGTATCAGGGTGAACTTGGCTTTATGGGTTATGCATCTTGGGATATTGAATTGGGCAGCCTTTTGGTTAGGGCTTCTACGGCGCGCACTTACGGAAAATTCGTAGACCTTGCAGCAATAACCGAATTGCCAATTAGCGGTATCTATAAAAACGGTGTCGCTAGAGCCTTGGATCAAGTTTCAGTTTCCTATGGTTTTTCTGATCTGAGCGTAGGCACGGGTCTGAGCCTGATTCATCAAGTTGCTAATGATGGCAGCGAAACAATGCTGGTTGGCGCAAACGTAACCAAATCGTTTGGAGACAAACTTTCGGTTTATGGAAATGCTTACATCGATTTGAATAACAGCTCAGACTATGGCGCATTTATCGGCCTTTCCATGCCATTCGGAAAAGACATTAACGCTTCTGCTGGTGGCAGCTATGCAAAAGGTTCTTATGCAGCCACCGCTGAGGTTTCAAAACCACTTGATACAAATTTTGGCTCTTATGGCTACCGTGTGTCGGCCACCGATAATCAAGGTGATGCAAGGCTTTCAGCTGAAGGTTCTTACCGCAGCCCATTTGCTATTGGCACTGCAAGGCTGGCCAACACGCAAGGTAAAATTAGTGGCAGCGCCAATGTGGAGGGATCCATCGTTGCCTCTAAAGGCGGCCTGTTTCTTGGCAATCCCATCAGCGACTCTTTTGCAGTGGTGGATGCAGGCTTTGAAGGCATTGATGTGAGTTATGAAAATCGTTTTGTCGGTAAAACTGGCAAAAATGGAAAACTGTTAATCAGCCAATTGCATTCCTATCAGAACAACAAAATCACCATTAATCCTGAAAACTTACCGTTGAACTCGAGCATGACCGATACTGAAAAACACGTGGCACCACGCGCTAAGAGTGGCGTTCTAATTGATTTTGGTGTCAAGAAAGACGGCAATGGAGTGATCGTAATTCTGAAAGACGCAAACGATAAATTTATTGCACCAGGCACAGCTATTAAAGTTGCTGGCAAGGATGAGCCGTTTGTGATGGGCTATGACGGCGAAGTTTATTTATCTGATATTGGCGAACATGTTTCTTTAACCGCTGAGGGCGCAAACACAACATGCGCCGCCTCATTTGAGTTTAAAGCTGACGCTGCAACACAAACCTCGATTGGACCACTGCAATGTTTGTGAGATTAGTTTTTGTGATCGTGACGGCTTGGCTTTTTTCAGCTGGATCTGCCTCTGCTCAGTCATGCGGTTTCACGATGACGGATATTAATTTTGGCAGTGTCAATCTGAGTGTCGGCGGAACGGCATCGACGTCGGGCACATTCACGGCCATTTGCACAGGCACACCTAATAGTACAATTACAATTTGTCCAAACATCGGTGACGGCACGAGCGGATCGAATTCTGGCAATCCGAGACTGATGGGCAAGGGCTCATGGTCGGTGCCGTTTAATCTTTACCAACCTTCAGGCCAAATCTGGGGTTCTTACGTTTGGCCTTATGCACCGCTGCCACCAATTTTTTCTTTGACGTTGAATGGTTCAGGAAACGGCTCGCTCACACAAAACATGACCGCGCAGATTGCTGGAACATTATCGCTGGCACCCGCAGGCGTTTATCATTCTGCCTATAATGGCCAGCAGACGTTGATCGACTATGGTTATGCGCCCGCGCAAAATTGCAAAGTGGTTTCGACACGTGCGGCGCGCGCGCCCTTCACCGTGAGTGCGATCAACAATAACAGCTGCAATATTTCGGCAACGCCCATGAGCTTTGGCATGCGCACTGATTTGAACTCAGCACAAATTGCCAGCAACCAAATTTCAATCACCTGCACCAATGGTGTAAAATACAATGTTGGGTTAAGCAACGGCACCAATGGTGGCACTAGTCCTGTCAATAGATTTTTGTCGAACGCTGGCTCTGGCCAGAAAATTTCATATGGCATCTATCAAAATGCAGGCCTCAATCAGGCATGGGGATCAACGGCTGGCACCAATATGATTGCTGGAACTGCAACGGGCCTGACACAAGTCTATAATGCTTATGGCCAAATTCCGGTGCAAGCAACGCCGGCTGGCGGTTCTTATGCTGATACGGTTGTGATTACTTTAAATTATTAGCGCTCGGCACCAAGTGCTCCTGGCCCATGACTCATCGTTATCTGAAAACGGTTATTCCGTTTTCGGTGGTAGAAAGTGAAGGGTTGCGTGGGCGCAAACAGTCACGAATATGCCGGTCGGATAGTCCGGCGGAATGAGTGCCTATCAGCACCCACGCTTTTGCGGCGAT
>JAYTSN010000100.1:0-1927 GCA_043745625.1 Aestuariivirga sp. | reverse complement strand
ATGCTTTGCGCGACATGGCAACGCTGATGGATAAACCGATGACAGCCTATTGCTTAGGCTCTCACCGTGTTCGTGATGCTCTCGCCATCGCCCGCATCGCACGTGGCATCAGCCAGGAACAGTTTGAAGCTGAACCCACGCTCACCACGATCATCAACACCAACTCTCCCTTGAAGCTGGACGCCTACATGCTCAATGGCATCATGGAAATGTCGTCGCGCGGCCAAACCGTTTGCGTTACACCATTCACGCTGGCAGGGGCCATGGCTCCGGTCACGATGGCAGGCGCACTTGTTGAACAAAACGCCGAAGCCATGGCGGGCCTTGCCTTTACGCAGCTGGTCAAAAAAGGCGCACCTGTCATCTATGGCGGCTTCACCTCGAATGTGGATATGAAATCAGGTGCTCCCGCCTTCGGCACACCGGAATATATGAAGGCGGTGATGGTGGGTGGCCAACTGGCGCGGCGCTATAAGTTGCCTTATCGCTCATCTAACACTTGCGCCGCTAACACCATGGACGCGCAAGCCGCTTACGAAAGCGTGTTCAGCCTATGGGCTTTGACCATGGGCGGCGGCAACTTCATCATGCACGGTGCGGGTTGGCTCGAAGGCGGGCTGGTGGCCGGCTTTGAAAAATTTATTTTGGACGTTGACTTGATTCAAATGATCATGGAATTCCTGCAACCCCTTGAAACAACTAAAGATGCGCTCGGAGTTGAAGCGATACGTGAAGTTGGCCCAGGCGGGCATTTTTTCGGCGCGCAACACACCTTGGCCAGATACAGCAACGCCTTTTACCAACCTATCATCTCGGATTGGCGCAACAACCAACAATGGGCCGCCGCCGGAAAACCCGAAGCGATGCAGCGCGCCAACCATGTTTACAAACAAGCGCTGGACGAATACCAACAGCCCTATATGGATCCAGCAATCAAAGACGAACTGAATGAATTTGTCGACCGCCGCAAAGCTGAAGGCGGCGTGAAAACGGACTTTTAGAATGGGCGGAGTCCTTGTGATCGGCGGCGCCAATGTGGATGTGAAAGCCAAAACTAGCGCGGCCCATATTCCGCGCACGTCAAATCCAGGCGCAGTGTCGATCAAAGCCGGTGGCGTCGGCCGAAACATCGCGCATAATTTGGCAAGGCTGAATGTCGAAACAACCTTGCTCAGCGTCATCGGCAACGACACCTTCGGCGAAATGCTAATCGATGAAACCCAAAAAGCTGGTGTCAACACCAACCACATAATCCGAACCAGCCAAGCAACCGGATCATACATCGCGGTGCTAGACGAAAAGGGAGAATTGATAACAGCAGTCTCAGACATGGGCCTTCTTTCCTTGTTAACTTCAGACACAATAGTAAAGAATAAAGACCTAATTATGGCAAATAACCATATAATTTCGGATTGCAATTTAACAGAAGAAACATTGAACGAAATCGCAAAGCAGAGCGCAAGTCGCCTGATTATCGAACCAGTCTCCGTCGCAAAATCACAAAAACTCCGCAATCTATTGGCCAATCACAAAATCTATCTGGCCACTCCAAACCTCGATCAAATCGAAGCTCTGACTGGAACGCGCGATATTCCAACCGCCATCAAAGCCCTCCACAAACTGGGTCTGCAAAACATCGTCATCCACGCCGGAGAGCAGGGCGCTTTCGCCTCGGACGGCAAAACCTTCACCCACATCCCCTCCACTGCCCAGAAGATCATTGATGTCACCGGTGCCGGCGATGCAGCAACTGCAGGATTGGTTCACGGACTCATGAAAAACCTGCCGCTGGCAGACGCGGCCAAGCTGGGACAAGACATGGCAGCCCGCGTGATTGCGAGTGATTTGTCGACACTGGATTAAACTTATCGGAAAACTGTCTTGTGTAAAGATTTGGAACTGAAGCCATCATTATGAAATTTTGGTG
>JAYTSN010000099.1:0-15647 GCA_043745625.1 Aestuariivirga sp. | reverse complement strand
ATGGCATGAGTACCTCCACGCCCCTTGAATCACATCAAAACTGATTTGGGAAGAGACGTCGAATCTATCAGATCGCCCGATGTTCTAGTCCAGAGGTTCTATACATCTATCCAAAAAATATTTCTCGACTACCGAAAGCTCGGCGGCCGCGCATCCAACCATTTGCCACCCTGCCCCGCAGAATCAACTGCGGCCTTGATCGCAGCAATGGAACGCAGGCCATCAATGGCTGAAGGATAATGGCAAGCCAATGGATTGGCGTTGCGGCCTTCTTTCTTGGCATTGATCACTTCGGCTAAATCCGCATAGATGTTCGCAAATGCGAGAGGCATGCCTTCGGCGTGGCCGATCGTCACGCGGCTTGCTCGGTCGGCTTCGGGCGATAGGTCTGGCCCGCCGCGTTCCAAAACGGTGGTGCGGCCATTGAGCGGTGTCCAATAAAGTTGGTTCGGCCATTCTTGCGCCCAACGAAGGCCGCCTTTTTCACCAAAAACTTGTATGTTCAAACCGTGCATCCGGCCTACAGCCACCGAGCTTGTCCAGAGGCGCAACCTCGCGCCTCCGCTCATTTTAAAACTAACCATCGCATCATCTTCTAAGTTGCGTACATCCAAACACGAGGCGAAATCGGCTGTGAGGGATTGCGCTTCCTGGCCTGAAACAAAGCTCGCCATATGCAGTGCGTGGATGCCGCAATCAGCGAATTGAGCAGAGATGCCAGCAAGTGCTGGGTCGTAGCGCCAGCGCACGCGTGGGTTATCGGCGTCTGCGGCATCGGCATGAAAGCCGTGCGCGAATTCGGCTTTGATCAAGCGCACTTTGCCCAAATCGCCCCGCGCCACCATGGCCCGCATATGGCGCACGAGGGCATAGCCTGAATAGCCATAATTCACTGCGCAAATGCTGCCGGTGCGTTTTGCTGTGGCCACAATGTCTTCGGCTTCTTCAACCGTGATTGTCATCGGCTTTTCGCAGAGCACATTAAAGCCCGCTTCGAGGAAAGCTTTGGTGATTTCATAATGCGTGGAGTTTGGCGTGGCCACGGTGACGAGATCAATACGGTCTGTGCGGCTGCTTTCGCCGTCGAGCATTTCGCGCCAATTTCCGTAAGCGCGGTCTTCGTGAATACCCAAGTCCTGCGCATGGCTGCGGCCGCTTTCGGCATTGGCATCCAGTGCGCCGGCTTTGAAATCATACAGTCCGTCGAGTGCGGCGCTGATCCGGTGGGCCGGCCCAATTTGGCTGCCCCTGCCCCCGCCGATCATGCCCCAAGATAATTTTTTCATCTATCTCTCCTTAAAAACTCCTCACATCAACCCAGCGGCGCAATTCATGCGAGGCCCAGGCGGCCTCAATCACTTGGTTCACCATCATGCCGTCACGGAATGTGGGCCAGCGTGATTTACCTTCAGCAATTGCTTCCAGAAAATCTTTTGCTTCGATGATGATTTGGTCTTGATAACCCGTGCCATGGCCCGGCCCCAGGCAGAAGGGTTCATAATCTTTATGCGCAGGGCAAGTTAGGATCTTTGTGAAGCCTTGACGATTTGCTGCTGCATCACCCTTGTAAAGCCAGAGCGCATTTTGATCTTCTTGGTCAAAACGGATTGCACCCTTGGTGCCGAAGATTTCATAGATGTAACCCATCTTGCGGCCCGTGGCGACGCGGCTGATGAAGAGTGATCCCATCGCTCCCGATGCAAAACGACACATGATTTGCGCTTGGTCATCATTGGTCACAGGCTTTGGGCCGTCTGGAGATGGGCGCATTTTATGGACGGTTTCGATGTCGGCAATCAGTGATGTGATCGGCCCCGCAAGCGCAAAAGCTGCATTGATGATGTGAGGTGAGAGATCGCCCATATTGCCGTTTGATCTGCCGCTGGCGCGCCAATTGGCAGGCAAATTCGGATCGGCATAAAAATCTTCGGTGTGCTCGCCGCGGAAAGACGTCATCACACCAATCTCACCGCTATCAATAATTTCACGCGCCATTTGCGAGGCTGGTGTGCGGATATAGTTAAAGCCTGTCATATTGATGAGGCCAGACTGTTCTGCAGCGGCCACCATCATGCGACTGTCTTCAAGGCCTAAGCCCAGTGGCTTTTCGCACAGTACATGTTTGCCTTTTGCAAAAGCGGCAATGGCGACTTCGCGGTGGGTATCTTGTGGGCTGGCGATTACGATGGCTTCAACTTTTGGGTCATCCACCAGTTTACGCCAATCTGCTGTGGAACGGGCAAAGCCAAATTGGCGGGCTTTATTTGCAGCACCTTGTTCCGTCGTTGTGCAGATTACTTCAAGGCTTGGGCGCAGCCTAGTGTCGAACACGGCGCCCACCGCAGCCATCGCCACAGAATGCGCCTTGCCCATATAGCCGCCGCCGATAATGCCTATGCCAATTTTAGCCAATTGATGAACCTTTGATTTGCAAATGATTGCAAACATCACACACCGCATTTAAGCTGCGCGGTCAAGAACGGCACGTTAGAAATTGTGAGCGCACGTGAATAATATCAAAAACAATCATTTCCTCGTTCTGGGACGCGCTGGGCTTGACCTTTATGCCGATCCGCCGGGAACTCGGGTGGAAGAGGCATTGGCATTTTCGTCGGCACTCGGAGGTTCGGCGGCTAACATTGCTGTGGCGATTTCAAAACTGGGTGGGCCGGCTTCGCTGGTCAGTTGCGTGTCAGATGATGCGGTGGGGCGTTACATTCTCAATCAGTTGAAGGTTCATGGCGTTGCAAGCGATCACATGCATATTGTGCAAGGTGAGGCGCGAAGCAGTTTGGCCGTGGTTGAAACCCGTGCTGAAAATTGCCAGTCCGTCATCTACCGCAATGGCGCTTCGGATTTTCAACTGAGCGACGAGCACGTGCGGAATATTCCGTATAACGAATACGGTGCGCTCATCGTAACTGGTACCAGCTTGGCGGTTGAACCCTCTCGCGGCGCTACTCTATTGGCAATGAAACTGGCGCGTGATGCTGGATTATCAGTTATTATCGACATCGATTATCGCCCATATTCTTGGGCCAGCGCTGCAGAAGCATCGCAGGTTTATTTGGCTGCTGCAGCGATGTGCAATGTAATTGTTGGAAATGATGTAGAATTTGGTGTGATGGGCGAAGGTTTGACGCTGGCGCGACAGCTTGCGCAATCGACTGAAGTTGTCATCTATAAAATGGGCGAGAAAGGCTCGATCACTTTTGCTGGCCCGGAAGAATTTGAAACCGGAATCTATCGCGTCACCGCTTTGAAACCAACAGGTGCTGGCGATGCCTTTATGGGCGCTTTCATTACGAGCTATGCCAATGGCATGGATATTGAAACATGTGTCAAGCGCGGTTCGGCGGCAGCAGCAATTGTCGTGACCAAAGTTGGCTGTGCGCCTGCTATGCCCGACACCAAAGAGCTTGATCAATTCATGAAAGACCATAGCTGATGCATATTCCACCATACGAAAATAAAAACAAAGCCATCGTCGATGTCGATGATGCGCGCGTGCCGCTCAACTATTTCAACATCGTGAAACTAAAGCGCGACCAAGTTTTTGAATATCGCGTACCCGGATATGAAACGGCGATTGTTCCGGCCACTGGCACAGTCGACGTTTTTATCGAAGGCGAAAGTTTCGAAAATATTGGCAATCGCGGCATTGATGTGTGGGATGGTGAACCTGAAGGCGTCTATGCGCCAACGGCTTCGAAAGTGCGCATAGTGTGCAAATCAGATTCAGCAGAAGTTTTTGTGGCGGGCGCAAAGTTTGCTGAAGTGCTCATACCCTTCGTCGTGCGCGCCTCCGATATTGATAAAATTCAATATGGCAGTGACGACACCAAGACACACCGCAAGATTAAACACATTTTTGGTACGAAATATAAAGACCGTGTTGGTCGCTTGTTGGTTTCAGAGTTGTTTACTGTGGGCCAGGGCGGATGGTCGGGTTTTCCACCGCATAAGCATGACTCAGACCGCCTTCCACTCGAAACGAGGCACGATGAAACCTATAATTTCCGCTTTCGCCCCAATCATGGATTTGGCGTGCAGCTGGTACAGCGTGAAGACGGCAAGATAGGTGATGCTTACCATATCGTCGATGGTTCAACGATTGTGCTCGACAAAGGCTATCACCCCTGCGTGGTTGGCCCAGGATATGAGATGTATTATTTTACCATTCTTGGCGGCTTGAGCCAGCGCTCATTGGTGCAATTTTTCCAACCTGAGCATGCCTACCAAGTGGAAACCATTCCAGGCATTAAAGATATGATTGCGAAATTTAAATGACAGTCGCCAATCTCGTTGAAGTGTTGAAGCCTGCAATTGCTGGGCGTTATGCTGTTGCCGGACTGGTTGTGTTGGGTTGGGAGGATGCGCGGGCTTATGTGGAGGCTGCAGAAGAACTTGGAGTTGCGGTTATACTGCAAGCTGGGCCAGGTTGCCGCAAGCATATGCCAGTTTCAATTTTGGGAAAAATGTTTCGGCATTTGGCAGAGCAAGCGACGGTGCCGGTGGTATGTCACATTGATCACGCACTGACTTTTGAAGAATGTTTGCAAGGCATCGATAACGGATTCACATCTGTTATGATTGATGGCTCGGCGCTGCCGATTTCTGAAAATATTGAACTGACCGCGCGTGTCGTCGAGATCGCTCACCGTGCTGGTGTTTCAGTTGAAGGTGAAGTTGGTGTTGTTGGATACATGAGTGGGGCTGCATCGGAGCATACTTCGCCAGATGAGGCGCAGCGCTTTGATCTCGAAACTGGTGCTGATGTTTTGGCGATTTCGATTGGCAATGTGCATCTCAACACTGAGAAAACTTCGGGAATTGATTTCGAATCTTTGCGAGCTATCGAGGCTGTTACGCGGCTGCCGCTGGTGCTGCACGGCGGTAGTGGCATTCCATTCGATATTCGCGCGAAACTGGCACGAGAAACCCGCGTGAAAAAATTTAACATTGGCACCGAGCTTCGCATGGCTTTTGGTACATCGCTCAGAAAATACTTGAACGAAAACCCGCAAAGCTATGATCGGAATATGATTTTAGGAGCGACGAGTGGAGATGTGAAGGCAGAGGCGAAGAAGGTTTTGGCGGGGCTGAAGTAGTATTATTTTTTTCAAATCGATCAATCTAACTGTTATCCGTCATCCTCGCGAACGCGAGGATCGCTGTTTTCTAGAACACAAAACGCAGATGCCCGCCTTCGCGGGCATGACGGTCGTAGTTTAGTTTCGAAAAACTAAGCCGTTCTAAACCTTCTCAATCATACTCTTCATCTGAGCCGCATCCTTGGCATCCAACGCACCAAATTCCAGCGCGCATGTGAAGCTCTGGCCTGCGTCAATACTCAACACATTGCCTTTGGCTTTTTCGGCTTTAAAACCATTGGCCTCGGCCGTGGCAGGCAAATAGATTCCAATAGCATCTTGGTTGGCCGTGCGCGTGATCCAGCGCACACCGCGCGGCAACTCGCTCGGGCGGTGACTGATGAAATCGGCTGTGCCCCCAGGCAACGCTTGCATTGAATGTGCCCAGCCTTGTGCATCAGATTTAAACGTTAGTCCCATCACCAATTCAGGGTCGAAGGTTTTACCTTTGGTCATTTCGCGGTGCAGCTCTGGATTCTTCTGTAGCGACTTAATGAAGGTTAAATACTCTGCCGTTGGTTTGAAAAATTCCGGGAACTTATCGCGGACGTTTACTTTTGATGGATCATCAGACGCAGTGTCGATCAATTTCGAACCATCGACAGGTTTGAAATTTACGTGAGCCAGATACATCACATCCATCGGTGTGGCTTTGAGATTTTTAACTTCGAGATGCATGACGATGCGACCGTTGTTTTCATTCATGCGAATGCGCGGTGTCGCTACATAATTATGTGTGAAAGCGACGGTATGACGATAGCGGCCACTCACTTCGACAAAAGCGCCCTGCTCATCTTCACCAAACATCAATTCAGCGCTTTGGTAAAGCGCGTTTGGCAATTCACCATGCAGCGGATGGGTGTCGCCAGCGCCAGGATTTCCCATGGCCGTGGCTCCGCAGTGGAGCAAGAAGGCTCCATAATTGCTCAGATAATCCGTGGAGTTCACTGGATCATCAAACATGGAACGCATCGTCAAGCGGCGTCCATAAAACTTCGCATCCCAAATTTGTTGGCCGTGAAATGGAAGGAACAAGATTTCGCCCACTTTGTTGGTGATGCGCAGTGCGGCAACGCCACTGGCATAGCGCAGTGTTGAAATTTTTAATCCGCCATGTTCGGCCAAAACTGTTTCAGCACGATTGAATTCAACGGCGGATAGATTGATCATAGTGTTTGTTTTCATTTTTCTGTTTCCAACCTGCTCACGCAATCATCGATTTCCAATTTTCATAATAGGTTTTGAGGCCGCCCATATCCGATGGGTGCACCAAACTTGCCTCGGGCGCATCATGGGCTTGATGCCACGTTGCCAGCATGGCTGCGCCTCGCGCTGTTCCCGCCTGATCCTTTGCGACATAAAGATTTTGACTAGGACGCAGGGCCGCAATGATTTCACACAGCAAGTGGTTCTGCGCAAAACGACCATCGACAATTAAGTCACCGTGTTCGATTTCTAAATTATCAAGTGTGAGCGTGCACATGAGTGCAGCATAAAGCGTTGCCAGACTGGTGCGCTGCTCCGGTTTCACGTCGCCGATGATTTTGCCTTTGCGCGCGGCATAAGGCCCGCCATTGGGGCTGAAGGATGGTAATGCGAATATTTTTGATGTGATAAAATGTTGAATGTCAGTTCTTGATCCAGGCGCGGCGCAATCACCAGCGATAATGGCAAATTCGCGCCCACCCATGAACTTTGCGGTTGCTGTGGGTCGGCCTTCAGCGTCAATATTGCCCAACATATCCATACCGGGTTTCAAACTCGAAAGTCTTTGTCCCACGGCCATCACGACGACCCATGTGCCGGTGGACAACACGGTAAATGGCGGTTTGCGCGATGCAAGATAGGGGAGCAAAGCGGCGTTGGAGTCATGAATGCCGCAAAGTATTTGTATGTTTGGCGCAACGCCAAGTTTGCGCGCTGCCTCAGCACTGATCAATCCCATTGCAGTCCACGGCGATGTTACAGGAGCGAGCAATTTATCGAAGCCAAGCGCTTGCGCCAATTTTGACGTTTTGTTTTCACCCAGCAGCCATAAATCTGTGTGGGCTCCCATGGAGCAAATGTCGAAAGCAAATTTATCTGTAAGCCGCCAAACCCAATATTGGGGATAGCCAACGATTTTCGTTACCTTCGCAAACTCTTCAGCTAAATTCCATTTCTGCCAAGCAAGCTGTCTGCCCACATTCAAACCCGCAGGCAATTTTGGTGAATAGGTGCTGGTGAATGGATCGCGCAGCGGTTCATATCGTGGATTAATATCTTCACAATTGGTGAACTCATAATCCATGATGGGTAAAACCAGACCCTGCTCGTTCATCGCAGCACCCGATGCGCCGTGTGTTGTGGGGATTAGTTTTTTAATTTTGAATTTGCTCGTCGCTTCCCGCAGTGATGCACCCAGAAAATTCCAAATTTTTTCGACGTCCGCATGTGGATAAGGCGGGCCGGGCAATGATGCGTTGGGCATTTGGCGTTCGAACAAAAGCGCGCCCGCCTCATCAAACACCACAAACTTCAGGTTTGTTTTGCCGATATCGAGAACTGCAGTATTCATTTTATTAAGTTCGTCCGCGCCATTTTGCGGTCATGATAGGAATTGCAATCGAGATGATCAACAGCAAACCGATGAGGATGGCAATTTCAATTCCGGGGATGTTGACAAGCGAGAGGCCGAAAATGGTGAGGCCCAATATGAAAACCGATAGCACAAGGCCCAATATGGTTCCGGTTCCGCCCGCAATCGAAATGCCGCCAAGGATGACCATGGTTACGATTTCAAGTTCCCAGCCAAGTGCGATGTTTGGGCGTGTAGATCCGATCCGACCTGTGAGCAAAACCGCAGCAAGACCAGCCATGGTGCCAGTTAACACAAAAATCCAGAAGCGGATTTTTTCAACTCTGATTCCGGAGAAGCGCGCAGCCGTCGGGTTGTGGCCAATGGCAAATATTTGCCTGCCGATGACGGTTCGGTGCAGAACAAAGCCGAAGATGCACGCCAATATGAGAAACAGCGCAAATGAATTTGGAATGGGGACATGGGGCCAGATGTATCCCTGTCCAAATGAGGTGAGCGCAGTTGGATATTTTGTGAGCGCTTGATCTCCTAACACAACTTGCGCAATGCCGCGGAACAACGACATGGTGCCAATTGTTACAACGATCGATGGGAGGCGAAACCAAGTGACAAGCGCGCCGTTCACAGCGCCGGCAATGGCGCCGACAGCGAGGCCAGCGATCACCAATATTGGTGTTCCAAATCCCATCTGCGCCAGAAGTCCCATAACCAGCGAAGAGACAGCGATTGTCGCTGCGACCGATAAATCAATTTCGCGCGTAATAATGAGCAACGCCATTGATAAAGCGATGATGGCTTTTTCAGAGAAATTGAAGGTGGCATCAGACAGGTTATAGATATCGAGAAAATACGGAGAGATTGCAGTGTTGATAATGATCACGGCGGCCAGCAACATCACCAAAATACTTTCCCAGCGCAGCAGGTATGATGCGAGGTTAAAGGGTGCGCGGTCTAAAACTTGGTAGCGTTGCGTATCGCTCATGACCCGCGCTCCAGTTTTCTGGCGCTGGCCAATATCAATTTTCCGATGGGGCGTTCAGAACGCGCATTCACAATCACTGCAGCCAAGATGACGAAGCCTGAAATCAGCATTTGCCAGAAAGGTGAAACATTGATGACGGGAAGTGCATTGACGATCACACCTAAGAACAATGCGCCGAGCAATGCGCCTGAAACTGTGCCTATGCCCCCTGCGATTGAAACGCCGCCAATCACGCAGGCCGCGATGATCGTGAGTTCATAACCTTGTGCATTATCGACAAAGGCAATGCCAAATCTTGCAACCCACAGATAACCACAAAGGCCTGAGACTGCGCCCGCAATTGTGTAAACAATAAATTGTTGGCGTGGAATGTTGATGCCGCAATAGCGCGCGGCAACAGGGTTTCCGCCAATGGCATAAAGCCCGCGGCCAAATTGTGTTTGCCGGTAGAGCAGCCAAAACGCAATAATGACAAAGCCCGCAATCCAGATCAGGCTGGGAATGCCCAGAAAATTTGCATGAGGAAATGTAAGGAATGCATCACTCATGTCTTTTGATGTGAGCCATTCGCCGCCAGCTAATAGAAAGATCAGTCCACGGAAGATTGCGAGTGTGCCGAGTGTGACGACTATCGGCGGGATACCGACAAATGCAACCAGTGCGCCATTCACGCTGCCGAGTGCCGCGCCAATTACAATTGCCAGAAGAATGATAAAGCCAATTGGGATACCCGGCAGGGCGCGCGAGATGAGAGCGACGGCCATGCCTGTGAGCGCTAAATTTGCGGCGACGGAAAGATCAATGCCGCGGGTTAAAATAATCGCCATCTGCGCCAGTGTGAGCATGAAGAGGAAGCATGTATCCGTGATCACATTCAAAAGGCTTTCGCCTGTTAGGAACACGGGTGCGCGAATGCCCACGGCTACGACTATGGCAGCGATGATGAGGGCTAGCACCAGTTCGCGATTTGTAGCGAGCGCTTTCAATGTGCACCGCCTGATGCCGCATTTACGATTGCTTCGGGCGAAATTTCTGTGCCCGAAAACCGCTTGATAAATTTGCCTTCGTACATCACTTGAATTGAATCCGACATGCCGATCACTTCGGGCAGTTCGCTGGATACGAGAATGATGGCCAAGCCCTCGCCTGCAAGCTCGCCGATAAATTCATGTACGGCAGCTTTAGAGCCGATGTCGATGCCCTTGGTGGGTTCATCAAGAATTAATATCTTTGGCTTGGTGGCGAGCCATTTTGCGATCACCACTTTTTGTTGATTGCCGCCTGAGAGTTCGTTCAAGCGCTGTTCCCAACTGGAAGCTTTGACTGATAGCCGCGCGCCAAATTTGCGCGTTGTGGTGAGTTCATCAGGATATGAGATGATGCTGCGCCTGGCGTAATTTCTGATGCTTGGCAGTGTTATGTTTTCGCGGATGCCAAAGGGTTGAAACGTTCCTTGCACTTGGCGGTCTTCAGGAACGTAAGCAATGCCAGCGGCGATTGCGTCTGAAGGACTTTCGATTTTTACCGCATCGCCGTTTACTTTTACGGCGCCGCGTGTCGCCTGACTGATACCAAACAAGGCTTGCATCAACTCGGATCGCCCTGCCCCTACCAAACCATAAAAGCCCAAAATTTCGCCTTGGCGCAGATCAAATGTTGCACCATCAAATTCTGTGGCATTTGAAAGATCATCAACTTCGAGAATGGTTTTGCCTATGGTCACATTGCGTTTTGGGAACACCTGATCAATCGAGCGACCAACCATCAGTTTCACAAGCTGCGCTTGGGTGACGTCTTTAATGGAGCCCTCGCCCACATATTCACCGTCGCGCAGGCACGTCCAACGATCAGCAATTCTGAAAATCTCATCGAACTTGTGAGAGATGAAAATGATAGCGCAGCCTTGCGCCTTTAATTGGTTGATAATGTCAAACAAATCATCAATCTCACGGCCAGAGAGTGCGGCCGTGGGTTCGTCCATAATGATGATGCGAGCATTGTGGCTTAAGGCACGGGCAATTTCCACCATGTGTTTTTGGGCCACACCTAAGGTTTTCAAAATCGTGGTGCTGGAAAATTCGGCTTCGATGCGCTTTAGTAATTCTTGGGCTTTGGTGTGCATTAAAGGCCAATCGACCAGGCCTGAGTTCTTGCGCGGCATGTGGCCCATGAAAATGTTTTCGGCCACTGAGAGCTCATCAAACATCACGGTTTCTTGGTGAATGGCGGCGATGCCAGCGGCCCAAGAGTCAGTCGGCTTTGAAAAACTCACCCGTTTGCCATCGATCAGAATTTCGCCTGCATCAGGTTTGTAAATGCCTGTCAGAATTTTAACGAGTGTGGATTTACCTGCACCATTTTCGCCGAGAAGTGCCGTTACTTCGCCTGCGTGCAAAGTTAATTTTGCATCATGCAAAGCCCGCACACCAGGAAAGCTTTTCGAGACGCCGGAAAGACCGAGAATGGGAGGTTGTTGGGTCATGATAAAAAACGGCCCTCAATTCAGGAGGAAAATGAGGGCCGCAATTTGTTTTAGAATATTTTAGAGAATTGTTCGATATTAGACTTATCGAATGTGAATGGATCGGCCATGGCGGCTTGGCCATCATCACCAATTTTGATTTCGCCCATACGACCAGCCATGACCGATGTGCCTGGGGCGCCTGTTGCTTTGCCGGATTGAATCATGGCGGCGATCATCACTGCTGTATAGCCCAGATCGATTGGGTTCCAGATTGCGAATGTATCTGTTACACCTGCAAGCACAGCACCCTTCATTTCGGAAGGAAGGCCAAGGCCCGACACAAACACTTTGCCCACCAAGCCAGCATCAACCACAGCTTTAGCCGCAGCAACAATGCCCACTGAGGTTGGCGCGATGATGCCCTTCAGGATTGGATTGGCTTTCAACAAGCCTTGGGTTTCGCGGTAAGATTTATCAGCTTGGTCATCACCATAAACCGTGGCTACCAATTTCATTTTAGCATATTCTGGCTTGGCCCATTCCTTCTTCATTTCCTCAATCCAGATATTCTGGTTTGTGGCTTGCGCCGTGGCTGACAGAATGGCGACTTCGCCTTCGTTCTTCAAAGTCTTGGCCATCATCTGCACACATTTCGAACCGATCAAAGCATTGTTTGATGGGTTTAGGTGCATGATGCGACCATCTTTGCCGACGCCTGAGTCAAACGAGATCACTTTAATGCCGCGTTCCATGGCTTTTTTGCACACAGGCACGAGGGCATCTTGGTCGTTTGATGAAATGGCAATGGCATCAACTTTTTGCGCGATCAATGAATCGATCACCGCAATTTGCTCTTCAGCTGTTGTCTTCGTTGGGCCTGTATAGATCAGATCAATGTTGCCCAATTCTTTTGCTGCCTCCATGCCACCATCACGGCAGGCATCAAAAAAGCCAATACCAAGTGCTTTGACGACGAGTGCAATGCGCACTTTGTCGGCGGCGAATACGGGTGTTACAACGGCCATAGATGCTGCTGATGCGCCCATTAATGTTAGAACGGAACGACGTGAAATATGTTTCATTACTTCCTCCCAAAAATGCCCGCTTGATTGCGAGCGTTTCTCGTTATCAGGCTGGCCGCACTATGCTGCCGATACGACCTGCACGAATTCATTTTTGACGATCACAACATCCACACCCGCATTCCGCAGCATGTCAAGGGCAGTTTCGGGTGCGGTTTCGTCAGTAATTAATGTGTCGATGCGCGACAGGGGGCACACCACAAGAGAGCCACGATTGGCAAATTTTGATCCATCCGCCAACACGCATAATTTTTCAGCGCGCTTTAAAAGTTTTGCTTCCGCGCGGGCAATCAGCGGATCACCTTCAACGACACCCAGAGGGCCAACTGAGATGGCGCTCATGAACATGCGAGATGCGGAATAGTGTTGAATGGCATCATCATCAAAAGGAGAAACGATTAATTTCTGTTCGCGGTAAACTTCTCCGCCAGGCAAGGCCACACGGCATTTGCTGTCATGGATCAATGTTTCAGCAAGCGGATATGAATTGGTGAGGATTTTCAATTTGCGGTCGCGCAAAAATTCGCCCATTTGAAAAGTGGTGGTGCCACTATTGATGATGATTGCCTCACCATCTTTACACAGGTCGACTGCTGCTTTGGCAATGGCGCGTTTGGCAGAAACGTTCAGGGTTTGTGAGACGTCGAAGGAACGTGTGGCAAGGCTTGGTGTATCTAGTTGGTTGGCAGTGTTTTCTAAACTTTCCAATGCGCCGTGAACGCGCCTGGCCAAGCCCAAATCTGCGAGCTTTGCAAAATCACGGCGGATCGATGCGGCAGAAGCACCCGTGGCCGCGCCAATGTCCGACACCTGCACAAGTCCTTTGGCGCGCAACATATTTTGTATGATCTGCCACCTTTCGCGCTCGTGCATTGCATCCTCCAATTCGCGCAAAACTAATCAAGTTCAATCACACTAGTCAACAGAAATGACTCTCGCTATTCAAAATTCGCAGTGCAATATAATAATGCGATGCAATATGCGCAATTGTGATTGACCTTGACCGTATTGGTTTTTAAGCTGAAACCGAAATAGGAGTTCTTACGATGGCAATCTTGATCCCAAATTTGTGGCGCGATGATGTGGCGATGGGCAAGGACGAGCCGGGCCTTCTGCTCTATCGCTCGAATTTATTGGGCAGCGATTTGCGCATCACAAATTTTGGTGGCGGCAACACATCGGCGAAAGTAAAGATGAAGGATCCGCTTTCCGGTGCTGATGTTGAAGTGCTGTGGGTGAAGGGTTCTGGTGGCGATATTGGCTCAATGAAGCTTGATGGTTTTTCCACGCTTTATATTTACAAGCTGAATAGCTTGAAAAATATCTACAAAGACATTTCACAAGAAGACGCGATGGTTGGCATGTTCAATCATTGCACATTCAATCTCAATGCGCGCGCCACTTCGATTGATACAGCACTGCATGGCTTCGTTCCTTATGCCCATGTTGACCATGTGCATGCGGATTCGGTAATCGCAATTGCTGCTGCGAAGAATTCAGAAGAACTCACTGCAAAAGTATTTGGCGGAGAGATTGGTTATTTGCCGTGGCAGCGCCCGGGTTTTGATCTGGGGTTAAAACTCGGCGCAATGGCCAAATCAAATCCGAAATTGGTTGGTGTGGTTTTGGGCGGGCATGGGCTGTTTACTTGGGGTGACACGGCCAAGGGTTGTTATGAAACCACATTGCGCATTATCAATCATGCAGCGGAATGGTTAGCACAAAATGTGAAGACACCAGTGTTTGGCGGTGAGAAAGTGAAATCGCTTGAGGCTGCGGCTCGCGCTGCTATTGCGCAAAAATTAATGCCTGCCATTCGCGGGATGATTTCAACGCATGAAAGCAAGGCTGGGCATTTTACGGATGCGCCGGAAGTTTTGGAATTTGTGAACTCCAAAGCGCTGGGTGCTCTGGCCCCACTGGGAACGTCATGCCCTGATCATTTCTTGCGCACGAAAATTCGCCCATTGGTTTTGCCTGCGAATGGTGAAGATGGTGATGAGTTGAAGGCGTTAATTGATCAGTATGCAGATGATTATGCGGCCTATTATAATCGCTGCAAGCATGCGAACTCTCCGGCGATGCGCGATCCCAATGCAGTGATTTATTTAGTCCCCGGTGTTGGCATGATTTCGTTTGCAAAAGATAAGGCGACGGCGCGTATTGCGTCTGAGTTTTATATCAACGCGATAAACGTGATGCGTGGCGCATCAGGTGTCTCGACCTATGAGGGGCTGCCAGAGCAAGAAGCTTTCAACATTGAATATTGGTTGCTGGAAGAAGCGAAACTTTCGCGCATGCCAAAGCCCAAGCCATTGCAGGGCCGCATTGCTTTAGTGACGGGCGGTGCTTCAGGCATTGGCTTGGCGATTGCAGAAAAACTAGCGCAGCAAGGTGCCTGCGTTGTCATTGCCGATATCAACAATGATGGCATGGCAGAGGTGGTTGCAGATTTCGGAAAGAAATATGGCAAGGATAATGTGACTTCAGTCCATATGGATGTAACCAAGGAAGAAGCGGTGATCAAGGGCTTTACTGACACAGTGGCATGTTTTGGTGGGCTTGATATTGTGGTGAATAATGCTGGCATCGCCATCCCCTCTCCCGCTGATGAGACTTCGCTTGAAACTTGGAATAAGCAAATGGCGATTTTGGGCACGGGCTATTTCCTTGTGGGCCGAGAAGGCTTCAGGATTTTAAAACGCCAAAATTGCGCGGGCTCAATGATTTATATCGCGTCGAAAAACGGCATGGTGGCATCTCCGGGCACATCGGCTTATGGCGCGATGAAAGCGGCTGAAATTCATTTGGCTCGTGTCCTCGCGGCTGAAGGCGCACCGTTTGGAATTCGTGTGAACACTGTGAACCCCGATGCTGTATTGCGCGGGTCAAAAATTATGTCGGAAGGATACCGCGCCAGCCGCGCCAACAGTTTGGGCATTAAGCCCGAAGAATTGGAAGATCACTACCGCAAGCGTTCACTTTTGCAGCGCAGTGTTTATCCTGAGGACATCGCCGAAGCGGTCTATTGGTTTGCTAGCGATGCCTCAAACAAATCAACTGGCAACATCATCAATGTTGATGCTGGCCACTTAGCTTCGTTCACGAGATAGATCATGACCTTTTCAATATCAGCAGATTTCATCGCCACTCAAAACGCAAAAACGATGGCCGCGCATCACGAAGATTACGCGGCATTGGCCCGCCAGTTGGAGCGACGCGGCATTGATATCGAAGCAATGACCATTCGCGCCATGGGATATGCGGTGGCCGTTCCCACCTGGGGTGTGGGCACAGGGGGCACACGGTTTGGACGCTTTCCCGGTCCCGGCGAGCCGCGCGGCATTCATGAAAAGTTGGAGGATTGCGGTGTGATCCACCAACTTGC
>JAYTSN010000098.1:0-5775 GCA_043745625.1 Aestuariivirga sp. | reverse complement strand
TGGCGCGCGGCATTGATATGTTTGATTGCGTGATGCCCACGCGCTCTGGCCGTCATGGGCAGGCGTTTACGCGCTTTGGCCGGATTAACATCCGCAATGCCAAGCATGCTGATGATACACGGCCACTCGATGCAGAACATCCATGCCCTGCATTGTCGCAATATTCACGCGCCTATTTACATCATCTCGTACGGTCGGGCGAGTTATTGGGGATGATGCTTTTGAGCTGGGCAAATATCGCTTACTATCAATCATTGATGCAGGGCATGCGCGATGCCATTGACGCTGGCAAATTTGAAGAATTCCGCGTGGCCACCCATGCGCAATGGAAGCGCGGCGATATCTAACGTCCTCTACCGCGAGCGGTGGAAGACGAAAGACTACTTTCCCCCGCCGCCTGTATGTTCGCTCTCGCGGGTTAAATAATAAGCACACAAGATTGGGATAAAGGTCACCGCTATCACGATGATTGCCACCACATTCGTGACGGGTCGTTGGCGGGGGCGGATTAATTCTTGCAGCATCCAAATCGGCAATGTGGATTGTTGGCCCGCCGTGAAAGTGGTTACGATCACTTCATCGAAGGAAAGCGCAAAGGCCAACATGCCGCCTGCGAGAAGTGCTGAAGCGATTTGCGGCAGTACAACAAAACGAAAAGTTTGAAAGCCATCAGCGCCCAAATCCATCGACGCTTCAACCATATTGCTATTGATACGGCGGAACCTTGCCAACACATTGTTGTAGACAACCACGATACAAAACGTGGCGTGGCCTAATATGATTGTCCATGTTGAGAAAGGCAGGTTCATAATGTCGAAAGCTGAACGCAGCGCAATGCCTGTGATGATGCCCGGCAGGGCGATGGGGAGGATGAACAAGAGCGAGAGTGAGTCCTTGCCGTAGAATTTGGCTCTCGAAAGCGCGGCTGCAGCAAGTGTTCCGAAGATCAATGCCAACACCGTGGCGATGGCTGCGACTTTGATTGAGAGATAAAGCGGCCCCCAAATATCAGGCCTATCAAACCAGGCCGTTGCAAACCATTTTATAGTGAGGCCTGGCGGTGGGAATTGGAATGATTTTTCTTCAGTCGTAAAGGCATAAAGGAAGATCAATAACAACGGCAAGTGCAGGAATAACAATCCCGCCGCCGCACCAAGCTTCAATCCCCATCCGGCTTCAGAGCGCATCGAATGCTCCTGCACGTTTGGCAAGCGCGAGGTAGACGCCCATGATTAACATCGGCACCACGGTAAAGGCCGCAGCCAGCGGAATATCGCCCGCTGTGCCTTGAAGGGTGTAGACCGCTTGGCCAATGAAGGGCCGCGAATTGCCGACGATTTGCGGGATGATGTAATCGCCCAGCGTCAGTGAAAATGTGAAGATTGAACCCGCGATTACGCCGGGCAGGGCCAGAGGTAAGACCACCGTTCTAAAAGTTTGGCGCGGCGTTGCGCCGAGATCTGCCGATGCTTCGATGTAATTTTTGGGCACGCGTTCGAGCGCGGCTTGCAAGGGTAAAATCATATAGGGCAGCCAGATGTACAGGAACACAAGGAAGGTTCCGATGTAGCTGAATGACAGCGATGAACCGCCGATTATGGGAATTGATAGCAGCCCATCCAACACCCAGCGAAGCCCTAATCCATTGGCCGCCCACGTGACGATACCTTCCTTGGCGAGGATCAATTTCCATGCATAGACTTTCACCAGATAGCTTGACCACAGCGGCATCATGACGGCGAGATAAAACAGCGCCTTGGTTTTGCCGCGTGCAAATCTTGCCGCGTAGTATGCGATTGGAAACGCGATGATGGCAGAGGCAATGGTGACAATTGCCGCCATGCCCACGGTGCGGCCGATGGTTTGCAGGTTTGAGATTTCGAATAACTGACCATAAGTTGAGAGTGTTAACTCGTGCAAAATTACGCCAGAGAAATCATCGAGGTGATAAAAACTTTGCAGCAGTAGGGCAAAGAGCGATCCGAGATAAACAATCCCGATCCATGCCAGCGGCGGCCCCAGCAACATTGCTGTGAGTGCGGCTGGCCGCCGGTAGAACAGATCAGAAAGCGCCCGCATTAAGTATTGTCCATTTCAACGATAGCATCTCTCGCCCAAATGAAGCGAACGGTTTGGCCTTCAGCCAGCGCCTTCGAGGTGGCGGGCAAGGTTGCAGAAAGCCTTGTTCCCTTCGCGTCAATTACCACGCGCGTGACAGCACCTTGATAGTGAATAGCTGTGATGCGGCCCTCGGCGTTGAACTGATTAGAAACCACTTTCTGATCGCCTGTGAGGATGTTGATTTTCTCGGGTCGCAAGCTGACCCATGCGTCTGGCCCGCCGTGAGCCTTCGAAAATTCTGGCGACATAACATTGGACGAACCCACAAAATCCGCCACAAAGCGCGAGCGTGGGCGTTCATAGATTTCAGACGGCGGCCCGACTTGAATGATTTTGCCTTCGTTGAAAATCGCCACACGGTCTGCCATCGAAAGCGCTTCGCCTTGATCATGCGTCACGAACACGAAGGTAATGCCCAGTTGGCGTTGCAGATGTTTCAGCTCTTCTTGCATTTGCTCGCGCAGTTTTAAATCAAGCGCGCCCAATGGTTCATCAAGCAGCAGAACTTTCGGTTCATTCACCAGAGCACGGGCCAGCGCCACGCGTTGCCGCTGGCCGCCAGAGAGTTGGGCCGGCCTGCGTTGATCAAAGCCAGATAGTTTGACCATATCGAGAGCTTGCTTGGCGGAAGTTTCGCGGTTAGCACGGGCAACACCTTTGATCATCAAACCGTAAGCAACATTCTCGCCAACATTCATATGCGGGAAAAGCGCGTAGTCTTGGAACACCGTATTCACATTGCGCTTATAGGGCGGTAAGCCTGTTGCATCTTCGCCGAATATGGAAATGGTGCCCGATGCTGGGTGTTCGAAGCCTGCAATCAAACGCAAGCATGTGGTTTTGCCGGAGCCAGATGGGCCGAGCATGGCGAAGAATTCGCCTTGCGCGATGTCGATTGAAACATCATCAACCGCGCGGGTTTGGCCGAAATGCCGGCTGACGTTTTTGAATGAGACGGCGTGGGTCATTTGAAAATGAAAAGGCCCGCGAATATTGCTACGCGCGGGCCTTCGCTTTTATTTGCCCTGCACAGCCAGATAATCCTTGGCCCATTGCGAGTATGACACGCAGGTGCCTTCGGCTTCACATTTTCCTGTCGGCGTGCGCCAGAACCAGATCTTTTCGAAATTGGCTAGGCCATTGGTGTCGCAACCCGCATCAGTCAACAACGCATTGCCTTTGCATGCAGCCGTTACAGCAGGCACCGAGCCAAACCAAGCGGCCACGTCGCCTTGAACTTTTGCGTCAAGCGAATGATTGAGCCAGGCATAGGCACAGTTTGGATGAGCGGCTTCAGCGTGCATCATCGTCGTATCAGCCCAGCCAGTGGCACCTTCTTCTGGAATAGTTGAAGCAATCGGGGTCTTTTCCATCACAACTTTATCAGCTTGAAGCAGGTTCACTTGATATGGCCAAGAGGACGAGGCCACCACACCTTCAGTTTTGAAGTCTTCAACCTGAACCGCAGCATCGCCCCAATAGCGGCCAACCAATGCGCGCTGGCCCGTGGCTAAAGCGAGAGCCGCTGCATATTGATCTTTGTTCAGTTCATAGGGGTTCTTGATGCCAAGTTCTGGCTTCTTGTGCATCAAATACAGGGCGGCATCCGCAATAGCGATTGCGCCGTAGTAGGCCTGCACACGGCCTTTGTTAGATTTGCCGTCGGGTAGGTTTTGTTCTTCAAAAACCACTGACCAGCTCTTTGGCGCTTCTTTGAACACTTTGGTGTTGTAAGCCAAAACATTCGGGCCCCATTGATAGGGCGTACCGTAGTGAACGCCAGCAACAGTATGCCAAGGTGCATCTTGCAAACGCTTATCAACATTTGCCCAATTTGGAATTTTAGAAACGTCGATAGCCTGAACTTTTTTACCAGCAATTAAGCGGAGTGATGCATCACCAGATGCGGTTACAAGGTCAAATCCGCCTTGGTTCATCAGCGTTACCATTTCGTCTGAAGTGGCAGCTGTCTTGACATTGACCTTGCAGCCAGTTTCTTTCTCAAAGCCAGTAACCCAGTCATAGGCTTTATCAGTGGCACCGCTTTCTATATATCCGGGCCAAGCCACGATGTTGAGCTCGGTTTCATTGGCAGCGAAGGCAAATGTGCTGAAGCCATTTGCTAGAATTGATGTAGTTGCGTAAAGTGCAACCAATGCATTTCTCGTAAATTTCATGTTGTTTCTCCCTCAAGGTCGCTATGGTTACGACCAAGTAATGTGGAGGTTAACCCCGAATGCGGTTGTGGATCAAGCGGCCAATGACTGTTTTGGCTGGAAATGCCGCAGGTGGCATCGTCGTTGAAAATGGCGTTATCGTTGCAACGGTTGCCACTGGTGTCACGCCGGTTTACGATCAGTTTTTCGACGCCAGCCAGCATGTGCTGATCCCGGGCTTGGTCAACACGCACCATCATTTTTATCAAACACTCACGCGCGCACACCCCAATGCAATCAACAAAGAATTGTTTGATTGGTTGAAAGCGCTTTATCCATTGTGGGCGCGCCTCACACCGGATGCGCATCGAATTGCGACAAGGCTAGCTCTAACTGAATTGTTGATGTCGGGTGTCACCACCACTTCAGATCATCATTATGTTTTCCCGGGCGGGCTTGATGATGCCATGGATATTCAAGTGGAAGAAGCACGGCGCGTCGGTGTGCGCATGACGGTCACGCGCGGGTCAATGAACCTGTCTGAAAAAGATGGCGGCTTGCCGCCCGATTCAGTGGTGCAAGACCAAGATACAATTCTTGCCGATTGCGAACGGGTGATTGGAAAATACCATCAACCCGGCGCTGGAGCCATAATTCAAATTGGGCTGGCTCCATGTTCACCATTCTCCGTCACGCGTGAATTGATGCGCGAAACGGCATCACTCGCGGCCAAAAATAATTGCCGACTGCACACCCATTTGGCCGAGACTCGCGATGAGGAAGAGTTCTGCAAAAACATATTCGGCATGCGACCGTTAGATTATTTGGAAGATTGTGGCTGGCTTAATAACCGCACGTGGCTGGCCCACGGCATTCACTTCAATGATGCTGATATTGCCAAATTGGGCAAACACGGCGTTGGTGTTTGTCATTGCCCAACGTCGAATATGACGTTGGCCTCGGGCCAGTGTAGAACCTGCGAACTTGAAACCGCAGGTGTAGCCGTTGGACTCGGTGTTGATGGTTCTGCGTCAAATGACTCGTCCAACCTCATGGAGGGCGTTCGCCATGCGCTGATGTTGAACCGTTTAACTTACGGCCAACGGGTCACCCATCTTGATGCTTTGCGCTGGGCCACCGAAGGTTCAGCCAAATGTTTAGGACGTGATGACATTGGCAAAATCGCTGTGGGTAAGCAGGCCGATCTTGCATTCTTCAAGCTCGATGAGCTCCGCTTTTCAGGTGCAGGTGATCCGCTGGCGGCACTGGTTTTGTGCGGCGCGCACCGTGCTGATCGTGTCATGGTGGCTGGAGATTGGCGTTTAGTCGATGGGCAGCCCGTTTCAATTGACCTGTCAGACCTGACTGAAAAACATAGAAAGCAAGCAAAGCGCTTCCTCGCAGGGTAACGAGTTCAGGTTAACGTCCGCAATGAATTGATGACGGATTGGTTTGTTGCGTGATTCAATTGGCTTTCGATGATTCGGGAGAAAGCCAT
>JAYTSN010000097.1:0-1939 GCA_043745625.1 Aestuariivirga sp. | reverse complement strand
CTGCTGCCCACAGGCTGGGCGCGGGATGTTTGTGTCTCGGTCGATGCTGGTGGCCTGATTTCGAATATCGAAACCACTTCCCAAGAGGGTCGCCAAGTTTCCGGCATCACGGTTCCGGGGATGGCCAATCTCCATTCTCATGCCCATCAACGCCTGATGCAGGGCTTGGCCGAACGGGCAGGCCCCGGTGCTGACAGCTTTTGGACTTGGCGCGAAGCGATGTATGGATTCGCCTTAAAACTATCGCCGGAAGATATGGAGGCTGTGGCGGCACAGGCCTATGCTGAGATGCTTTGCGCAGGCTTTACCTCTGTTGGCGAGTTTCAATACCTGCATCATCAGCCAGATGGTTCGCCCTATGATAACCGTGCTGAGATGAGTTTGCGGTGTTTGGCGGCTGCTGAAAAAACAGGAATCGCTACGACCATGCTGCCGGTGCTCTATTCACATGGCGGGTTTGGCGGGGCCGAACCCAACGCGGGCCAACGCCGCTTCGTCAATGATGTTGATGGGTTCTTGGACATCTATGAAATTCTCAATAATGCGGTGGACGGACAACACCAATTGGGTGTTGGGCCGCATAGTTTGCGCGCCGTGACCAAGGCGGGGCTTGATGCCGTGTTGGAAGCAACGCCACAAGGCCAACCCGTTCACGTTCATGTGGCCGAGCAGATTAAAGAAGTTGAAGATTGTTTGGCGTGGAGCAAACAGCGGCCCGTTGAATATTTGCTTTCGCATTTTGATGTGAACCAAAACTGGTGCGCTATTCACGCCACGCATATGGAAGAACACGAGTCGCGGGTGCTGGCAACTTCGGGTGCGGTGGCCGGACTTTGTCCGACAACAGAAGCGAATTTGGGCGATGGGATTTTTCCAGCGGTTGAATTTATCAAAGCTGGTGGAAAATTTGGCATCGGCTCGGATAGCCACATCACCATTTCGCCAGCAGAAGATTTGCGCCTGTTAGAATATTTGCAGCGCATGAAGCACAACACCCGTAACGCTTTGGCTGATGGTGCAGGATTGTCTACAGGGCGCAGTGTGTTTGATCGCGCGCTTAAAGGTGGCGCACAAGCGTTGCAACAGAACATGGGTGTCATTGAAATTGGCAAGCGTGCTGATTTTGTGGTGCTGAATGATGATCATCATGCTCTGCTGGGACGCGCAGAGGATGCGGCTTTAGATGCCTGGATATTCTCTGGCGGCAACAATTGCGTGCGCGATGTTTATGCGGGCGGCAAACTTCAGGTGAGAGACGGCGTTCACTTGAATGCAGCTTCAATCACCAACAACTTCAAAAAAACACTAACGAGACTGATATGACGATTCAGATTGGCAATGAGCATTTTGATCTTGATGTGATCAAGCAAATTCTGGCGGGGCCGGTTCGTGTTGCCCTAACGACTGAGGCACGGCGCAAAATAGAGAAGAGTGCGGCCACTGTGCAGCGCTTGTTGCAATCGGGTGATGCGCTTTACGGCATCAATACTGGTTTTGGAAAATTGGCCAAGACGCGCATTGCCAATGCTGATCTTGAGAAATTGCAAATCAATATTGTGCGGTCTCATGCAGCGGGAGTGGGTGCGACGCTGCCCAATAATGTGGTGCGTTTGATCATGATGTTGAAGTTGCGTTCATTGGCGCAAGGCGCATCAGGCATTTCAATTGCCACGATGGAGGCTTTAGTGGCGCTGATCAATGCTGATGTGCTGCCGGTCATTCCAGGACAAGGCTCGGTTGGTGCTTCAGGTGATTTAGCGCCGCTGGCGCATATGAGTTTGGTGTTGATTGGTGAAGGCGATGCGATTGTAAAAGGTGATCGCGTTTCAGGGGCTGAGGCTTTGAAAGCGGCTGGTATTGCGCCGCTGACCCTTGGGCCGAAGGAAGGTTTGGCGCTGCTCAATGGCACTCAGGTTTCAACCGCACTGGCTTTGCTTGG
>JAYTSN010000096.1:0-1944 GCA_043745625.1 Aestuariivirga sp. | reverse complement strand
GCACTTCCACATGCGTTGATGCAGAAACTGCGCTCGCGCTGGCACGGTTTTGATCATTTTGACCATACAAAGTGTTGTAGACAATCATAACGCTCAACACGGCGGAGGTGGTGAGCATCAGCAAGCCTAACGGCCTCACTTTGCGTTCATCATCTTCCAAAACATCACGCATTATAAAATTCCACCAACAAAACCAAACACTACAGACATTGTTTTTCTTGATCGCAATCTGCCCATGTTTGGTTAACAGCTCCTTTCATCAACTGCTTTGGCCATTATTCTTTGTGGCGCTTGCGTGACACGGTTAACATTCCCCTAATGGGATTTTTCGATATTGATACAAAATTAGCCTTGCCATTTCACTTGGCGGAAACTTAACTTGCGTAAGACGAAAGCCAGAGGCGAGATTTTGGGTGCCGTGATGGGTCTGTTCAGAAAAGCAATTGTGTTGGGTGGCGTAATTCTCGCCATGCCTTCTCCGCCCGCTACGGTTCAAACAACCCAGATGGCGCAGGCCATGGCTGACTCTACAAGTTGGAATTACATTGCAGCAGCGGCTGATACCGTTGCTGACATGAAAAGTTTTTGTGAGCGCAAACCACAAGTTTGCATCACAGCGCGCTACATCGCCGTGACGATGGAAGGCAAAGCCAAATACAGCGCAAAGTTGCTTTATGAATGGGCCAGTGAATCCACTGCCGGCCAGACTGCTTTAATGCCTAAAAACTTAGCAGTAGCCGATCCAATTAATACCGGAAGTGGGCCCGCCAAACTGCGCGGCACTTTGGCCGAAAATTCCTCTTTAAAAATGGAAGATCTGGTGCCCGAATGGCACGGCACGCTGACCCCCGACAAGGGTTGAGTTTCGCTGAACCAGCGACTATCTACTATTTATGAACGCAGATATTAAAAATCTTATTTCTGATTTTGAAATGATTGATGATTGGGAAGACCGTTATCGTCATCTCATTGAACTTGGCCGTGCTTTACCCGACATGGAACAGGCTTTCAAAACCCCTGCTACAAAAGTGAATGGCTGTGCGAGTCAAGTTTGGATTCATTCGCGCGTTGCTGAGGATGATGGGGCGAAAAAACTGGTCCTTGAAGGCGATAGCGATGCATTGATCGTGAAAGGTTTGATTGCCGTCGTGTTCAAATTATTTGCACCGATGAGTGTTTCAGAAATTGTGAACGCGGATGCACCAGCAGTTTTTGCAAGGTTGGGTTTGAAAGACCATTTAACGCCGCAGCGTTCAAATGGTCTTGCATCAATGGTGGCGCGCATCAAAGCGGATGCGACTGCGGCGTTATAGAAGGCCTGTAATTATCGACAGCCCAGTGGCTGATGCAATCCTTCTGCGCTGGTGCGCGGGTTTTGATTAAGCCGTAGTGGCGCGCAAGTCTTGTTAAAGCCAGGGCGAGAACGGCTTTGCCACTGCGCGCAGGCAGAGCTAAAACTAATTCAGCATTTTCAAAGCCGGCAGATACGCAGCACACTTGATAAAGAATTCCGGAAAGCTCCAACCCAACAGCAGAAAATGCATGATGCAATCTTTCGCGCGCGGCGATGGCGTTATCACTCAATCTGGAAACTGAATTATCGCTCATCTGCCAGTGGCGGCCGCCGGAGCCTGATGATTCTTCATACGCGCTGGTGACGCGCTGAGACATGTGGGCCATTTCATAATCTTTGCGCAAACGTTCGCCTGCAAGAAACTGCCTGCCGTCGATGTAAGTTTTTCCGCTTGCGTCTTTTCGTAAAAAAAGCCGTGCTAATGGGCTTTCGCTGGCTTCGGCTTTATCGAGGTTAGATTTAATGTTCATGGTAAATCTCCTGTTAGGAGATATTGCATAGCAATTATTTCACAACGAATCAATGCCTATTTTAGGATGTCACGCACCGAATGCAAGCCTTTGATCTTCCAGCCTTTCTGAGGCTGGCAT
>JAYTSN010000095.1:0-1949 GCA_043745625.1 Aestuariivirga sp. | reverse complement strand
CGCCGCAAAAACATTTTCCGCGTTGCCGTTCAGGCCGTGGAAAAGGCGGGGCAATATGCCTACCGCGACCGTCGCACCAAGAAGCGCAATTTCCGCTCACTTTGGATTCAACGTATCAACGCAGCTTCGCGTGAATTAGGCCTGACTTACGGCCGATTTATTTACGGCCTGGACAAGGCCGGGATTATTGTGGACCGCAAGGTTCTCAGCGATCTTGCTGTGCATGATGCAGCTGCATTTGCGGTTCTCGTGGAAAAAGCCAAAGCCGCCCAAAAGGCTGCTTAAGTTTAAAACAGGTATACGGACTCTTGACCGGGCTTTAAAGGCGGCTAAACCGCTCTTAAGGCCCGCTTTTATTTTGTAAGGCCGCAACACTAGCAACGTCATTCCCGCAAAAGCGGGAATCTGCGTTACGCCACAAAACAGAGATTCCCGCCTTCGCGGGAATGACGAATGAAAAGTTGGATTTTGAATGACTGACCAAACTTCGCTTGATGCACTCGAACAAGAATTATTAGCGCAAGTTTCCGCCGCTTCAGATGAAACAGGCGTTGAGGCCATTCGCGTTTCCGCTTTAGGCAAGAAGGGCGTGATTTCAGAGCGCATGGCCACGCTTGGCAAAATGGCGCCCGATGAACGCAAAGCCACAGGCGCGGCGCTGAATGTTTTGAAAGACCAAGTGACGCAAGCTTTGGCGACCAAGAAGGCTTTGTTTGCCGAGGCCGCTTTGGAAGCCAGGTTGGTTTCTGAAAAGATTGATGTGACACTGCCGGTGCGACCCCAAAGTGTTGGCACCATTCATCCCGTATCTCAAGTGTGGGAAGAAGTTGTGCAGATTTTTGGTGATCTGGGATTCAGCGTGGCTGAAGGCCCGCATATTGAAGACGACTTTCATAATTTCGACGCCCTGAATATGCCCGCTGATCATCCGGCACGCCAAGAACACGACACATTCTATTTCAACGAAAAGCCAGATGGCTCCAGAATGGTTCTGCGCACGCATACAAGCCCCGTGCAAATTCGCACCATGCTGTCGCAGAAACCGCCGATTAGAATTATTGCACCAGGCCGCACGTTTCGCAGCGACTCAGATATGACGCACACGCCGATGTTCAACCAAGTTGAAGCGCTGGTGATTGATGAGGCAACACATATGGGCAACCTCAAATGGATTTTGCAAGAATTCTGCAAAGCCTTCTTTGAAGTTGATGATGTGAAGATGCGGTTTCGTGCCTCGCATTTTCCGTTCACCGAACCTTCGATGGAAGTGGACATCAATTATTCGCGCGAAGGCGGCCAGCTTAAGATTGGCACCGGCGATAAGTGGCTGGAGATTTTGGGCAGCGGCATGGTGCATCCCAATGTGATCCGCGCAGGTGGGCTTGATCCTGATCGCTATCAAGGCTTTGCCTTTGGCATGGGGATAGACCGCATTGCGATGTTGAAATACGGGATACCGGATTTGCGCGCGTTTTTTGAATCAGATTTAAGATGGTTGCGGCACTATGGATTTAGGTCGCTGCAAGTGCCGACACTGGCGGGGGGATTGTCTTAAATGTCCTCTACCGCACAGCGGGAGAGGTGAGGGTATGAGAGAAGGCCAAAAACTCGAAACCGCCAAGCAACTTCGCATCGATTCAACATCTGCTGAAAAAAGACTGTGGGAGCAATTACGTAATCGTCAATTGGAAAAGCAGAAGTTTCGCAGGCAAGTTCCAATCGGGACTTATATTGTGGACTTCATGTGTCTCGAAAGAAAATTGATTATTGAGATTGATGGCTGGACACATTCAACTGAAGCTGAAATTTCAAATGATAAGCGTCGTACAACTTATCTTGAATCTCAAGGTTATAAAGTTATCCGTTTTCAAAATGCCGAAATCAAAGAAGGCATGGATGAAGTTTTGGTTTTGATTGTGGAGGCGTTGAAATGACTCTGCCCCTCACCT
>JAYTSN010000094.1:0-5810 GCA_043745625.1 Aestuariivirga sp. | reverse complement strand
AATTGGAACTGGCAACAACAGGCGTTTTTTCTAACATGGCTAAACCACCACAAAAAGTAGCACGGCCCTCTTTTACGGACGAGGAAGCTTTGCAATTTCACTCCCGTGGGAAGCCTGGAAAGCTTGAGATAAACCCTACAAAGCCCATGGCCACCCAGCGCGACTTATCGCTGGCTTATAGCCCCGGTGTTGCTGTTCCGGTGCGAAAGATCGCCGAAAACCCAGACGCTGCATATGATTACACATCAAAGGGCAATCTTGTTGCCGTCATCTCGAACGGCACGGCTATTTTAGGTCTTGGTGATTTAGGCGCACTTGCGTCAAAGCCGGTCATGGAGGGCAAGGCAGTTTTGTTCAAACGCTTTGCCGATGTGGATTCAATCGATCTTGAAGTTGATACAAAGGACGTTAACGAGTTCATCGCAGCTGTTCGTTACCTTGGCCCGTCTTTTGGCGGCATCAATCTCGAAGATATAAAAGCCCCAGATTGCTTTATCATCGAGCAACGCCTCCGCGAGCTGATGGACATTCCAGTATTTCATGATGACCAGCACGGCACAGCAATTATTTCTACGGCGGGTCTGATCAACGCCCTGCACATCACCGGGCGCGATTTGAAAAAATTCAAACTCGTTTGCAATGGTGCAGGCGCTGCTGCCATTGCCTGCATTGAACTCGTGAAATCCATGGGCGTGCCCCATGAAAACATTATTCTGTGCGACTCCAAAGGTGTGGTTTATCAAGGCCGCACCGAGGGCATGAACCAATGGAAGTCGGCCCACGCAATTCCAACGCCAGCCCGAACGCTGGCTGATGCGATGAAAGGTGCTGACGTTTTCTTTGGGCTTTCAATTGCTGGCGCCCTGACCAAGGACATGGTCAAATCCATGGCTGCCAACCCTATCATTTTTGCAATGGCCAATCCTGATCCTGAAATTTTGCCAGAAGATGTAGCCTCAGTCCGCTCCGACGCTATTATGGCCACAGGCCGCTCGGACTACCCAAACCAAGTCAATAATGTTCTGGGATTTCCATATATCTTCCGCGGTGCCTTGGATGTGCGCGCGCGCACCATAAATGAAGAAATGAAAATTGCTGCTGCTGAGGCATTGGCAGGACTGGCCCGCGAAGATGTTCCAGACGAAGTGGCCGCCGCTTATCATGGTTCTAAGCTTTCCTTTGGCCGCGATTATTTAATTCCTGCACCGTTTGATCCGCGTCTCATTTCACGCATTCCAGTGGCAGTTGCCAAAGCTGCAATGGCAACTGGTGTGGCGCGCAAGAATATTGACGATCTTGACGCCTATGCTGCTCAACTTTCAGCAAGGCTCGATCCGATTGCTGGCACTTTGCAGAATGTCTATTCATATGTGAAGGATCAGCCAAAACGCGTGATCTTCGCTGAAGGTGAAGAAGAGCGCATGATCCGCGCGGCCCATAGCTATGCTTCACAAGGTTTAGGTACAGCAATTTTAATTGGCCGCGAGGAACGCATACAAAATGCTCTGGATGCCTCAGGTCTAGAGCTTCATGATAATGTTGAAATTCTCAATGCACGTATTTCTGAACGCACCAATGATTATGGTGATTTCTTATATGGCCGCCTGCAGCGTGAAGGCTTTTTGCACCGCGATTGCCAGCGCATGGCTAACCAAGACCGCAACATCTTTGGCGCATGCATGTTAGCATTGGGTGATGCTGATGCCATGGTTACAGGACTGACCCGTAACTATTCTGTAGCGTTTGATAACGTGCGCCGCGCCATTGATGCAAAGCCGGGCCACCGCCCTATTGCCGTTTCGATGGCGTTGGTGCGTGGCCGCACGGTGTTCATTGCTGATACGTCAATTCACGAATTGCCAACTGCCGAGGAATTGGCCGATATTGCCCAGGAAGCCGCCGGTGTGGCGCGTCGCTTTATGGCTGAACCACGCGTGGCCCTGCTTTCTTATTCGACTTTTGGCTATCCAAAAGGTGAACGTTCGGAATATGTGCGCCGCGCTGTCAAAGTATTAGACGGCCGCAACGTCGATTTTGAATATGATGGTGAGATGGGTGCAGATGTTGCACTATCATTGGAGGCCATGGCGCAATATCCGTTCTGTCGTTTGAAGGGCCCGGCCAACGTGCTTGTTATGCCAGCGGCGCATTCAGCTTCGATTTCAACGAAGATGTTACAGCAATTGGGTGGTGTGTCGGTTGTCGGGCCATTGCTGACTGGGCTTTCCAAGTCAGTTCAAATTGCATCCATGTCCGCCACGACCAACGATATCGTCAATCTGGCAGCCATCGCTGCTTTTGATATCAATTGGTAGGTTCACCAAACCTGGCAAAATAGCGCGGGTTAATATGTGAGACGGGCAAGATCACCAACACGTCGATGGTATTGAATGTTTCGTCGACAACTGCACCTTGCCCGAAAAAACAACCAAGGCGCAGATAACCTTTGATCAAGGGCGGAAGATTAGAAATCACCGTCTTCAAATCAAGCTGCTTGTCCGCACTTTGTGTGATGTCGAGATGGCGCTGGGGTTGCGCATGCACCTGCCAGCCTTCTGGAACTTTATTGTTCTCTAATAAAAATTGAAGTCCGTCACGGTGCGCATCAACGTTTATGCCGTCAAAACTAGCGCAACCAATCATAACGTCAATCTGATGCTGGCGCACATAGTTCCAAATGCCTTGCCATAAAAGCTCGACGGCAGATGAGCCGCGCTCGTTTTTTAAAACACAAGAACGCCCTAACTCTAAAAACTTGAGTTCAGCCTTTCTGGCCAACAAGGGCGCAATGTCAAATTCCGACTGGCTGTAGAAGCCGGCATTCTCAAGTGCAACTTTTTGGCGCAGTAACCGGTAGGTTCCAACCACCGAGCCATCTTCCACTGCAAGTTCGGGGTTGTGTTCTACTCCTGTTCGAATGACCAACAGATGATCGCAAATTTCATCAAAGGCATCACTTTCGATTTTAGCGGCGTGATCTTCCGCCTTCAATTGAATGCCAAGTTCCCCGTGAAAAACCAAATATCGCAGCTTCTGCGCAACACGAATTTCGTCGCTGGATACAGCCATTCTGATTTTCAGCGCATTGCGCTTTATCATTTGGTTTTGAATGTTCAATTCCGCTTCCTTCAAGTCGAACGAACTATAGATGTTTTATGACTGTTACGCGAACATTACGCGCGCGGCACTCATGCAGCGATGCGCTGGCTCATAAGCCTCACAATTTTTTCGTCCAAATCAACGCGGTCGAATGGCTTGGAAAGATGGTCATTCATGCCAGCCTCAAGACAAGCCGCAATATCTTCAGATCTGGCATTGGCAGTCAACGCAAGGATTGGCAGATATTTTTGGTTTGGTAATTTGTTCTCACACAAGCGAATGGCCCGCGTTGTTTCCAGCCCGTCGAGTTTTGGCATTTCGATATCAAACAGCGCCAAATCAATTTTTTGGTGAGAGTTGAAATAATCTAAAGCGGCCGCGCCGTTGCCTACGTGATGAACGTGATGGCCATTTCGTTCAAGCATCGTTCGGATAAGCAAGGCATTAACCGGATTGTCTTCGGCGAGCAGAACACGAAAGCCCAAATTCACTTTCGATTTCACTTTAGTTTTTGCTGCAATGGCGCGCAATTCTGTGCTGGCCTTTTGCAGTGGGTCATTGGTTTTGGCAGCCAAAAGTGAAAGTAAGCTGGATTTTCGCAATGGCTTGAGGAGATAGCCTGCAAACGGCTTTGCCAAAAACAATTTATGAGTGCGGCGTTCTTCAGCTTTCATCATCACCCACACTTTAGGCAACGTGCTCATATTTTTTGTATTGCGCAATGCCCATTTTTTTAAAACAGGTTCAAAGCTTATATCGCTTATGATTTGGAGGTTGATGTCAACGGAAGACAATAGTGCAGTCAAATCGTTTGCACTTTCTATGCGGGTGATGCGTGCGCCGAATTCAATCAAACGCTTCTCCAGATGATTTGCAGTGCTGCCCGGCTCCAATGCCAAGACGAAATGTCTTTTGGTTAAAGGCAATGGCTCAACTGGTTTGGAATTATGGTAGGATCCCGGAAATGTTATTTTAAAACAGCTTCCTGCTCCAACTTTGCTCGATACCTCAATTGTGCCGCCCATAACTTTAATCAGATTGCGGCTGATGGCAAGGCCAAGGCCAGTGCCGCCAAATCGTCTTGATGTGCTAGCATTGGCCTGCACATATTCTTCGAAAACACACAGCGCTTCGGCGTCAGTCATACCTATGCCGGTGTCAGTTAAGCTGATGACCAATTGTCGGTTGGCATTTAAATCAATATCAATTGCCACGCCGCCTTTTTCTGTAAACTTAATGGCGTTGCCTGCAAGATTGAAAAGAATTTGTCTAACCTTAAGCTCATTAATTTCGATATGTTGGGGCACGCCAAGAGCCACATGTGACGACACTTCAATGCCTTTAGCATGAGCGCGCGGAGCGAGAAGTTCAGTAATATTTTCGACCAGACCATTCAGGTCAACTGGCTTTGTGGTTATGATGGCTTGTGATTTTGCGGTATCGAGAATTTCGTCAATGATCGAGAGCAACGTACGACTTGAGGCATTAGCTGTGTTTGCGTAGTTTTCTTGTTCTGCGCTGAGTTCCGTCTCAAGCAACAAACCTATCATCCCGATAACACCATTGAGCGGGGTTCGAATTTCATGGCTCATGGTCGCCAGCATTCTCGATTTTTCTTGTGCGGCGGCCTCAGCTGCCGCACGGGCTTGTTCAACGGTGGTAATCGTTGTCAGTAGTTTTCGCAGTCTCTGCTCTTGAGATAAATACAATGCACAAATTGATGCAATAGAGATGAGAAACGTGCCGGCGAGCAATGTTGTGCCTGCTAGAATGAAATGACCCCGTTGGCCCATCTCCATAACACTGGCAACCAGTAAAAGGCTGGCGGTGATGGCCGCCACCGCGACAGCCACAGCAGTTTTTTGATTGCTGGCACTATTTGCCGATAACCGACGAGCCCAATTTTTTGTTTGATTCATTTCATTCAACGCTATGCAACTCACTGAAGCGTTTTGACTTTTCATGGAAAAGTCAAAATCGCCATAAATTTAGATTTTCGGTCAAAGCTCAGTTTGATCTCAATATTTGAACGCCTTTTTGCCATGCGCGGATTGCCAAATGATTACGCTGTTGAATCACGGTAAACATCTGCTGAATCTCAACAGCTTTTCCACATGCTTTAAGCGGCTTGGCGCAGGCCTGCTGGTTTCTGCCGATAACTTAGCGCTTCGGCCAAATGCAGACGCGAGATATTAGTACTACCGTCAAGGTCGGCGATGGTGCGGGAAACGCGCAGCACACGGTGATAACCGCGCGCCGATAAGTTCATGGCATCTGCAGCATCGCGGATTAAAGTCATACAAGCAGCATCAAGCACTGTGATAGCTTCCAGCACATCCCCATCAGCCTGAGCGTTAACCCGCAAATTAGGGTGGCCCATTTCAGCAAAGCGCTGCATTTGAATTGCACGAGCTTTAGCCACACGGATTGCAACGTCGGCACTTTTTTCTTTTGGGGCAGGCAATATTAAATCAGTGGCGCGCACGGCTGACAACTCAATCTGCAAATCCATCCGGTCAAGCAATGGGCCTGATATGCGCTGCTGATAATCTGCAGCACAACGCGGGCCCTGCCTGCAGGTATGGCCGGGTTCGCCAGCCATACCGCACTTGCACGGGTTCATGGCCGTGATCAATTGGAAACGCGCAGGGTAAGTGATATGATAGTTGGCGCGGGCCACGACAGCCTCGCCCGACTCCATCGGTTGGCGC
>JAYTSN010000093.1:0-1951 GCA_043745625.1 Aestuariivirga sp. | reverse complement strand
CAGAAAGCTGGCGCGGCTTTGACCAAATTTGTTGGTATTGGACCCAATCATATCTGTGCCAAATAGATCAATTCACTTCCAGCAATGGCAAGTGGATTATAACTAAGGCATGCTGAGAATTAACCGACCTTAAAAGCGCGTTGCAGCATGTTGATTTGTGCGTTGACCGGACTGGTATCTTGTTGTTCATCGTTGTTCACGGCTTTGCGGTTCAACATCGAGTCTAGGGTCTTGATGCGCTCCAACAGGCGGAGCGAACGTTCAACCAAGCTCTTCAAACCATCGGGTGTTTGTTCGCCGCCTTTTAGATCATGGCCACGTCCGATTTCGCTGAGGTTGATGCGGTGCTTTTCTTTCAGTGCTTCATCAGTGTTCATTTCGCCTGTGGCGATGGCGCGTTGAAGCAGGAGCCATGAGGCCATTTGCATGAGCCTTGTGGTAAGGCGCATGGATTCTGTTGCGTATGCAATTGCGCCCACACGGTCAAGAACGCGGGCATCAATCCGGCCTTCGCCATCTAAATAATTGGCAGTTTCTTCGACAAGACCCATGCCTTCTTTGAAGGTTTTTTCGAATTGTTCGCTGTCTGTAAATCTGGCGAGGAAGTCGATTGTTCCTGATCCCACGGCTGTGTTGCTCTGCATGGTTAATCGCCCTTTACGCATAAACATAAAACTTTCCCCAAATTTGATCATGGCGCGGCTTTATGCTTGCGTCAAGTTCAAGAGGTAGGAGCAAGTATTGGGCCAGAAAAAAAGCCGCATAAAGCTGCGGCTTTGAGTTTAAACAGGGAGGCGTCAAACAGAGTGGACAGAAACCACTCGGAGAAACCCAGAAGGTCTGGGTTGAAGCTAAGAGTAAACATTAAGTATTACTGAATCGTTAACAGCGTTTGCAATCTGATTTAACTTTATGCCTATTTTTTAAAAAATAAGTCCGCAGTGGCTTTTCCTGCATGTTTTTTCGCAATCTCAGCGCGAATACGTGCAATCTCAGACTCCAATCCGATAATGCGGTGTTCCAATTCGGCAATTGATATTGCGTCCAAATTTTCGCCGATAACCATGTGCGGTTTGGCGCGGGGTTCGTTTTCAAGGTCCATGTGGCTGCCTGCTGGTTGTGTTATAGAGCATGCAACAGTCTTGAAATGGTCACAATAGAAAGATGGGAATCCAAGAATGAACCACATGAATGCAATTTCGATACGTGAACCGGGTGGACCGGAGGTTCTGACTTTGGTTCAGATTGAGAGGCCCGAGGCGGCGGCGGGGCAGATTTTGATAAAGGTGGTTGCTGCTGGTGTGAACCGGCCAGACATTTTGCAAAGGCAAGGCGGATATCCGCCACCTGCGGGTGCGCCTTTAACGCCAGGACTTGAGGTTGCTGGCGAGGTGATGGCGTTGGGACAGGGGGTAAAGCGGTTCCAGTTGGGAGACAAGGTTTGCGCGCTGGTGCCTGGCGGCGGCTATGCTGAATATGCTGTGGTGGCCGAGGACAATGCGCTTGCGGTTCCGGATGGTTTGAGCATGATCCAAGCGGCGGCGATCCCTGAGACTTACTTTACGGTTTGGACCAATGTGTTTCAACGTGGGGGATTAAAGGCGGGCGAGAAGTTTTTGATCCATGGCGGCTCAAGCGGGATTGGCACCACGGCCATTCAACTGGCCAAACATTTTGGGGCTCATGTCATTGTGACAGCAGGCAGCGACGAGAAGTGCAAGCAGTGTCTGGCACTTGGTGCTGATGTGGCGATTAACTACCGCACCCAAGATTTTGTGGCTGAGATGGAGAAGGCGGGCCTCAAGGCTGATGTGATCCTCGATATGGTGGGCGGGGATTATGTGGCGCGGAATTTGAAAGTGGCGGCGCTGAACGGGCGGATTGTGCAAATTGCGTTTCAGCAGGGATCGAAGATTGAAGCGGATTTTTTACCGATCATGTTAAAGCGGCT
>JAYTSN010000092.1:0-15787 GCA_043745625.1 Aestuariivirga sp. | reverse complement strand
CAATGCCCGACAAGCCGATGATGCCGCGCGATTTCAGCCATTTGCCGAAGTGGTTTTTGGCACGGTAGTTTGCAGGTTCAGTGACCGGCGCTTTGACGATGCAGCCTTTAACAGCGGCTGATGCTGCGAGGTTTGTGGTTTCGCCATCATCATCATTGGTGCCCACATTGCCGATGTGGGGGAATGTGAAGGTGACGATCTGGCCTGCGTAGGATGGATCTGTCAGGATTTCTTGGTAGCCCGTCATGGCCGTGTTGAAGCAAACTTCAGCTACCGCCTCGCCTTCTGCGCCAAAACCATAACCTTCAATGACTGTGCCATCGGCCAGCACGAGAACAGCCGTAATACGTTGCACGTCCCAATCGCTGAATTGTGGGCGTGGCTTGACCTTGGCTTTAACTGGCATTTTGAGTCTCCGGGATTTGGGCTTCGTTAAGGGCTTGGCCCTGCCCCGTCAAGGTTGCAGCTTATGCAAAATCCGCCTATTCCCCATGTTTTTAATGAGGTTCGAAAATGTCCCTGCGCGAGCAAGTTAACGCCGATATGAAAGATGCCATGAAATCTGGCGATAAAAAAAAGGTCGCCACTTTGCGCCTGATGAATGCGGCCATCAAAGACAAGGACATTAACAGCCGCGCAGATGGCCATGATTCAGCGCTGACACCTGATTCAGGCATTATGGAGCTGTTCATCAAAATGGTAAAGCAGCGCCAAGATTCAATCACCGCCTTTGATGCGGGCGGCAGACCAGAGCTGGCTGCGGCCGAGCGCGACGAAATGGCGATCATTCAACATTACATGCCAAAGCAAATGAACGATGATGAGGCAAAGGCTGCTGTGGCAGGTGTGATTGCAGCAGTGGGTGCCACAAGTGTTAAAGATATGGGTAAAGTGATGGCTGAGCTAAAAACCAAGTTTGCAGGCCAAATGGACATGGCAAAGGTGGGCGGCATTGTTAAGTCATTGTTGACGTAGTATAAAAGAGCATTGGAACTTATCTGACACAATCAACGTTTAGACCACAGTGGGCGATATTAGGAGATTGAGTGATGAGAAAATTATTATTGTCAGTTGTAGCTGCGGCTTCAATCAGCGCTGGAATGATAGCAACCGCTGGAACGGCCAATGCCTATCACAACGGTTATCACCATAATGGCGTAGGGTTCGGGCTGTTTTTTGGCTCACCTGGCTATGGTTACGGTTCGCCGTATTACGGGGATTCGTATTATGGACGCAATCACCGTTGGCGCAATTCATATAACCGCTGCCGCATAGAGAGAATTCGCTATCACGGCCGTTGGCACAAAGCCCGGATTTGTGGCGGACGCATTGCCCGGATTTATTGATGAGAACTTCGGCGCATTATTTTGGCTGAAAAAAGTTGAGCGACCAAGTGGCCGCTCAACTTTAATCAATCAGGGTCGCGTTAGATAATATTGGTTGTAACTTTCACATTTCCGGCGATGGAATGTGAATATGGGCAAACAACGTGGCCGCGCTTGATGAGATCATCTGCTACGGCGCGCTCCATGCCTGGCAATGAAACTTCCATCAGCACTTCAAGGCCAAAGCCTTCGCCATCATCGCGCGTGCCCATATGGATATGTGCCTTGGTTGTAGCATTAATCGGCATATCGATCTTGGCCTTGCCCGCTGCAAAGCGCATGGCACCAAGGAAACATGCTGAATATCCGATTGCGAACATTTGCTCGGGATTGGTGCCCTTGCCACTGCCGCCCGACTCAGATGGCGTTGCCATGATGACGGAGAGGTGGCCGTCGTCGGTTCTGGAAAAGCCTTGGTCGCGGCCGCCGCCGGTAGACGTTGCATGGCCTGTATAGAGTATTTTCATCATGAGCTCCTGTTGATTGATGATACAAATAAGGGCCACTTCAATGAAGCAGCCCTTACCGTGAGAAACCAGGTTTCTTCACGAATGCGATTGGTCTAGAGGGAAGCTGTTCCCGCAGATCCAATGATCCGCACTTCGATAGAACCTGTGTTGTTGAACTCACTCGACATGGGATCACCTCCTTTCAGTTGTTGACGACTCTGCTAAGCTGCCACTCCCGATAAAAAATTTCAAGAGTGAAAATATGCTTGTCGCAAATGTCATTATTAAAAACGCCCGCATCATTACCATGAATAAGGCGCAACCCTTTGCGCAAAGCTTGGCCGTATCAGGCAACAAAATTATTGCCATTGGAAGCAATGAAGATGTGGCCGGACTTCGGGCCAAGCACACTAAAATAATTGATGCTCAGGGTAAATCTGTGATCCCCGGCATCATCGAAGGCCATGTGCATTTATTTGGTGGAGCAGCTGAGCTGGGCGGCTTAATGGTGAGCAATGTCAAAAACTTCCGCGAGTTTCATGAATCTGTTTCTCAATATCGTAAAAACCATCCAAACGATAAAATCGTCATTGCACATGGCATTGCCCATGAGAGCCTTGGCAAGGACGGACCGATCACCAGACAGATGCTGGATAAGATCGTTCCGGACCTGCCGTTTTATGTAAATTGCTTTGATCATCACACCGTATGGGCCAATACCAAGGCGCTGGAAGCCGCAGGAATAATGCGCGGCGGCGACCTGCCGACCGGCAATGAAATTGTTCTTGATTCTGAGGGCAACGCCACAGGTGAATTAAAAGAGCCAGCGGCTTTCATGCCAGTGCAAGAGCTTGGACCCACTGGAGGCCGCGAGTTTTTGGGCATGAACACCGGCGAGAACCCTGTTCCACCAGCCACACCAAGCATGCGCGCGCATGACGAAGCGCTGATGAAAAAGGGCATCGCCTTTGCAAATTCACTCGGCATCACCACGATGCATAATATGGATGGCAATTGGTATCAGCTGGAATTGCTGAAAAGCATTCTTGATCGTGGCGAGTTGAACGCCCGCATGGAAATTCCTTTTCACCAGAAAAACTATTTTGAAATCGCCCGTGTTGATGAAGCCGCCGACATGCACGCACAATACAAAGGCGATATGCTGCATTCCGGCCGCGTGAAGATTTTCATGGATGGCGTGATGGAAACGCTGACGGCATTGATGCTGGATGATTATCCAGGCCACCCGGGAAACATCGGTGCGCCCCTCTTTACCGCTTCCCAATTCAACGAACTTGCCACGCGCATTGATAGCCACAAATTACAAATCAGTGTGCATGCCATTGGCGATGGCGCCGTGCGCCGCACATTGGATGGTTATGAAGTTGCACAAAAAGCCAATGGTGTGCGCGACTCCCGTCACCGCATCGAACATATTGAATTAATCTCTGCGGCTGATATTCCGCGCCTGAAACAATTGGGTGTTATTGCATCTTTGCAGCCGATGGCAGGCGTTGGTGTGCCTTGGGCACCAAAGGAGCCTATTCTTTCGCGTCTGGGCGAAAAGTTACCGCTGTCATATCCCTGGCAAACCATCCGCAATTCTGGCGCAACCGTGGCGTTTTCATCCGACTGGCCCGTCGCCCCGCTTGATCCTTTTTTAGGAATGAGAGCTGCCATGACTTGCGATCATTTTGGCCAAAATCAGAACCTGATGGATACCTTGCACGGTTTTACCGCAGCTGGCGCGATCATGGATTTCACTGAGGATCGCAAAGGGATGTTGAAAGTGGGGTATCTGGCAGATATTGCAGTTTTGAATTCCGATTTAGAGCGGACGGCGGCTGAGGAGATGGATGGGGTTAAGCCGGTGATGACGGTGTGTGATGGGCGGGTGGTTTGGGAGGGGTGATATCCAATGTATAAAACTAAGTGCCGCCGATTTTTCTTTCCTTTGAAACTTCATGCTCGCCGGAAGAATCACTAAATCCTTCAAAAAGAGTATCTTTGTTTGGATCTGGTGGGTTAGGAGGGATTAGAATTTGCAACGGCAGCCCGTCTTGACAGAATAACACGCCATTTAGTTTGAGAAGATCGGCACGGTCAAAAGTATGGAGAACATGTACATTTTCTATAAGTGCCGATGCGACGTGAATGGCGTCTTGTGGCTTACCTATAGTAGGATATTTTCTCAAAAGGCTGCGCGCAGCCCTTCCGACATCGGAGTCAACTTGTATTCGGTTTACAAAATTTTGTTCAATATAATCTTCGAAACTTTGATCATCGTTTTCTTCAATCCCAGTTAAGAAGTTCGAGCAGTTTCGTTTATAGACTTCTGCATACGTAAACGTCGAAGTCCATATTTCTACCTCCCCTCGTTGGGCCTGCTCAATTAAATAGCGACAAGCTTCAAACCTATCATGCTCTCGCTTTATTAATGCGATCCACATACAGGCATCCCAATAGAAACGGGGTTTCTCAGCCAAGTTCACCTTCCCTCAGACTGTGCAGATATTCATTTATGCCGAGAGTACCCGTAAAATCTTTATCTTCAATGTCTTTTAAGGTCATGTCACGCGGGTTTATTGGCGTTATGGATTTTGCACGAACTCGTGTAACTTGGCCTTGAGAATTGAATGCTATCAATCCTCTAATCAAAACGCGACGCTGCTCCCAGACATCTTTAAAAGAAGTAGATTTAGATATATCGTCGATTACAGATTGATCAACTCTGCACACAATTGTTCGACCAGATTTCCGTTCAACCACTTTTATCGCTGGTACATTGTAATCGCTGCAAACATCAACAATGTTTCCTTCAATCGATCCGTGCTCTTGCCTTTCACGGTTATTGGACAAATAGCTGATATCCATAGCGTCTGCTTTTTCAACCGCAGAAAGTGCAGTGATTGCCATATCAGGCGTCAAAGTGACTTTAGTTGCCTTTGGTGTATCGAAAGACAAGGTGGTTTTGCCAACCGCTAGCGTATTTCTATTAAAAAACCTTCTTGCTGCTTTACGGCGAACAGAACTTATAATGCCGTGTGGACGACGGCCTTGACTGAGGGCAGACAGATAGTCCGAAGTTTCATTTAATCTGGAATTTGCTATTGGCGTAATGTCGATACCATCTTGCAGAGACACTGCTTCTGCGGTTGCGGTGAATGGGCTGTTCGTCCCAGCAAAAACAAGGTTCCAAGAAAGCGTGTTTTTGTCATCTTCAGCGGAAAGAAGTTCAAAAAAATCATAAACCTGCAGCATAGCCTCACGAATATCAAGGACTCCAGGTCGTTCTGCAGATGCTTGGACTGTTACACTTACTTTTGGCATTTTGCTGCCCTCCAAAGAGCTAGCGTGATAAGCCTAGCTTATCGTCGAACTTTGGTAAAGATACCGTTTAGGTCTCAAAACGCTAAACAGACCACCTATCGTAAATTTCAATTGAGTTCTTATTATGTTCTATGCTATCCCCTCCCCATGGCCAAATCAGCTTCAAACTTCGTCTGTCAAACCTGCGCTGCAATCACCCACAAATGGTCGGGGCATTGTGATGCTTGCAACAGCTGGAACACCATTATCGAAGAGCGTTCGGAAGCGCCGGCTTCTGGGGCCAAGGGGGCATCATTGCCCAAGGGCCGTTTGGCCAAGCTTTATGAATTGAAGGGCGAAAGCCCGGTTCCTCCACGCATTGAATCTGGCATGGCCGAGCTTGACCGCGCAACGGGTGGCGGTTTTGTGCCGGGTTCTGCGGTGTTGATCGGTGGTGATCCGGGCATCGGCAAATCGACTTTATTGTTGCAGGCGCTTGCGGCGTTGGCGCGCAAGGGTGAACGCGTGATTTACGTGACGGGCGAAGAAGCTATTGCGCAGGTGCGCATGCGGGCGGCGCGTTTGGGTCTTGATGATGCGCCCGTTTTATTGGCCGCTGAAACCAATGTGTCTGACATTATCGCGACTTTGAATGATGGGCCTGTACCATCTGTCGTGGTGATCGACTCGGTGCAGACGCTTTGGTCGCCCGTCATCGAATCGGCACCGGGCACTGTTTCACAACTGAAAGCTGGTTCGGAGGCGCTTGTGCGCTATGCCAAAACCAAGGGCACCTGTGTATTGCTCGTTGGTCACGTCACCAAGGATGGTCAGATCGCCGGGCCAAAAGTGATCGAGCACTTGGTTGATACGGTGCTTTATTTTGAAGGCGACCGTGGCCATCAATTCCGCATCTTGCGTGCCGTTAAAAATCGCTTTGGCGCCACAGATGAAATCGGCGTTTTTGAAATGTCGGATGGTGGCCTGAAAGAAGTCACTAATCCTTCGCGCCTTTTTATGGGTGGAAATGAACACCCTGCCCCCGGAACCGCAGTATTTGCTGGAATTGAGGGAACACGGCCCTTGCTGGTGGAAGTCCAAGCCCTTGTAGCACCCTCGCCTTTGGGCACGCCGCGCCGCACGGCCGTGGGCTGGGATACAACGCGGCTCAACATGATTCTCGCAGTGCTGGATGCCCGCGCTGGCGTTTCGCTCTCAAACCACGATGTATATCTGAATGTTGCAGGCGGTTTGAGGTTGAAAGAAACCGCTGTGGATTTGGCTGTGGCCGCAGCCCTGCTCTCATCTTTGTCTGATACTGTGATCCCTCATGGCACTGTTTTGTTCGGGGAAATTGCGCTTTCGGGGGCCATTCGCCCGGTTAGCCAAACTGAAGCACGCCTGAAAGAGGCCCAAAAACTGGGCCTTTCTGATGCTGTGATTGCTGATCAAGGCGAAAAACAATTGAAGGGCACACTTGCCGTTAAACAAATGTCGACGGTGGCCGATCTGGTGGCCTGGGTGGCAAGTCGCTCAAAGGGCCTAAGACGCATTGCTTGATGCGGGCAAAGAATAACCTAGAACCTTGGCCAAGAGTTTAATATAGAGAAGACTTCGCGAACCGGAACAGATTCATGTCCTTTCAAATTCTTGACTTCGTCCTCTTTGGTATTATGGCCATTTCTGGCTTATTGGCGCTCTCGCGCGGCTTTACGCGCGAGGTGCTCTCACTTCTTGCATGGGGGCTAGGTGCTATTGCTGCCTACTTCGCCATCAAACAACCCAAATTAATTGATTTGGTTCTGCCCTATGTGGGCAAAGAGATTATCGCAACAATTGTGGTTGGAGCAGCGGCGTTTATCTTGGCTTTGATTGTTGCTTCGATTATCGGCGTAAAGATTTCAGACCGCGTGGTTGACAGCCGCGTGGGGGCTTTTGATCGCACACTAGGCTTGCTCTATGGCTTAGCGCGCGGACTTGTATTGGTCGCTATTGCTTACCTTTTCTATGGCTGGCTGACACCAAAAGAAAAACAAGAAGATTGGGTAAGCAAAGCGCAAACCTTGCCTGTAATTGCCAGTGTTGGACAATTTATTCGTGGCTATATTCCACAATCGGTGGTCGACACGCTTGATCAAAGTGGCCAGATCAGCAATCCGCAAGGTGCTGCAGCAAAACCCGCCGACCCCGGAACCACGGTGACCGAGGGTCAAGCCAAAGGTCTCAATAATTTAATCGAAGGCAATACGACGACCGGAAAAGTTGATCAACCCGCTTTTGGCCAGGAAGGAACAAAAACCCCATGATTGATGATCTCGATCTTGATGCCGATACACTGCGCGAAGAATGCGGTGTGTTCGGCATATTCGGACATCCAGATGCCGCAGCCTTAACCGCACTCGGGCTGCACGCGCTTCAACATCGCGGCCAAGAAGCGGCAGGCATTGTTACCTTCGATGGCGACCGTTTTAACGCCGAACGGCGCATGGGTTTGGTGGGTGATCATTTTTCATCTGAAAAAGTCATCAGTCGTTTAAAAGGCAGTCAAGCCGTTGGCCATGTGCGGTACTCCACCACGGGCGAAACCATCCTTCGCAATGTGCAGCCGCTTTTTGCAGAGCTTGCAGTCGGCGGCATTGCCACAGCCCACAATGGCAATCTTACCAACGGTTTAACCTTAAGACGTGAACTGATTTCTCAAGGCGCAATCTATCAGTCAACCTCAGACACGGAAGCAATTTTGCATCTTGTGGCACGCTCCAAAAAAACCCGCCTGATAGAGCGTTATATCGATGCATTGCGCGGTCTTGAAGGGGCCTATGCGCTGGTTTCTTTGACCAACAAAAAACTGATTGGCGCGCGCGATCCTCTTGGCATCCGCCCGCTGATCCTGGGCGAACTCAACGGCGCTTATATTCTGTGTTCTGAAACTGTGGCGCTTGATATCATTGGCGCAAAATTCGTGCGCGAAGTCGAAAACGGCGAAGTGATTGTGATTTCGGAAGATGGCATTGAATCTCTGCATCCTTTTCCACGCCAAAAGCCGCGCCCGTGCATTTTCGAATACATTTATTTTTCAAGGCCGGATTCAATTCTTGGCGGCCGGTCAGTTTATGATGTGCGCAAGAACACTGGTAAGCAATTGGCCTTGGAAGCACCAGCCGATGCTGATGTGATTGTGCCTATTCCTGATTCTGGTGTGCCTGCTGCACTTGGCTATGCCCAAGCGCTCAACATTCCGTTCGAGCTCGGCATCATCCGCAATCATTATGTGGGCCGCACCTTCATCGAACCCACCCAACATATCCGCTCACTCGGTGTGAAATTAAAACACAACGCCAACCGCGCCGTCATCGCGGGCAAGCGCGTGGTGTTGGTGGACGATTCAATTGTGCGCGGAACGACATCAATCAAGATCGTGAAGATGATGTATGAAGCCGGCGCCAAAGAAGTGCACATGCGCATCGCATCGCCGCCGATAAAGTTCCCCGATTATTACGGCATTGATACGCCCGAGCAAAAATCGCTGCTGGCCTCAAGCCACTCGTTAGAAGAAATGCGCAAATTTATCGGCGTCGATTCATTGGCTTTCGTTTCGGTTGATGGCATTTACAAGGCTGCAGGCTATGCGGGTCGCGATAACATTCATCCACAATTCACTGACCATTGTTTCACCGGCGATTATCCAACACATTTGACTGACTTGATTGGTGAAAGCGCCAAGCAACAGCTCTCCCTTTTGGCTGAAGCGGGCTGAGATGATAAAAATGCTCGAAGGTAAAGTGGCTTTAGTCACTGGTGCATCCCGTGGCCTTGGTCGCGCTGTAGCATTAGTACTGGCTAAACAAGGCGCACACATCATCGCCACCGCCCGAACCCAGGGCGGACTGGAAGAGCTTGATGATGAAATCAAGGCCGCAGGATCATCGGCCACCTTAGTGCCGATGGACATTACCGATTACACAGCCATTGACCGTTTGGGTGCAGCCATTTTTGAGCGTTGGAAGAAACTTGACGTTCTGATTGGCAATGCAGGTCTTCTTGGCAAGCTAACTCCACTTCCCCATATCGAACCAAAATCTTGGGATGATGTGATGGCCGTGAATGTGACGGCCAATTATCGTTTGCTACGGTCAATGGATCCCTTGTTGCGGATGGCACCACACGGCCGAGCGATTTTCATGACGTCTGGGCTGGCTAACAAATGCTTCCCTTATTGGGGCACTTACTCGGTTTCGAAAGCCGCTCTTGAAGCCATGGTCAAAACCTATGCGGCTGAAATGCAAACCACTTCAGTTCGCGCTAATTGCTTCAGTCCTGGCGCAACCCGCACCAAAATGCGAGCCGCAGCGATGCCGGGCGAAGACCCGATGAGCCTTCCGTCGCCAGAAGAAGTGGCCGCGCAAATTGTTCCGATGTGTGTGGAAGATTTCATGGATAGTGGCGCAGTTTATAAATATGCAGCGAGCGGGTTGTTCAAGCAGGTGCTTTGAAGTCCTCTCCCGCCTTGCAGGAGAGGAAATCTTACTTATCGTAAGGGTTCTTGCCACCGCGCAGTGAGAACCTGATGGGCACGCCTTCGAGGCCGAAATCCTTGCGCAGGCCGTTCATCAGATAGCGCACATAAGTCTGCGGTAACTTATCAAGCTGATTTCCAAACACAGCAAAGGTTGGCGGTCTGGCATTGGCCTGGGTTGCATAACGAATCTTGATGCGGCGGCCTGATGGGGCTGGCGGTGCATTGCGTTGAACAGCATTTTCGAGCCAACGATTGATCTTCGATGTTGAGACACGAATGTTCCACTTGCGGTCCATTTCGATGACAGCATTCATCATCTTCTCAATGCCGCGCCCTTGACGAGCAGAAAGCGTGACGATGGGAAAACCCCTGATATCTGGAAGAATATCTTCCATGATCGAATCGACTTTCTTCATCGCCGCCAATTTGTCTTCAACCAAATCCCATTTGCTTAAAACCAAAACAATGGAGCGGCCTTCGCGGGCCACAAGATCGCACAGCGTTAGATCCTGTTTTTCGATGCTCATCGACGCATCAACCAAAACCACCACGCAATCAGCATAGCGAATGGCGCGCATTGCATCGGTGACTGAAAGCTTTTCGAGCTTTTCTTTCACTTTGCCTTTACGGCGAATGCCAGCTGTATCCCAAAGCTTGATCTCGCGCGTGCCCCATTTCCAATCACTGGAAATAGCATCGCGTGTAATGCCAGCTTCTGGGCCAGTGAGCATACGGTCTTCACCCAGCAGCGTGTTCACCAATGTCGATTTACCGGCATTGGGCTGACCGATAATGGCAAGGCGCAAGCGCCGCTCTGGCTGGTCTGGCCCTTCATACTCAGGGTCATATTCAGCGGGCACAAATTCCTCGTCTTCATCAGCTGCTGCTTTGTTGGCCTCTTCATCAGCATCAATGTAAGGTCGGATCACATCATAGATATGTTCCATACCTTCGCCGTGTTCACCAGAGATTGGCAGTGGCTGGCCAAAGCCCAATGAATAAGCTTCGCCCACACCTTGCGCGATGCGCAATACTTCTGCCTTGTTCGCGAGCACAGTGACGGGCTTACCCAATTTACGAATACGCTCTGCGAACTGTTCATCAATCGGTGTGACACCTGCGCGGGCATCAATCACAAAGAAAATATGATCGGAGAGCCTTGCGGCTTCTTCTGACTGCAAGCTCATGCGTGCTTCTAATGTGCCCTTCTTGGCATCATCTAAACCCGCTGTATCAAACACACGAAATTCTAAATCACCAAGCCGGCCCAGACCCTCACGGCGATCGCGTGTGACACCAGGTTGATCATCAACCAGCGCAATCTTCTGACCGATCAGACGATTAAACAGCGTGGACTTCCCAACATTCGGTCGCCCTAGAATGGCTATGGTCACCGTCATTGTAATGTCTTTGCAATGGGCGGGCAAAGTTGCTTTTTAGGGTTACACGGCACAATTGGTTCCTCGGCGGGCAGATATTGTTGAGCTTGGCCCTGCCCCGCTACGATTGGATCTTTCGCGGTCTTTTGATCATCGGGAATGATCTCTTCGCGCTGACCTGGCAAAACCGTATCTGTCGTTTGACCAGTCACCTTTTTCAGGCTCGAGCAACCCGCAAGCGCCACGCCTAAACATATGATGAGTGCGAGCTGCTTCACTTCTTCACCAAATTTGGAGCAATCAGTTGAATCATAATTTGTGCACGTTGCTTCATGGAAGGTGTTGCCTCCGCATCATTATAAACCGCCTGCATGTAACGATCGGCCATCGTGTAATCCTTCACGCGCCAAGCACTGAGACCAAAAATCTCCCGCGCTTCATGCCGCCACACAGTGCCATCTTTATCGAACTTACCAAGCCGCGTGAGCAGTTGATCAGGTGTTGATGTATCGACTAGCAAGTAACCAGCCTTGATCCGCGCCATGTCGGCAAGGGCAGGATCGCTCTCGGCTTTCGCTGCAAAAGCATCATAGGCAGCAACAGCTTTTTCAGTATCGCCTTTAGACGCCAACAGTGCCGCAGCTTGCAAAGCGGCCAATTGGCCAAAGCCCGGATGATTGACCGCTGCCAATGCAGACAGCGCATCATCCGTCTTGCCGTCGGCAGCTTTCTTAAGCGCTGCAAAATAAACGGCACCAGCATCTTCAGCTTGCTTTACTTGGTAATATTGCCAGCCTTGATAAGCAACCACTGCAGCGATGAGCAAAACGCCCACGCCCGTGAAATATTTTCCGTAACGATCCCAGATTTTTTTATATTCGTCTTGGCGAACTTCCTCGTCCACCTCGCGGAATATCGATTCGTCAGTATTCGACACTTATCAGCGCTCCGTAATTCAGAGCCCGCAAGTAAAGCAGGCAGAGGGCCAAATCAAGGCAATTCAGGTGGCGTCCAAAACTGAGAAAGCACCAATTAACCCTGCATCGACCCGTTCGGCAATCAAACTCTGCAACACCCAAAGCCCTGCGTTATCGGCCACGAATGCGAGTTTGGCCGTCGAAAGACCGGGAACCACGGCGGTATCGGTCCAGCTGCTATCGCCGACCACGTTGCTATCACTCTCGGTTAATTTCCACAGATGGCCGTGAATATGAACAGGCTGGGGAAAGCTGGTTTTGTTCGAAAACTCCAATATGATTGTCTCCCCTTTTTTGGCTTCAAACAGCGGCGGCCCGCCAACGCCAGCTATGCCGTTAAAGGCCCATGCCAAACCCTTCTCCAATAGCCCGCGCATATCGAGCGTGACATCACCCACTTTAGCCGATTGCAAACCACCCTTTGCACCGCCTGCAATTTCGATGGGGATGCGGCGCGCAGACGCTAAATCACCGAGCGCGGCTAAGGGATTGCTGGGCAGTTTGAAATTATCGGCCACTGGGTCAGAGATATTAACCCCGCTCACTTGAAGAAAAACAACGTCGGTCACATCATCAAGAACGTCGAGTGCGATGGCAACTTCAGGTGACATTTCAGTGAGTAGCAAATCGGCACGTTGGCCCGGCACCAATTTCAAACCATCTTCTGTGATTGGCTTTAATGTTATGGGTTGGCCGTCCAAAGCCATAACCAAAGGCGATGCCCCTTTAAACATGATGGTCATTGCGCGAGCATTGGCTGCATTGAGCAAACGGAGCCGAAGTGGTTTATCGAGTGTAACTTTGATTTTGGATTTGAATGCGCCATTCACTGTGAACCAGTCGCCCAGTCGGCCTTCACCTATGGCCGGATCGAGATCGCCGAATTTGCCTTGAGGACGCCCCTTATCATCGATCATCCAATCATCAAAAATCAATGGAACATCATTGAAAGCTGGAACTACCAGCGTTGCCTCTTCCACCACGAACATCCCATAAAGCCCCATATCGCGCTGCTCTGATGCATGCTGCAATGGCCCAAACCAAAATGTGCCAGCATCCGGTGGCGTGAAAGCAAAATCCACGGCATTGGCATCACCCGGCAAAACATTGATCGTCATTTGCGCAGAAGGACCGCGTACGCCAAACCAATGAAGCCAAATATCCTGGTCTAAATGATTTATGATACGACCCTTAAATTCCTGCCCCTGCTTGGCGCGCAGCACGGCAATGGGCTGATCTTTCATAAACCGCCAAACCGGAGTTTTATTCGCACCCTTGCCTAAAATTGGCATTGTGGATTTTTCAGCGGTTAAAACCACACCACCCGCAATCTGCGCCACAACAATGCGCGGGAAGCTAAAAGCCATTGCACCAGCAATCACATCGCGACGGGTAAAATTCATGATGCAGAACGTTGGATGGAATCTATGTCAAAAAAGAGTCGGAAATGTTCGCCAACTCAATCCTTCACTTCATAGGTATTCTCAGCGCCCGGAAACGCCCGTGAGCGCACATCCTCAGCGTAGGTTTTAATGGCACCTTCAATTGCCACGCCAACTTTTCCAAATTCTTTCACAAAGCGTGCAACTTTAGGCGAAAGCCCCAGCATATCTTCCATCACCAAAATCTGGCCATCACAAGAGGCCGATGCACCAATGCCGATAGTTGGAATTGAAATCGCTTTTGTGATCTTAGCAGCCAGCGGTTCGGCCACAGCTTCAAGCACAACGGCAAAGGCCCCAGCTTCAGTGACCGCACGCGCGTCTTCTTCAATTATCGGCCAGCCTGCCCGCTCACGGCCCTGCGCCTTAAATCCACCCAGCACATTGATCGACTGCGGCGTGAGGCCAATATGTGCCATCACCGGAATGCCGCGCTCAGTTAGAAACTTAATTGTTTCAGCCATGCGTGAACCACCTTCAAGTTTAATGGCGCCGCATTCCGTTTCCTTAATCACTCGAGCCGCATTGCGAAACGCTTGCGCAGGGCTTTCCTCATAAGATCCAAATGGCATATCAACCACCACCAACGCATGCTTTGCACCACGAGTGACAGCGCGGCCATGCATGATCATCAATTCAAGTGGCACAGGCAGAGTTGTTTCAAACCCGTGCATCACCATACCAAGCGAGTCGCCCACCAACAGAAAATCGACATACTTATCGGCAATGGCAGCCGTATGCGCGTGATAGGACGTTAATGAAACAATCGGCTCGCCATTCTTGCGCGCGCGAATATCGGGAGCTGTGATGCGTTTTTGGGCAGTGTGCTGTGACATTCCTACATCATACTCTGTGCAGGCGTTGCGAGCAACCTCGTGGCGGTATAGTGATTGACCATGGCCTCTATAACCCTTCTCGACGACCGCACCCGCCCTAAAGCGCCCAAGCTTGAAGGGGCCACCGCGCAGCACGAATTGCCCGGTCAACATTTGAAAATGATCCATCGCTATCATTTGATGCAATTGTCTCAGGTGCAGAAGGCGCTGGATGAAATAGCAGCAGGTTTACCTAAGCAAGCTGAACTCACCCAAACCATCGCAAACCTAGAAATGCAAAAAACCATGCGAATGTTTGGGAACCTGTGTGGACAAGAGTGCGATATGTTGAATGCCCACCACGACATCGAAAGCCAAATGCTTTTTCCGGTGCTCCATGAACGCGGCAATGAAGGCATTAAGAAAGTGGTTGAGCGGCTGATGGCCGAGCACGAAATCGTCCATCACTTTTTGCAAGAATTAGAATCGCGCAACATTGCAAATAGCCAATATTCAACGCCAGAAAGTTTTGATGCTCTTAAAGAAACTTTTCTAGCGCTCGAAAAAATAATTCATTCCCATTTTAAATATGAGGAAACCGAGCTTGAGGTTGCGATTGGCTTTTATGGCATTGAGTTCTGATGAGTTTAACCAGCCACCCTCACGCCCAGCACATAAGGGTGAAATACGAGGATCATCAACACATAAAGCGCTAGGCCTATCAATACTGCGATCACATCAGATTTGCCGTTCGGTTCAAATATTGGCCTGTTTCCGCGAGCCATGTTGTTGACGATGTCTAATGCGGCAACAAGTAGAAACGTCAGGTAGATAAACACGACTGCTGTTTTGCCATTAGAGATCAAATGGCCAATCGACCAAAGGCAAACCCCAACTGAGAACGGATTTTGCAGCCAAAGTTTGATATAACTTTTACCATATGCCGCTGCCATGAAAATGAAACCGATCAACACCAAAAGCATCGTGATGTGCCGTGCACTGGCCCAAGGCACATAAAGCATGTCGCCACTGTCGCGGGTTAATCCATAACCCCAGAACATCATTCCAAGGCCTATAACAGATATAATCGAATAAATACCTTTATAGCGCGCCTCGCCCAACCAAGCGACAAGTCGGTTGCGCATTGGTGCAAGCAAAATTGAAAACAAATGACTGCCTCCAAACATAAATATGCCGATTATCAGGATTGTCATGTTAGCGCTCCATAACTGGTGGGCAAGTCTTGCAAAACACTTCTTGCACAATCTATACGCTTAACTTAACCCATGCTAGAGTTTCAAGGATAAGAAGCGGAACAATCGAGGGCCTAACAATGAAACCAACACTCATTCTCGTCGGCGCAGATAAGGGCGGCGTCGGAAAAACCACTATTTCACGCGCATTGCTGGATTATTTTGCACGTAAAAACGTTTTAACGCGTGCTTTCGATACCGAAAACCCTCGCGGCTCTCTGCGCCGGTTCTATCCGACTATCACTGAAGTCATTGATCT
>JAYTSN010000091.1:0-1961 GCA_043745625.1 Aestuariivirga sp. | reverse complement strand
CGCGTGACACGCAACACATACTACAAAAGTTATAACGCCTTCTCAGAAGCAATCATGACTTTTTGTCGTACAACCATCCAAACCGATTGGCACAAAATAAAATCATACGTCACCGATAAATTCGGCTTAAAATCAAACGAAAATCTCAAGTTCATTTAATGGACGGGGTATAATTCATTTCATTGTTTTGTGTTCGCTATCCTCTTTTATTTACGTCCAGCTTCCGCAAGGCAATTTATTTTTAGCAGCTAATTTTTGTGCATATTTGATTGTCTGCTTTATTGTTTCCGTATTTTTTGAGAAGATCGTCGACAGAAAGTCAATCGATGTTTCACACATATTTTGTTCAAAAATATTTTCCCAAAGATTACTAAATTTGGTTTTTGGCGCTAAACCACCGTAAACTCCAACCCCCGAATTCCATTTGACCAAATCCCCACCCTGCACAATAGTCATCCCATGAACACTCTCAAATCATGGGCGGAACTTGGCCCAAGCCTCGTCGCCGTTGCCATGGGGCGTAAGCCTGCAGACACCGTCATCAAAAACGCCAAATGGGTGAATGTGCATTCGGGTGAAATTATCCCCGCCACTGACATCGCCATTTATGGCGGGCGCTTTGCTTATGTGGGGGCAGATGCCTCTCACACCATCGGCCCCAAAACCAAAATCATCGATGCCGCTGGCCGTTATGCCAGCCCCGGTTTTTGCGATGGCCATATGCATGTTGAATCAGGCATGGTCACGGTCACACAATTTGCGCGCGCGGTGGTTCCGCATGGCACCACATCGATGTTCATCGACCCGCATGAAATCGCCAATGTGTTCGGTTTGCCCGGTGTCAAGTTGATGCATGATGAGGCGGCTGGTTTGCCGCTTAATATATTTGTGCAAATGCCAAGTTGCGTGCCGAGTTTTCCGGGGCTTGAAACGCCGGGGGCCACGATCTCACCCGAAGATGTGATTGAAGCGATGGCCTGGCCCAATATCATCGGCCTTGGCGAGATGATGAATTTCCCGGGTGTGATCAACGGCGATGCCAAAATGTTGGCCGAAATTGCTGCCACGCAAAAGGCAGGCAAAACCGTCGGTGGGCATTATGCTTCGCGCGATTTAGGCAATGCCTTTCATGCCTATGTGGCCGCTGGCCCTGCGGATGATCATGAAGGCACACATGTGGATGATGCCATCGCCCGCGTGCGCCAGGGCATGCGCGCCATGTTGCGGCTGGGCAGCGCGTGGTATGATGTGGCCACCCAAATCAAAGCCGTAACCGAAAGCAAACTCGACTCCCGCAATTTCATTCTGTGTACGGATGATTGCCATTCTGGCACGCTGGTCAATAAAGGCCATATGAACCGCGTGCTGCGCCATGCCATCGCCCAAGGTTTGGCCCCCATCACTGCCATTCAAATGGCTTCGATCAACACGGCCACGCATTTTGGATTGGAGCGCGAGTTAGGTTCGATCACGCCTGGCCGCCGCGCCGATCTGGTGCTGACGTCTGATCTCGTAAATTTACCGATTGAACTGGTCATGGCGCATGGCGCAGTGGTGGCCGAACAGGGCAAGCTGCTCGCTCAGTTCCCGCATTTTGATTATCCACCCGAAGCCAAATCCACCATGCATATGAAGCGCGATGTGACCGCTGCTGATTTTGATGTGAAAGCGCCGCTGGGTGCCAACCGAGTCAAAGTGCGCGTCATCGGCGTCATTGAAAACCAAGCGCCAACAAAATCTTTGACTGCTGAATTGCCCGTCAGCTCTGGTCTGGTCAGCATGGATTTGAAAAACGACGTGTGCCAAATCGCATTGGTCGAACGCCATGCCGCAACTGGCAAAGTGGTCAACGCTTTCGTGTCTGGCTTTGGTTACACCAAACCTTGCGCCGTGGCTTCCACCGTGGCCCATGACAGCCACCACATGATTGTGATTGGCACCAACAAGGCGGACATGGCCCA
>JAYTSN010000090.1:0-1974 GCA_043745625.1 Aestuariivirga sp. | reverse complement strand
CATATGGGGACTGGCAGACAAGGATTTGGGGTAGGTGTTTTCTATGTCCTGATCGCCAATTTCGGGTGGAGCTTGTCTGGCCTGTTCGTGCGGTTGATCAATTCAAGTGACGAAAACCGATTAACTGGCTGGCAGATCAATTGCTGGCGCGGTTTTTGGATGGCTGTGGCACTGCTCTGCTATGCACTCCTACGCTATGGCTTTGACACCGGCAAAATATTCAACAGAATTCCACGCTTTGCAATGTTTATATCGGCGCTGTGCTTTGCGGCTGGAACAACTTTCTATGTTACATCTCTGACACTTGTTCCAACTGCAACTGTGTCAGTCATAGGTGCAACGTCGCCATTGTTTGCCGGATTGTTATCGCGGTGGATCACTGGTGAAAGGCCAAGTATATATGCTTGGCTGGCTGCGTTGGTGGCAATTGCGGGCACTGTGGTGATAGCATGGAATGGTATTCAGACAGGACAGATGAGCGGGTTGTTGTTATGTTTTGGTGTGCCCCTTACCTTTGCCGCACAAACATTGCTTTTACGCCGTTACCGCGCATACGACATGATGCCAGCTATTTGTGCCGGAGGTGTTTTATCATTCCTTGTCGCTGGAACCGTGAGTTTGTTTAGTTTTGCAGGACCTTCCGCATTCGATATTGATTTCCATGATTTTTTTCTTCTGATGCTGATGGGCCCCGTTCAGCTCGCCATACCTTTAGTATTTTACGGCCTTGGCGCCAAAACAGTTCAGGGTGTAACCTTAGCATTGCTCGCCATGATGGACGCAGTCATAAACCCATTTTGGTCTTGGCTTTTTGCTGGTGAGATTCCGGAACGTTCATCGATCATCGGCGGAGCCATTATTCTGCTCGCGGTTGCACTCAGTGTTGCAGGTCAAGCGTGGCAAAATAAGCGCGAGCTTGTTGTCGCGTAAACCCCAAGCAACATTAGTTGGTTTTTCTGCGATTTTGATGTGGGCTCTGTTGGCGCTGCTTTCTGCATCATCAGGGGCAGTGCCACCGTTTCAATTGGTGGTGATGACGTTTTTAATCGGCGGACTTATTGGAATTGTCACGTGGCCGTTCCGCCCTGGGGTTATTGCCAGGCTTCCCACTGATGGGAAGATTTGGGCACTTGGTATTACAGGTTTGTTTGGCTACCACGCAGTTTACTTTGCAGCCATTCGTGCGGCCCCAGCTATTGAAGTGAGTTTGGTTGCTTATCTATGGCCTCTATTCATTGTTGTGTTCTCAAGTTTTTTGCCCGGCGACAAATTGCAGCTGCATCATGTTGTTGGTGTGATGCTAGGGCTACTGGGCGCTGTGTTTGTGATTAGCAAAGGACAATTGCTTTCCGTCATCAGCACTTTCAGTGTTGGTCACGCGCTGGCATTTGCATGTGCTTTAATCTGGTCCAGCTATTCTGTGCTGTCACGGCGCAACGCCCATGTTTCAAGTGATGTTGTTGCAGCCTTCTGTTTGGTTACAGCTCTATTGGCATTGATTGCGCATCTTTTGTTTGAGACAACAGTTTGGCCCATAGGTCAAACGCAATGGTTGGCGGTGCTGGCTTTGGGCATTATTCCATTGGGGCTGGGTTTTTATGCATGGGATTACGGCGTGAAGCATGGCGACATCATGGTGTTAGGCGCCACATCTTATGCAGCCCCATTGCTTTCAACATTGGTTTTGGTCGTCGCAGGTCAAGCCAGCCTGTCTTGGCCCATCGTTATTGGCTGTGTGGCAATCACAGCGGGGGCCGTGATCGCGGCCAAAGACATGATTTTTAAAAAAACTATCTAAAATTATTTTTGCGGGTGCGGATTTCAGCGAAGACTTCTGCGTCAGTTGCTATTTCCATGCCTAGATTTTTACGAATTTCAGGGCTATCACAACGCAGGTATGGATTGGTTTTAAGTTCTTCACCAATCGTGGTTGGGCAGGTCATCTCGCCTCTGGAGCGCATCGCGGCCACTGCA
>JAYTSN010000089.1:0-1984 GCA_043745625.1 Aestuariivirga sp. | reverse complement strand
ACAATCAAAAGGATATGCAACATGTCGTACTATCTTGCAAAAATGCTTTCGGCACCCTTTGATGCGGCGGTCGCCCGCGTAACGGAAGCATTAAAAACTGAGGGCTTCGGTATCCTTACCGAAATCGATGTGAGTGCAACGTTGAAGCAAAAAATTGGCGTCAATTACCCCGCCTATAGGATCCTAGGGGCCTGTAATCCTGAATTGGCTCATGAAGCACTCCAGCTTGAGAATAAGGTTGGAACGATGTTGCCGTGCAATGTTGTTGTCCGTGACGCGGGCAATGGTCAGATTGAAGTGGCGGCTGTCGATCCCGTTGCCTCAATGCAGGCGATTGATAATCCCGCCCTGAAGCAAGCCGCCGTGCAGGTTCGTGCAAAGCTCGAAAAAGTCATCGCTGGATTGTGAACAACGATTAACGACGGCAAGACATTAGCCTAACGGAGTTTACCATGCGCCAGAACCAAACCTTGATGAAGCCAAATCGCCGGTCATTCCTCGCATCATCTGCCGGAGCGGTCGGGGCGTTTTTTGCCGGAGCGCCTTGGATGCCAGCGTCGGCGGCAACACCCATTCTCTCCGTGGCTTCCCGCACGCTTGAGGTGAACAAGAAGGCAGCCACGGTTTTCAGCGTGCTCGGGGCAAATGGCAAGCCTGGGATGATGGCCCGGGAAGGCGACCGCTTTTCCGGCGATCTTCTCAATGCCTCTGGCGAACCGCTGCAAATGCATTGGCACGGACAGGTCAAAGCGCCCGCTAACCAGGATCGCGCCCGCCCTGACGGTGGCGCGCTGGCCGACGCCCAGACCGACGCCCATGACTTTGCGCTGACACCCGGCACGCATTGGATGCATTCCCATAGCCTCAGTGAACAGCAACTTCTGGCAGCACCGATGGTCGCCCGCGAAAAAGATGCTGGCAGTATTCAAGAGGTTGTCGTGATGCTGCACGATTTCTCCTTCCGGACACCACAGGAGATTTTGGCCGAACTTGGCGGCGATGCCGCTCATGCAAGCAGTGGTGGCGGCATTATGGGTAAAATGATGGCGGGCGGCATGATGGGCATGACCCATGCCAATGATGTGAAATACGACGCCTTTCTCGCCAATGATCGCACGCTCGATGACCCCGACGTCGTCAAAGTTGATAAGGGCGGCAGCGTTCGCCTGCGCATTATAAATGGTGGGACGGCAACGGCGTTCTTTATTTCGACACCCGGATTGCAGTCACGCTGCATCGCTGTTGACGGCAATCCTTGCCAACCCGCTGCGCAAGTGTCTTATCCACTGGCGCAGGGACAGCGCATTGATCTCGTCGTTGACATCCCGCTTCAAGGCGGCGCATTTCCAATCCTCGCACAAGTCGAAGGCGACCGGTTTGTCACGGGCATAATGCTGGCGACAGCGGGAGCGTCAATTGCCAAGGCCTTAACCACAGCAGACCAGCCACAGGCCGCGACTGATCTCACATTTGAAGCGCAGCTGCGCGCCACCAGGCCCTTGGCGGAGAAGTCGGCGAACCAGTCTTTCATGGTAATGCTGGGCGAGAACCCGGGCTATCGCTGGACGATCAACGGCAGGGCCCATGGTGAGCATCAACCTTTCGATGTGCGCCAAGGTGAACGAGTGGAAATGACGTTCATGAACCCGACCACCATGATGCATCCCATGCATTTGCACGGACATCATTTTCAAGTCGTGGCCATTGGCGGAAAACGGTTTTCAGGGGCGTTGCGCGATACGGTGATCGTTCCCGCCCACAACCCGGTGACGATCGCCTTTGATGCCAATCAGAAAGGTGCGTGGTTCCTGCATTGCCACCACCTTTATCACATGGCCAGCGGCATGATGACGGAAGTGCGCATCACTTGAACGTGGAGCCTCTTTGGCTGGGAGCACTGCGCATCTATCTTGCAACTTCAACGGCTGCGCATTTGATCTGGGAGGTCGCTCAACTCCCGCTCTACACGATCTGGCGCACGGGA
>JAYTSN010000088.1:0-15983 GCA_043745625.1 Aestuariivirga sp. | reverse complement strand
CTGGCATTGCGCACAATTTCCTCGGCGCGCTCGGGGTTGTCCATTGTTACAGCCAAGGCTTTGGCATGCTCTAAACCACATTTCCTCAAAAACTCCGGGTTACTGGCATCGCCAAAATAGGCTTGCAAGCCCAAATTTTTTGCTTCGGTAATTACAGCGATATTCGAATCCAAAACAATGTAGGGAATCTTGTGTTCTTCTAGTATCGAGGCCGTTAGTGTGCCGACGCGACCATAACCAACGACGATCACATGGGCTTCTAAATTTTCTGAGATATCCTGTTGATCAAAAGCAATTTGCGAGCGCGCATCGCGTCTTTTGCGCAAAGCATATTTGCTAGCTTTTGCCAGAAAGGGAATTGCTATCATGCTGATTGCGACAGCGAGCAGAATATTTTCTGCCTCAGGGCTTTTGAATGATCCCGCAGATTTTGCTGCTGTAATGATGACGAATGCAAATTCGCCACATGGGCCGAGCAACACTGCAGTTTCAAGCGAAGTTGCCAGCGTCTGTTTAAAGATAAGGCCCAGACAAAAAATGACGACTGCCTTGATTGCGATGAACACCGCAACCAACATCACAATATGCAAAGGATGTTGAAAAAACACTGTTGTCGACATGCTTAGACCGACGAGTAGAAAAAACGCGCCCAGCAATAGGCCCTTGAATGGTTCAATCAACGTTTCGATGGCGCGGCGGTATTCGGTTTCGGCCAGCATGAGGCCACCTGTGAATGCACCGAGTGACATGGATAGCCCCGCACTTGTTGCCAACGCACCGGTGCCCACCGCAATGAACAAAACTGCGGCCATAAACAGGTCTGAGCTTTTGGTGCTGGCAACCAAATGCAACAGGGGTTGCAATGCGAATTTGCCGAGGAAAACGATGACAGCGATAGCCAAAGAAGCTTGGCCCAACACAATGCTTAAATCGGCTGCGAGGAAATTGCTGGAACCCGTACTCGAGACTTTGATCAACAAAAGAATCGGGATCACCGCTAAATCTTGCATTAGCAAAACAGCAAAAGACAGTTGCCCTGCACCACTGTTTAAGCGCTTCGCATCGGTGAAAATTTGAATGACAATCGCGGTTGAAGACAGCGAAAGGGCAAGCGCCATTATCAAAGCTTCACGATCTGCAAAGCCCAGCCAGAGCATAACTATTGTTAGGGCGGCGGCGGATATCAACACTTGTAATCCACCCAAACCGAAGACCAACAGCTTCATGGTGAATAAGCGTTGTGGGGATATTTCAAGACCAATAAGAAACATCAAAAACACAACGCCAAATTCGGCGAGAGCTGACAATTCGTCTGGATTGGTCAGCAAAAAGTTGTTTAGAAATGGAGCATAGGTTGCGGCTGTTCCAAGCAAACCTGGGCTTAATACAAGGCCAACAGCTAAAAAGCCCAAGATTGAATTAATGCCAATGCGGCGCAGGAGAGGTACGACCAAACCCGCAGCACCCAGCACAACCAGTAAGTCTTGATAATGTATGGTGTTGGGTTCCATTTAGCGGCCCCCGGGTTAATCGAGTTTTGATGCTGTTGGCAAAAACCGCACAAGCATTGTTCCTGCAATCATAGCTGCAACAAAAATGAAACTCTGCTGATAACCAAATACTAAGCTTGCGATTGCAGGGCCTGGGCAAAAGCCAGATATACCCCAACCAACGCCAAACAATGCGGCGCCGCCGACAAGTCTTGCATCAATGCCTGTGTCAGTTGGCAGATGGAACTGACTATCGAAAAATGGTTTGCCGCGTTTGAAGGTTAGTTGATAGCCAATTGTGGTGACGATCAATCCGGCACCCATCACAAAAATTAATGTTGCATCAAACTGACCAAACAAGTCCAAGAAATTTAAAATTTTGGCGGGGTTCACCATAGCTGAAATGGCTAGTCCTGCGCCAAACAACAGACCGGAGATGAGCACAAAGATTTTCTGCATCATGCAACTCCTAAAACATGGCGGAAGATGAACACTGTGATGATGGCCGCCGCCATGAACACGCAGGTGGCAACAACCGAGCGTAATGAAAATCGCGAGATGCCGCATATGCCGTGGCCCGATGTGCAACCATTGCTGAGTGTAGTCCCGGCACCTACCAATAGACCGCCGATCACAATGAGGTAATTGTTCGAAACGAAGCTGATGTTATGCGCAGCGCCTGTGAAGAGGCCAGTCCAAACTGTGCCGAGCAATAAGCCAACTATAAAAATTAAACGCCAGTGAAAAGCATCATCAAAGCGCAGTGTCAGAAGGCCTCGGAAAATTCCGGTGGCGCCCATGATGCGGCCCGCTGTCGCCATAAGAATTACAGCCGCCAAGCCTATAAGTGCTCCGCCTATTGCGCCTGCATATGGAGTGAATTCCGTAATCGCCATTTTATCCTCGAACTGTTTGCAACAACTTGGCGGGAATGCGCCCATCAATCAAGGCCAAGCCTATTCCGATTACAGCCATACCCAGAATATGATTGAGCGTGATGTGTTCATTCAACAGGGCTGCTCCTAAAATTATGGCACTGATCGGAACAAGGAATGTGACGAGGCTGATGTTGGTTGAGCCAGCGCGTTTTAATATTGTAAAGAACAAGATGTAGGCAACTGCAGTGCACAACAAAGCTAGGCCAAGCTGCGAAAAGAGAGCAAGATTGCTTGGCATAGGTAATGCCCAGGGGTGGTCAAAGACCAACATTAAAGGCAGCAGAATAACACTTGAAGCAGCAGTTTGGCTGGCGGCATTAACGATTGGAGGCATGTTTGAAAAACGGCGTGCCCATACTGTGCTGAAGCCGTAAAAGACTGCTGCTAAAACGATTGCCAACTGCATGAATAAGTCGCCGCCGAGCGATTTTATTGATACTACGCCAACCAAAGCGGCAACGCCAAGCAGACCTATCAACGCGCCTGTCAACCTATTCCAACTCAAACGTTCATTGGCGGTGAATGCGTGAGCGATGAGGACTGTGAAAAATGGCGTGGTTGCGTTGAGGACGGCGGCCAAGCCCGGGGTCACTCTGCTTTCACCCCAGACGATGAGGCTGAACGGAACCACATTGTTGATCAGGCCCATGAAAAAATAATTTTTCCATTGGGCCCAACCTTTCGGTGCTTTTAACCGCTTTGCTAAGACAACCAGCCAAAGTGCAGCTGTTGCTAAAAATACGCGGAAGAACACGATGGTGAAAACTGGAAGTTCTTTGATGAGGATAGCGAAGAAATAAAACGAGCCACCCCAAATTGCAGAGAGAAGGAGGAGCAAGCCCCATTCATATGCTGTCATGCCAGTTTGTTGCTGTGTCATAAAACAGCATTAAACGGCGCAGCGATTCTGTGCCACCCGATTTACACAATAGGCGAATGCAAAACTGGAACTTAAATCGCTCTAGTGGCGGGTTATCGGTTGGAGGAGTTTTAATACCTGCTGCGGTAGTTTGTAATAGGTATTGCGGATCACTGGGCGCAGCGTTGAGAGATAGAAGTGTCCATAGAGTTTGCCGCGCCATGAGGTGGCATAGAAATAATCTTTGGTGTCTATTTTTGCAGAGCACCACGATTCTTTATGGTGGTCGTTTGGTACCATCAAGTCAAAGCGTTCTTGGCCTGAGCTCAATGCCAACCTTTGCGATAAATCCATGTGCAGCCTTCCAGGCGAGAGGTCAGTCAAGGCATTTACGTGCGAAGTGATGTAAGCGAAATGGGTGCCCTTGTAGTTGAAGCCAATCTCCCATGAAACGGGCTTACCACCGGCTGATAGTTCCGTGGTTACAAATTCAAAATCATCTGCTGTGCTTCGCGATAGCGACTTCAAGAACTGGATGTGCCTTGTGCAGCCCATGACGCGGTTGAAGCGGCCGCGTTCGGACAGCCATTCATTTTTTTCACGAATGGCTACGGCCATTGCGTGGTCGTTCATTGATCCAGGTGCTAAAGTTTTAAATTCAACCGCGCCCATTTCTTCGAGCTTACTGCGAATCTTTTTGCGGCGTTTGCGCTGTTGCGAGTTGTAACGTGCGTCATAATCGGCATCAGATTTAAACGGAATGAGATCAAGATACGGTGCCTGTTCGTGAAGCTTTGCATCTGAAAAATATTTCGATGAAAAATTTTCAATTGCACTGTTTTGGCGGACATGGCGAAACCGAATTATATCGATGCCCTTCAAACGTCCAATAAAACGCAGTGAGGCCGACATCCATTTTGTTAGATTTTGATCTTTCGCGCAGAGCACATCGCCGTATTGGCCAAGTGGATCTGTTACCCAATTGAGCGTCGATACACCTAGGTGGCAGCTTTTCATCAACGGAAGCACGAAGACTAATTCATTTTTGATGAAGCCTGCGAATATATGAATTTCGTGTTGGCAATCAGGTTGTGCGTAATGATCACTCCAACTTTTAACCCAGGCAAAAGATTGGAAAATAGTGGGCGTGACGGAATTATTTTGTACAAGCCTGTGCCATTGCTCGGAAAGTGCGCCGAGATGTGCTGGCGAGGTGATTAAAGTTAAAATGCCACCATACGGCATATCGGTTAGCACGTTCGATGCCGCATCACTTTGAACATGACGGACGACTTCTCCGCTTTCTGCTATGACTTTAAAACTCAAGCTTCATGATCCTAATTCTGAGTTAGACGCTAATCGGCAATTGTTACCGACATATTGCCAAAATCGTTCAAATTTTAGACAAATGCTTCGGAAGGTTAATTTTCGGCATTGTTTTTACTGGTAAAATTCGCAAGTTCTTTCACCAAGCTTGAAAGTTTTTCGCGTTTTGATTGCTCTTGCGGAATAGGGCGGCAAACTTCGCGCGCTGCAAGGCCTATCCGAGCCGTGAGAATACCGTTTACAGCACCTTCACCAAAGCGGGTCGAAAGGCGACCAAGCAAGCCTTTGCCGACAAACAAGTGCAGAAAATTATCTGATAAAGCTAGTCCACCGGCGACCGCCAAATGAGTGACGACCATGCGCGCTAATTTGAAAGTAGCAAGCGTTGAAGGCCTGCCACCATAGAGGCTGGCTATCTCGCGGAGCATGCTGAGATTTTGGGCGCCCACAAATAATATATCGAGCGCTGCTGCTGGCGTGACTGTTGTTAACAATGTGACGCGCCTGGCACGTTTGGCGATGATGCGGTGTGCCAACTCATCAAGTGGATCAATGAGATATCGTTCCGCAAGGCGAACGCGGTCGCGCGGATCCATAATATCGTCAGCGTGAAGATTAAGATTTTTTAAATTCCATGCTGCATCGTCGCGGTTTGCATAGAGACTTTTTAAACCGGATATTGTGGCATGGGCAGAAGCAGCGTCATCCTGGTTTATAGCGTGGCTTGCTTGCAATTGCAGATGTTCAATGCGGTGCAGGCGCATTAAACCACGAATTTCTCGCGAAATAATAGCAAGCGTTGCAATGCCTGCCACACCTGCAACAGTCAGCGCAACATATCCCATGAAGGCCGATTTTGCGAAAAAGCTGTCTACGATTTGTACAGCAGAGAGGCCTAGCCACAGCGACAACAAAGTTGCCAATGCCGAAATTAATATAAAGCCCCAGCGCGGGCGTTTGGATGAGCGCCCATCAGGTGGCACAGGAATGATGGCTAATTCCTGTTCTGGTTCTTCAGTTGCAAACTCAATCTTTGTTAGTTTGGCTTTTGTTTTGGTTTGCTCGGGCTCAAGCTTGAAGGCTTGCGGCGTGCGGTGATCGGATTTGGTGGTCACGGGAAACAATCTCCGATCAAAAATTCTAAAACGCGGTCCAAGCGGATATGCGGGAAAGTATCGCCATTCAACAAAGGTGGGCGAAAGCGCAGGAACTTCAGTTTGCCTTCCATGCTTCCATCAAGGGCTGCTTGTGGATCATGCGGTAGATCACCAGGGAATATTGCAGCTTCTGCCTTACCGTCAAACTTTGTTGTGCCTATGCTTTCACCATCTTGCGGAATGCCAGCGATGCAAGGCAAGTCATCACCTTTGATTTTTACTGTCGCCTCGCGGGTGGAACGGATGGCGCTGAGGGCTGCGACATCATAAGTAGCGCCTGCTAATTCTGCTTTGCGCGCGGCATCATTTACAAGCACGCGCAACATTGCTTCAAGCTTATCATGGCTGGTGTGATGCAATTGGTCGGCCTTGGTTGCGGCAAAAAGTATTTTTTCAATGCGTCGACCGAACAGATTAGTCGCGAAATTGTTGGTGCCCAAACGAAAGCTGCTCATCACATCGGTCAAAGCAGTTTGCAAATCTTCAACGGCTTTGGAACCAGCATTTAGAGCTGTTAGCATATCGACCAAAACAATCTGGCGATCAAGCCTTGCGAAATGGCCAAAGAAAAATGGTTTTACCACTCGTGCAACATATGAGTCGTAGCGCCGTTGCATCAATGCACCCATTGAGCCTGATTGAAAAACCGCATCGGGCATTACATCCAGTGGTGCGAAAGTGAGGAGGGGGGAGCCTGCTAGATCACCCGGCAGAAGAAAGCGGCCTGGTGGCAAAGTTGAAAGCGAGATTTCATCTTTGCGGCAGCTTGCCAGATAAGATGTAAAGAGAGCAGCTGATTTCTGCACTTCTAATTCGTCTGCTGTTGAAAACGCGTCAAGTGTTTGCAAATGCGCATACCAGTCGCGCGCCATCGCCGCACGTGGAGCCAACCGGCTCGCTGTAATCGTATTATGGCTCCATTGTTGATAGGCCAGATTGATCAGCGGCAAATCGAGAAGCCACTCACCGGGATAATCGACAATATCAATATGCAATTTGCCACTTCCGAAATTGCGCGCGAAAAAGCTTGCTGGTTCATACTCTAAGGTTAAGCGCAATTGGCTGATGCGCTTGGTGCTTTCGGGCCAGTGGCGCTGTTGGGACGTTAATGCTTGCAAGTGTTCTTCGTATGCAAAGCGCGGCAAGTTATCGTCTGGCTGCGGTTCCAAATAGGCGCGTGTGATGCGGCCTTGCGTGTGGGCTTCAAAGACTGGCATGCGCGCGTTTTTCAATAGTGCGTGAACGAGCGCTGTGATGAAAACAGTTTTGCCAGAACGCGAAAGGCCCGTGACACCGAGGCGCAAAGTTGGCTGGGCTAGCCCCGTGGCAAAGTCCACCAGACCGCCTGCAGCCAGCTTTGTGCCATCAATAATATTGTTAAACTTCAACCCTACTGCCCTTTTCTGGATCACACGCATAATTGGGAGCTAAATGGCGGAAAACAAGGAAATGTTTTAAACTTGTGCCTTGCTGATATTCTTTAAATCAAATGGTGTGGTTTGATAGAGCTCATTAATCCAATTTCCGAATAGCAAATGCGCATGGCTGCGCCAGCGGTTTTGTGGTGCTGCTTTTGGATCATCAGCGGGAAAATAATGCGCGGGCAAATTGATTGCCTTACCGACTTCAACATCGCGCGCATATTCATCACCAAGCGAGTTCGTATCATACTCAATGTGATTGAACATATAGATTTGGCGTTTTGCTGCATCATTGACCAAGCAAAGACCCACTTCATCAGACTCCATCAAGACTTCAAGATTTGAGTTGCTGGGCAATTCGTATTTTAGATTTTCAGTCCAACGTGAAACTGGCATTGCGAAATCATCGGAAAAACCGCGCAGCAAAGTTGAGGATGGCTTCAGATTATGATGGCTGAAAATGCCGAAGGCTTTTTTTGCCAATTCATGCTTTGGCACTTTGTGGAAATGATAAAGTGCAGCTTGAGCTGCCCAGCACACGTTGAACGTGGAGTGCACATGGGTCTGCGTCCACTCGTATATGTGGCTCAGTTCATTCCAATAGGTCACGTCCTCGAACGGCAAGAGTTCCACGGGTGCGCCTGTGATGATCAGACCATCAAAGCGTTGATCTTTAATATCTTCCCAGCTCTCATAAAATGCCAGCATATGTTCTTGGCTGGTGTTCTTTGGTGTGTGGTTTGTCATCTTGATCAATGACAGCTCAACCTGCAAAGGGCTTGCACCTACCAAACGTGCAAACTGCGTTTCGGTTTTGATCTTGTTGGGCATCAGATTGAGCAGGCCAATGCGCAGTGGTCTGATATCTTGGCGATCGGCAGTTGACTCAGTCATGATCATCACGCCTTCTTGTTCAAGAATGCGGCGTGCAGGCAGCTCATTGGGAATGCGGATCGGCATTATTTTGCCTTATCAATGAGTGCAGAAAGATGATTCATGAATTCGGCTTCAGTGTTGATTGAAGGCACATCTGCCATATGCATGGTGTAGCCAAATTTATCGGCGATTTTTTTATAAAGTGGAATGCGGTGGTGCAGTAATTGCTCAAAGCCCCATACCGCAAAACCATCGGGATCAACCTCATCATCATTTTTAATGTCGTTGAGCAATTTATATTCGGCCCATTTTTCTTTGAGAAACTGCGGCTGATAATACATGGGTTTGGGATTTTTGCGGAAGCGGTCCACCAACATGGCTGTGTGTTCGGGCGTTCCTTCAATCCATAGTAGTAGTGTGTTTTCGCTTAGTGATTTGAGCACCTGATCATTCATGTCATCAGGGTTTACAATTTCGCACAAGCTGCCGCCTGAATCGCAGATGAAGTTTTGATATTTATAAATGTCATCAGCGCGTTCAATAAATTCGGGCACATCGAGCAGCGCTTTAATTTCAGCATCGCGGTGCTGGTTTTGACGGCGCACATATTCGGCAAACGGAATGCCGCCTTTGGATGGGTTACCGGGCCGCCCGAGATAGGTAGAAAGCGGCGACAAATTATGAAAGGTGATGTTCGAACGGATATAAATTGAGTCTGATCTCAACAACTCGCACAAAAACGGATTGGTCATTGCTTCGCGCTTGAAATTATCGACGATATGCTCGTCCATGTAACGCGTGCCAATACGGTAATCGACGGAGTATTGAAACCAGTTATGATTTTGCAACAGCGCCGAAAGCGTTGTTTTGCCAACCCCCGACATGCCCAAAACGGTGACAGCTTTGGAGGGGAGGTTTGAGAATTCTTTTCCAGATTTAAAGCGCATGGATGAGGGGTTTAGCTAAGCGCACGGGCCAGAGCAACCATCAGAAATCTTTAGTGAGGTTGAGGTTGAAAGAATGGGCGTCATAGTCAAACAGCGCATTGTTGCTTTTGTTCAAAGTATAGGAATAGCTGATAGACGGAGCGAAACCCCAAATGTTAAAATCGCGCTTTGTGAGCGTTAAGCCACCGATATAACGGGTATCGTAGCGCGTAAATCCAGTTATGGGATCCACGCCATCAAATGGCGAAGCGCGAACTTGTGCGTTGGCATCAACCGTCATTCCCATGGGGAATTCTTTGTAAAAGTTCATGCCGCCAAAATAGGTTTGATAAGATGATGACGGATCTTGAGTTAACGCCCGGTCATATCCGCCAAATGCGGTCACATTCATTGTTGAATCAAGTGCATGGGTGATTGCAAGATCAGTGTGCAGTGCGGGTCCATCTGCGACGATGGAATTTGTGTAATCGCGCCAGACATATGTGACATTGCTGTTTAGCAAGTCGCGCTGCGTTAGCTGATAACTAAAAGAAACACGCGGGCCATAATCATTATACGTTAAAATGGCGCCACCATTGTTTGGTGGTACAAAATTTTGCGAAGCAATTCCGCCCAGGCCGAAATAGCCGTCGGCAAGAATATATCTGATTTCGGCAGATTCGCTTGTTGAGGCAGAGTCAAATTGAGAATCGGTATAGAGGCTTGCATTCACACCTGCACCGAGAACAAATTGAAGGCGATCGTTTAATCTCTTGCTGAAACCTGCGTTCAAACCACCCGATAACCCTATGCCACTTTGCTTTTGGTTATTGATGGTTCCGGTTGGATCAACACCTGGAAATTTATTGGCGACATTATCCGAGATAAGCTTGTCGTGGTTGGAGCCGTTGTTAACGTTGGTGGTTGGCGCAACCGAAATATAACTTGAAATTGTGTAAGGCTTTTTCGTACCGATTCTGCCTATGAATGAACGGATGCCTGCTGCGTCAGCAGAATTTGGAGCATCGGCTTCGAGTAATCTTAAATGATGTGTGGCGCTCTCGTTCTCGTCGAGTGCAATCAAAACCCGGGCCAGTTCGGATCTTACAAGCGTCAATTTTGGATCATCGGCCAACGCCGCTCGGAATTTTCGCGCTGCGCCAAAATAGTCGTGACGGCCTTCAAGAATTAGTCCTTGAACAAACAATGTCCGGTTTGTGGCATGAGGACCTCGCAGTGGATAGCGCCGCAAAAGCTCTGCTGACTGCTCTTGTTGGCCGGCTTTTGCAAAGGCAATGAGCGCATGTACGCGCATTTCTTCGGAGCCTGACTCGTAAAGTTTGAAATCGCTGTCAGTTAATGGCGGCGGAACATTTGGTGTTGCAATTGCCATTCCGCTTGCCAGCAACAGTGCAGCCAAACACGAAAAAGCGCGTGTTGCCACGCGCCCTTTGGACTTTTTGTCTATGGCCCCTAGCAAACTGACCCTATCTTGCAGCCGTTGAATATGCCTTGCATTGAAATAAAGCCGCGGCGATCGTCGTTAAGCGGGCGTATGCCGCCGATAGGATCAGGGATCTGGGCATCCACGCTGAAGGTGCCTGTGATATCTTCTGCGTTATCACCAAAAAACCCAGCATTGAAAAAGCTATTCGAAGTGGTGTTTAACCAGCCACTATTGGCGGAATATTTGGCTGTGCCCGTTATAGTATTTGGTTTGGTGTTTCCTGTCGTCGTCGCATTTGTTTTGATTGAGCCAGCCAACTGGATTGGGACATCCATAAAGCCGCCTTTGGCAGCAGAAAACCAATTGGCATTAGCAATCGCAGTGTTGCCTAAAGTTATGGGATCTTTTGCTGAACCAAAGCCGATTACGCCATTCAGGGTTTGCCATGCGTGCCATTCTGTTGGTGTTAGCGTGCCGTTGATCGCACCATTTGTACCAAAGTTTGCCGTAATGTTGGTATCGCCAGTCACTGACCAGCGGTTGTTACGATCAAGCGTTTGCGGGATATTCGGGTTGTTTATAAAGTTAGATGTCACTGCGATCGCGCCAAAGCGACCTGTATAAGTGGCGCTTCCGCTGGTTGGCATTGCAGCTGCCGTGGTATAATTGCCGCCAAATGACCAAGCTTGATGCGTTGCCGGATTGGCACCGCCCGTTACATCGCGGTATTGGGTTGCATAAGTTTTGCCGGTTCCCGCATTCCAAGTCCACACTTGAAGCTCTTCATCAACTGCGTTTGCAGAACCTGGAACTTTGTTAATGGTGCGATATTCTTTGTAGGTTCCGCCAAGTCCTGAACCCAATGCAGTGCCAGGCGTATATTCGTCCATGGTTTTTGCAATGGGCCAATTGCTGTTTGATGAGGTATTGGTCGTAATGGCGATTTTTGCTGTGTCGGGATCAGGCGCTGTTCCGGTGGCCAGCGTAAGTTTGGAAATTCCCATATTTGTTGGTGTTGAAACGAGATTGCCGCCTTCGACGATTAATGTCGTATCACCCGTTACAATGACCGCTGTGTTGCCAACATTCGTGTTAGTGGGCGTTGTTGGCGTTGTGGTTGGTGTTGTTGTGCCCGTGCCAGTTCCCGCCGGTGCACCGCAGTTTAAGGATTGGGTGGAGCTTGTGCAGGCTGTGCCGAGGTTGGCTACAGCATCAAGCTTACTGGCATCACACCCTGAAAGGGCCGTGCCTGCTGCAACTAAAAACCCAAAATAAGCAATACGCATGATTAACTTCCAAACTGACCCAGATGTGATTCAACTTGCACATATTGTTCTAATTTTGGGTTAAGTATGCTAATTCATTAGTGTTTCGGATTGAAACAGGGGATTCATAATTGCGTAACAACATGAGTGCATTGCAACATGACATATGCTTCGAATCACGGCTGCTTTTGACCAATTTTGCAAGCTTGCTGCCTCAACTCTTGGTCGCTATAAGCCGCCGCAACTTACTGGGAATGAGAGACTTCATATGACGCCAATGTTAACCGAAGACTATAAGCCGAGTGACTCTGAGCCATTTATGAATGAGCGTCAGATTGAATATTTCCGGCGCAAACTGCTGAACTGGAAAGATGATATCATCAAGGAGAGCAAAGAAACCATTTCGCACCTCCAAGAAGAAAACCACATACTGCCCGACGTTGCAGATCGTGCTTCTTCTGAAACCGATCGCTCGCTTGAATTGCGCACGCGCGACCGGCAGCGCAAGCTGATCTCGAAAATTGATGCTGCGTTAAAGCGCATCGAAGATCGCTCTTATGGCTATTGCGAAGATACTGGTGAGCCAATTGGGCTGAAGCGTTTGGATGCAAGGCCAATCGCCACGCTATCCATCGAAGCCCAAGAGCGCCATGAAAAGCGTGAGCGGGTTTATAGAGACGAATAGTTTCGATATAATTCGATATTTGCGAATGTAACAGGCGGTGATCAGATGAAAATTGTTGCGGTTTTGATTCTGGTTGCTGCTTCGTTTTTGTACAGCACCATTCTGGCACATGCCAAGGATTGCCCCGGCATTGGCAACATTGAGGATTATCCAAATCTGCCCATAATAAGGGCGCGTGTCTGATTGGCGGCAGCAGCGGCGCGTTTGCTAAGTTTACATTGACCACAGGCCCTTTCGTTAAGGGAACATCTGCAGCCACAGTGAAAACCTTGAAGGCACATTAGACCGCAGGCTTTATGTGGCGCCTGAAGGCATTAGCGCTACAGATTTGTTTCTGAATTATACGCAAGGGTTAGAAGCCGCTGGTTATTCAATATTGTTCACCTGTGCTGGCAATGAATGCGGCAGCAAGAATGCGCTGCTCGGTAAAAAAATTGTTTATCCGTCTGACCGCCACTTGAAAAATGTTCGTGGCCTTTCTGATCTGGCTTTCGGCCCTTTTGGTGACGAACATTATTTGGCAGCGCGTTCAAAAGATGACACGATATCAATTGCTGTTTATGTCGGTTCTAATAGTCGCTCGCCTTTTCCTGACATTAGCGTCCACGCGATTGTGCATCTGGATATTCTGACAACTGCAAGTCTTTAAAGTAAAATGATCAATGCCGAGGAGATGGCAAAGGGCATTTCTGCCGAGGGCCATGTGGCCGTTGATAATGTTTATTTTGAATTTGGTACTGCCAACCTTACATCTTAAGCCGCGCCCGCATTGACAGAAATGACGAAGCTTATGATTAATCATCCAGCACTGAAAGTTTATATTGTTGGCCACACAGATAATGTGGGCAACCGAGATATCAATTTGCCTTTGTCACGTGCACGGGCCGAGGCCGTGGTTGCTGCATTATTGAAGGACAAAAGTATCAGTACTGACCGGGCCACCGCTGCTGGTGTTGGCGCGCTCTCGCCTGTAGCCAGCAACAAAACCGATGCCGGACGCAAAATAACCGCCGCGTGGAGCTGGTTGAGCGCTGATTATTCAGGCTTAATTCGAGGGCCGGACTTGTTGGCGAAAGCTTCCAACAAATCGCGTGATGCAGGTTGCGTGTTCACAATGCCTGCGACCACTGCTTCGGCATAGGATGCATCAAAGGCCGACATGTTTTGCATGTGCGAGATAGCTGAGCAGATGGCGAAGTTCGACAGCGGGGGATTTTTAGCAGCGATGTGTGCTAGCTCATGCGCTTTGGCTTCGCTATCTTCTACGAGATATTGGCAAAGCCCTACATCAACTGCCTCCTGGCTTTTATAAATGCGGCCTGTGAGCATCATATCAATCATGCGCGATTTACCGACCAGATCGGCAACGCGGATGGTGGCACCGCCGCCGGTGAATAATCCACGCTGGCCTTCGGGAAGTGCAAAATAAGTTGTGATGTCGGCCACGCGGATATGAGCTGCTGAAGCTAATTCCAATCCGCCGCCAACGACCGCGCCTTTCAGCGCTGCAATGACAGGGATGCCGGAGTATTCCATTTTGTTGAACGCCTCATGCCAGCGCATACAAATTTGCATAAACTCAGCCGCACTACGGTTCATCTTATGATGCTCCACCAAGTCGAGCCCCGCCGAAAAATGATTGCCCGCCGCACATAGAACAACTGCGCGCACGCCAGAGCGGGGCAGGGCGTTGAACAGCGTAATGAATTGCTCGATGGTATCGGCATCCAAAGCATTGCGCTTTTCAGGGCGGTTGAGGCGCACAGTCGCAACATCGTTTTGTACGATGATTTTCAGGTTGGGCAAGTTGAATGTGGTGATGTCGATCATTGTTGGCACTCGTATTGGATCAGAAAAATGGCATGGACGCGGTAAAACGCGAACCAGTCGCTACTCTAAATTCTCTGCTTATAGAGATATAAACAGGGTCTTGCTTCGAATTTTGGCATTTCGAGAAATTCATGCCGCAATTGCAGAACCGCGTTGTTGGCAATCAATAAAACGCTACATTATCAATGTCATAGGAACTTTCATTTCAAGTCCGCGTTGTCGGACTACGCAATCAATCCGTTGAATGAAAGGAAATTTGCAATGACTAGTCGCGACGAAAATTTTGAACCGTTAGCAAAGCCATCACGACGTCTGGTTTTGAATTGGACAGGTGCTGCATCTGTGGCACTTTTTGGCAATGTGTTGCCTAACTTCGGCATATCCGAAGTACTTGCAGCTGATCTTGGTCGCGGTGACATTGGCATATTGAATTACGCCTATGCACTAGAGGAATTAGAGGCCGCATTTTACACAGAGGTTGTAAGCAACCCCTAAAGAGCGATGTCTGCGCACGAAAAAACGATACTCAATGACATTCGCAGCCATGAAGTCGCTCATCGCCAATTCCTGAAAAAGGCACTTGGGGCAAAAGCAATTCCAGGCCTCAGTGTCGATTTCTCAGCAGAAAATTTCGCAAGTCGCAGCAGTGTATTAAACACAGCCAAGACATTCGAGGATTTGGGTGTCTCAGCCTATAATGGCGCTGGACGACTGCTCCAGAATGGTGATTACCTTTTGGTGGCTGGAAAAATCGTTTCTGTTGAAGCGCGTCATGCGGCAACTATTCACGATATGCTCCGACCAAATTCCACTGCGTTTTCAGGTTCGGATGTTGTGGGCAAAAATGGCTTGGATGTGGCCCGTGCCCCAGGAGCAGTTTTGAAAGCGGCTGGACCATTTATCAAAACCAAAGTTACCGCAATGCATTTGGCAGGAGCTTAATCATGAACACCATTAATTTAAACGTTCTCGGTGAATTAGACTCTGATCTGGTAACCAACTTAGTGACTTCACGCTGCGGTTTGTTTGCAAAATCAGCACGATCACTCGGCTTACTCGCGTCTGCCCCACTCATTTTGGCAGCGGCATCGCAAGAAGCTTTTGCGGGTGGTCTTCCAAAGCAAATCGTCGATACACTGAACTTCGCGTTCACTTTGGAATATATTGAATCAGCATTCTACAAAGCTGGCAACGCGTCGGGCGTTGTACCAGCACGTTATCATGCTGTGTTTGGCTTGATTGCCAAACATGAAGCGCAGCATGTGGCGTTTTTAAAAGGTGCATTAGGTGCTGCAGCCGTCAAGCCACCTTAAGGCTGATTTTACGGCTGGCGGAAAATATGCAGATGTATTTTCAAACTTTAAGACGTTCCTTGCACTATCTCAAACGTTTGAGGATTTGGGTGTGGCCGCGTACAAAGGTCAAGCCGGAAACTTGATGGGTTATGGAGCTATATTGACTGCGGCTTTGCAAATCCATTCAGTTGAAGCGCGCCACGCGGCGGAAGTACGACGCATTGGCGGAAAGAAGGCTTGGACTGGTGCGTTTGATGAGCCAAAATCAAAGCAGGAAGTGCTTGCTGCAGCGTCACCGTTTTTGATAGCTTAGAGCGTGATCACGCTTCAGAGAGTCTAATAACGATTCCCAAATCAGTTGAAATCTGGTTCAAACTGCGGGCCGGATGGAGGCTGGCATTCATGTCGAAACTCTACTCTCTTGATCTGCGTGAACGTGTTGCAGCTTTTGCACTTGCCAAAGGCTCT